>JAYQQG010000057.1:0-21278 GCA_038145765.1 Verrucomicrobiales bacterium
CTTCGGATGATGCGTTCGAAAAAGTGGACGCCACCAAAATCAAATATGTCCTTAAACTGAAGCCCGGCGAAAAACGCCGCGTCCGATATACATTAACCACCCGGCACGGGGTGAATGTGAGAAAATAAATGAAAGCCACGCCCATTATCATTGCCGGCATCATATGTGGTGCCGCTGCTGGTTATGTGATCACCAGCAATCAGTACGTTAGCGAACTCCGAGAACTCAAGCGCCAGCACGCCAACAGGCTGGCCGACCTGAACGGCGAACAACGCAAGGCTCTGGCCGCCGCCAAACACGAAGCAGGCAAAACTGAGGTGATTGAAACCGTCGTCACCGAAACGGTCACGATGGAAATCAATCCTACCGAGATTTTGCAAAAACTGGCGGCCATCGAGATGGATAACCAAAGCCGTTACCCCACATCTCGCGAGATCATTTTTCATTTGGAAACGTTGGCCAGCCTGGAAGAAAAAGCCCTGCCCGCCTTACGGGATTATCTCGCCGGTGGTGAGGATGTCTCCTACGGCTTCACCTATAACCGAAGTCGCTCGCCCATCGTCGTGCGGGGGGCCGATGGCAAGACCTCCACCAATGACCCCTTCCGGGTTTCTTCCCCGACCTACACGTATCATTCCAGCTCGTATGGCTCCCCCACCGGCGGCTACATTGTCCCCCCCAGTTTGCGTGTGGGATTGTTTCAAGTCACGGCCGACATCGGCACGCCGGAAGCCACCGAATTATTGGCCGATGCCCTTGGCATGTCCATGAAAGGAGGCGAAGTCGCCTTCCTGGATACACTCCTCAAAAAACTCCAACCCGATGGCAAATATCAAGGACTCGCCCTGCAGGTTGCCAAGGATTTGTTGTTAAATCCGTTACCGGATAATTCCCCACGCGATTACAGTCATGAAACACACCTTTACTCCATGTTGATTCGCCATCGCGATCTGGATTTCGCCCAGCACGCCGAACAGCTGTTGGTGAAAACGGATGGCCGGCTGAATCGCAATGCACTGAACTATCTCAACACTGTGCTCAAGTCCGATGCCGTGCCGTTGCTGGCCAAGGCTTCGCAGGATGATCGGCTCATTAACGCCTACGAACGTCAATCCCTAATCACCTCGGTCATGCGTTACACCGGCCAACATCCGCAGGCCGATCAGATGTTTCTTGAGATCATGCGCCAACCGATGGCCTTGAACGAAAATCAAAAATACTACCACTCGCCGCAGTACACTGCGATCAACGGATTGTCCTACAACTCAACGCAGGAAACCGCCACCAAACGCAAGGCCTTGCTGGAATCCGTGCGCGAATCCATCACCGATACTAATCTGAAACGCGCCGCCGATTCCGCCCTCAAACGGTTGGAATACCGGATCAACCCGCAGTCCAACCCCTACAAGAAACAAGGCTCCATTCAGCCCTACAACGGCGGCACCTTCCCTGCCGGCACAGTGCAGATATTGAATGAGCGCCTGTTTGCTTTGCCGCGCTAATCCTCCGCCTGCTTCGCCGCCTTGCCACCATCCAGTAGGATCACGTAGGGCGGTTCATATTTGTTGCAGCGGAGACGGAACTGTTCCCCCTTCTCCGCCTGGCGGGTAAAAATCACGTATGTGCGGTTGCTCCACGCCACCATCTGCACCCCGCGCACCTGCGCCCACCCGGCAGCCATAAAATCCTCCGGCATCCACCGTTCCTCTGTCCAACCACCGCCGTTGTTGCCCTGATAATCGTAATTCAGGGCGAGGTATACCTGTCCGCCGCGGGTCACCTTAAAATCCGCCACGCCATTGGTTCCAGCCGTGGGCAGGTCGTAGATACTCGCCCCCATCAGTGCGTTCGGCACACGCATCCAGCGGCCTTTTTCCTGATCGTCGTACTCCTTCAAACGGGTTGCCTTCAAATGCATCGGCTTAATCATAGCCGGTTTGTCCGCCACGACGGCTTCCACAAACAGTTTCTTCTTCTCCACGGGCGGCTTAAAATCGGTTAGCTTGCGTAACTGAGCCAAGGCCTGAGCTGCCTCCGCGGCCTCGATCTGGTTACCCACTCGGACAAATTCCTTGCGCAAACGGGTCAACGACTCGATTTGGCCCTGCAAATCCTCTGGGAAGGTTTGGCCGAGCAACAGTGGAAGGCCAAACATTTGAGCACCCTCGAGCCCCAGTTGGCCGCCATCAACACATTAGCCGGATTTGAAACAGCCATGACCTTGGAGCGCAATGGCGCCAATCACCTGATGGACCAAATGCTCGAGAGCGATGAATCGGTTTGGAAACAAATCGAAGCATTGGAGGGCGAGATTCCCAACGCCTGGCTGCGATTGGCTCCCAAAGGATGGGTTTATCAAAATCTCGTCAACTTAAACAGGATGCATCTGGACTACACCCACAAGCTGATCGACTCCAAGGCCCGACGTGTGTATTCCAAAGTGGCGGGTGAATTTGAACGAGCCGTCAACGAAATGAAACCCGGCCCTTACAATTTGTTACCCTCCCTGTTCCTGCCCGCCTTGAATACCATCGCCAGCCGTGTCGGCGCATCCCAATCCTCCGTGGACCTCGCTTTATTAGCCGTGCGATTGGAACAACACCGACTTCAGCACGATACTTTTCCCAAGGCACTCAGCGAGCTCCAGGGCACGCAACCGAATGACCTCTTTTCCGGAAAAGCATACAGCTACCATCCCAACGATGGGCGTTACGAATTGCGCGGGGTGAGTTGGAATAATAAAGATGACCAAGGCAACGTAGTCATCAAAAAATACGGCAATGAGGTGCAATTGACCGATGGTGATCTGGTGTGGAAATATCCGAAACCAATCCAGTAACCCCGTCGCCGCCGTCTCCACTTGCAATTTCGGTTCAGCCCGTTAGCTTCGCGAGGTATGAGCTGGTCCAAAATCATCGGCATCCTGTGCGCCAGTGCCATCGGCTTGGGCGTTCTGTTTTACGCGGGAGAGAACCTGCGCGGCAAAGCGGCTTGGGAAAAATTCAAAAAGGAATGGGAAGCCAAGGGCGAGGTATTTGATTATCGCCGGATCATTCCCCAGCCCGTGCCCAGCCAGGACAATTTCGCCCACACCCCACTCCTCAAGCCGCTGCTGGCCCATCAATGGAATGCCGCTAACACCGAAGTGCTGAAGGAACCGGACCCCGCCAAGATTCAGCGCGCCAATGACCTGATGAAATTCACCGGGGAAACGCCTGGCTTGGTCCAATGGCGTCTCGGCCGGTCGGTGGACTTGGCCGCGTGGCAAACCTATTTTCGTGATCACACAGAGCGGCCCAACCCCAAGGCCGCCGGCCAACCGGCAGCGGATATTCTATTTGCGCTCAAAAAATATGACGCGGAATTTCAGGAACTCACCGCGGCCGCCAAGACACGACCGCGGGCACGATTTGATATCAATTACGAAGCCACCTTTGCCGCCCTCCTGCCGCACCTTACTGTCCTCCGCAAAGCCAGCAAAGGGTTTGCTCTGCGAGCCGTAGCCCATCTGTCCCATGACGACTCCAACGCTGCCTTGGCCGATGCACAAATGGGATTATTCCTTACTGAAACCATCCAGGACGAACCGTTGTTGATTTCCCAACTCGTCCGGATTGCCATGTTGGAGATCGCCCTACAACCAATTTGGGAAGGGCTCAAAAACAACCAGTGGAATGCCGCGCAACTTGAACTCCTGGAGAATCAACTGGGCCGGATCGACATGTTGCAGGGCTACGCCATTGCCATTCGGGGTGAACGCGATCTGGCCAACCTGATGATCGAGCGCATGCGCGAAATGCCCAAGAAGCAGCTGGGACAGTTGATGGGCAATGAAGGAGTCCCCATGCACCTCATTCCCACCGGCTGGATTTATCAAAACCAAAAAAACATCAACCACCTACACGTTTCATTCACCCTGCCGGTGGTCGACCCCAAGACCCGCCGGATTCATCCTGAGTTCGCTGATCAAATGGATCAGCACTTCAGCAAGCCCCGGCGCGGTCCGTACAACATTCTGGCCAATCTGTTGATGCCGGCCGTCAGCCGGGTGGGCCTGCGCGTTGGTTCGGCCCAGACCGCCGTGGATCACGCACAAATCGCCTGTCGTCTCGCCCGGAATAAGCTCAACGGCACCCCGATTCCTCCGGACTTGGCCGGACTCAATCCAGCCCTGCCGCAGGATCCGTTCACTGGCAAACCGTATCACTACCGGCGAATGGGTGAGCATCACTATCGCCTGTATAGTGTCGGCTGGAATTTGAAGAATGAAGGCGGGCAACCCGCGTTTCAAAACGGCAGCGATCAATTGAACTTCAATCAAGGGGACTGGGTTTGGCAGTACACCCCCGTGCCGTTGCCTTCGGAAAATCAACCCAAGAAAAACCCCGCTGAACCAGCGGGGCCAAATACTCCCAAGGAGTAAGCGCACTCTATTATTCGCCGCGGGCTTCAGCAATCTCGCGCGCTTTATCCTCGAGCACAGCCCGAATTACGGCAGCCGGAATGGCGAAGAATTCCACCCGGTTTGCCTTGGCGATATTGATGCCGATCAGACGGCCTTCCAAATCAAACAGCGGACCGCCCATGTCCAGCGGGCCTAGCGATACCTCATGCTGGATCACCTGCTTAAAGCCGGTGCGGCGCACACTCACTTTTCCGCTCATTTGATCATTGCGGCTTTTGAGTTCAGAGAAGACCTGTTGGCGATAGCCCAGTGTTATCTCCAGCTCCATTTCCTTGTCATCCCGCTTGAGCGTCACCTTGATGGCCGTGCCCGGATCGTGGCTTTTGACCTTCTCGATCATCTTGGCGCGTTCGAAAACTTCCTCACCTTCAATCTCAAAAATGACGTCACCCTTTTTCACACCGGCCTTTTCGGCCGGCCCTTCTTTGGCCACTTCGGTAACTTCAACTCCACCAAATTCTTTGCCTTCTTTGCCGCCCAAAATCACACCGATCACCCCGCCAGCCTTTTTAATCTCCCGGGTGATCGCACTGCACACACCGCCGCGTACGCTGGGGCCGGAGGCTGATCCGGCTACACCGGCCACCACCCAGCTGCCATGACTCAGGGCATCGATGTTGCCCCATTCAAAGCCGGGATCCACCTCGCGGCCCAAATCCAAAAAAACCAGGTCATGGGCGAGGTCGCGCGCCAAAATACGCGTGCGCCCGATCCGTTTGCCGGGGCCAACAATGCGTAAGGTGCCGGGATCAGCGACATCAATTTCACTGTTCTTGGCAACCACAATGCCATCTGCGGAAACCACCGTGCCCAAGCCGGTGAATTTAGAGCCGGCATATATGTTCACGGTGCACGCTTTTGCCACATCACCGGCCGCCTCGCCAAAGGCGGCGCGCAGCTCTGTTCCATCCGTACGCAGCTTGATCGACAACGTGGCGCCCTCAAGCGTCAATGCCGCTCCGAGCAGCAAAGGTAAAATGTGTTTGAGTTTCATGTTCAACCTCTTTGTTAACGGGCGCCCAGTTCGACTTCGAGCACCTTTTCTTTGCCGTCCCGAAGAAGTGCCACCTTCACCTTGGCTTTCGGCTTCATCTTGCGGATCTCATCGGTGAGCGCTTCGGCGCTCTTAATCTCAATGTCGTCAATTTTCTGAATGATATCATCCTTTTGAATTCCCGCTTTGGCAGCCGGAGAATCTTCGCGCACTTCCAATACCAGCGCACCTTTTTCGTTATCTTCAGTAAACACTCCCAAAAATGCTTGATCGGGTTGTGGATTCCCCCCAATCCGGCCGCCGATCACTTTGCCATTGATCAAGGTATCCCAATCGGCCTGAAACGCGGGCATCGCCACGTGCATGTTTTGATCCGGCCGACTCGAGATGCGGCTGTGAATGCCAATCACGACACCATTGAAATCAAACAGTGGACCGCCTGAATCCCCCCCAAGCAGCATACAATCGGTCCGAAGCGTGTCCGGGGTGGCACTGATGATGCGTCCAACCCGCACGACGGCGCCTCGATCTTTGTCCAGACCGCCTGGGTTTCCCACGGCGATGCACCATTGACCAATGCCCGGGAGTTCCTCCTTGCTCTTGTCGTATTCAATGACGGGCAGGTCCTTGGGGGGATCAGTGATCTGAACCAAACCCGAATCGGTTTTGCCGTTCATCCCGAGCGCTTTCCCCTTCAGCTCGCGTCCGTCGGCGAGAATTACTTTCACCGCGCGCCCGGGTTTTCCGGATACATGGCCGGCCGTCAGAACCAACCCTTCCTGGCTCACCACCACCCCGCTGCCGGACGAACCCCCCATTTGCAGGGTGACGGTAGCCGCCATGCATTTAGGCAATACCTTTTGAACTTGCTTCTGGATAGCCAACAGGTCGGCGACCGTTTCCGGCGCTTCCTTTTCCCAGGCAGGCACAACCGCCTCAGCGGGCTGCCACAGCGCGAACGCTGCGGCCAAAGTTAAAAACAATTTAGGCATCTTCATCTGTGTTGGGGGAGTTTAGACGTTTTCGTGACAACTGGCAATCGAAGGGAAAGCGGTGCGGCATGAATTTTTTGTTCGAAAACCGTTACTTTTTCGCCTTCAAGTGTTTATCAGCGAATTTCAGGTACTGTTTCCAGTCGAATTCCGTCACATCATGCTTACCCGAACGAATGTGATAGCCAATCGTGCCCATGACCGGCTTGTCCACCGGCGGTTGCTGGGCAACCGGCATCCCCGGCAAATGATATAATTGATACACCGGATTGGCGTGCAGACCGGAGAGAAATTCACCACGCGGATCGGCCCAACGATCCTCCATCGCACTGGCAATATAAACCGGCCGCGGCGCCGCGAGCGCAATCAACATATGCTGATCCACCGGGCACGCATTTTCGTTTCCGTTATATTGCTGAAAATTGTCATTAAACCAATGCGGGAAGCTGGTGTTAATCCGTTGGATGGTTTCACCAAAAGTTCGGCGCGATAGAGCCGCCCCGCCGCAACCGGAGTTGTTGGAGATCACCAGGGCAAAGCGCGAATCGCTGGCTCCGGCCCAGAGGGAGGCTTTGCCCAGCCGCGAATGGCCCATCACCGCCACGCGCTTGGCATCAATCGTGGAATCCGTTTCCAAATAATCCAATGCCCGGCTCAAACCCCATGCCCAGGTGGCCACACTGCCCCACTCATTGGGCTTGGGCTTCGGGTACAGGGCGTGCACGCCATTTTCCCAGTGGTCATCAAAATCCGGATCAATGTCGCCATAATAAATCGTCGCCAAAGCATAACCCCGCTTGAGGATAGTCTCCACCGCCCAGCGGTTCCGGGCCAAGCCGCGGCCTTTCTCCGTTGCGCGGTTGTTTTCCGTCTCGCCGGGCGTACGCCCACGCACCCACGAGTGCGGCAGGCGAATGGCCGGGTCCTCATGGATGGTATGGTTCCCGCGGAAGTTCAGTGTCAAAAATGCCGGCACGGCCTTGCGGGCATCAGCCGGGCGATAAATCAACACGGTCATGCGCGGCCCATCGGCCTGGCCGGCAAACCGCACCTCCACTTGCCGGCGATTCGCAAGCCCACTGAGAACTCCCTGAGCCTCTTCCACCACATGAAAGCTCAACTTGCCCGGACGCCCCGGTGCGCGGCCATACATATGTTCCTCGAACAACGCCAACACTTCCGCCCGGCGCCGCGTTTCCCAAGCCTTTGCGGACGCCACCCGAACACCGGCTTGTGTGACCAGCAGTTCCGGCAAGGTGTATTGGGGCACCTTCGCTTCATCGTACAAATACCCCTTGGGCTGGGCGAACAAGGAGGGTGCAAGCCAGAGGCAGGGGAGCAGCCACAACAAAAACTTCATGACGGAACGCTAGTGCCAAACCATCAGCCACGCAAGCTTGCGCAAACCGCTATTGCGGCGCATATTGTGGGCAGTGAAACGACGGTTCGCCATCCTGCTGGCCCTGCTGCCAGTGGTCCTGAACGCCCAGCAATCGGTGCAGTTCACCGTGCTGCCTTTTGTACAAGCCAATGGCTTGGTGGAGGTCGGTTTCGCCGGGCGCTGGCAGAATGGCCCCATGTCGTTCAGTGCCCTGAACACGCAATTCCAAGCGTATCCCGGAGTGCCGATGACCATGGGCAGCCACGCCAGTTCGTTGCGAACTTTTCGCCAGCAGACGGTGCCATACCTCGGCCGTGCCCCGTTTGTAGGTGGGCTGTTTCGAAACCGATCCGAATGGCGGCAACACTCCTGGAACCAATATCATGTCACCGTCACGCCCATCGACCCGGCTGGCAATCCAATTCGCTATCAGCGTGCGACTGCCCCACCGATGATCGGCTTTATCACGCCCGCGGCACCACGCTGATTCGGCATTTGCGGCTCGGCAAACCCACAAGTTTCAGGTATACCATTGCGCATGGGGAGGTGTTTTTTATTAGCCGTGTGCAGCACTTTCTTGGCAGCGTGCAATCCCGAGCCAGTGTCCACCGAACCGACCCGGCCGACCAATCTTGCTTTGGAGGAACGCGACGGATTGTTCTATCAGCCCGGTTCCAATGAGCCTTACTCTGGGACACTCTCACGCCAACACGCCAACAGCGCGCCCAGCCATGAGGCCGTGTACACCAACGGGCTGCGTCTGCTGCAACGCTCCTGGTACACCAATGGCGTCCCGCGCACGGAGTATCGATTTCACAACGGACACTTAGTCGTGCGCAGGGACTGGAATCACGAAGGCCAGCAGCAAACTTGGAAAAATCTGGAAGTGCTCGCCCACGAACAATTTTTGCGGGGCGTCCATTTTTTCACTAATCAACCACCTGATTGGCATCAGGCATATGTGTGGTTCCACATCGCCTCCGCCAACGGCCACCGTGACGCCCGTCAGGCCCTGCGCACTCCACCGGAGGAATTCACCCAAACCGCCTTGGCCAACGCCCGTACCGAAGCCATGAGATTACTCGGACGCACCAACAAGCAAACTTCGCCTGATTCAACCGGGAAAAATGAAGGTCACGACGGCAAAAAAGATTGAAACCCGTTTCCACATAATTGCGTCTAACAAAAAGTAAGCCCCCCGATGGAGGAGCATGGAGGGGCATTACAGGTTGGGTAGCCCGTCGGACCACCGGTTCGGCGGGCTTTTTCTAATTATGTCAGGCCCGCTGGGAAGCGCAACGGCTAATTGCGCGGCGCGCTGCGGCCAGTGCGTTTGAATTCCTCGAGCTTGGCCTTTAAGGCCTTTGCACGTTCGGTTTCCTCAAGGTACAGGTTCGTGGTTTCGCCGGGATCAGTCTTGAGGTTGTAAAGTTGCCCGGGGGCGCTGGGGGCTTTCTCGAGCAGAGCAAATTGTTTCATACCCCATTCACCGGTGCGGGCGTAGTTGTTGCCGCCGGAGCCGCGGTGGTCGAGATACTTCCAGTCTCCATGACGGATGGCGAGGGCGAGGCTGATGGTTTGGTGCAGGGTGTATTCGCGCACGGACTCTTTGCCGCCGAGCAGCGCGGGTAGAATATTAAAGCTATCTTCACCGGCGTTGTTTGGGAGCTTGAATTCGGTGATGGCCGCGGTGGTGGCGAGGAGGTCGGTGAGGCAGATAGTCTGGGCCGCCGTGCGGCCCGCGGGAATTTTGCCGGGCCAACGGGCGATGAAGGGCACGCGATGGCCGCCTTCCCATTGGTCACGCTTCACGCCGCGCCACGGCCGGGCACCGTCGTGTTTGTGGTCGCGCCGCATGGCGATGGTGGTGGGCACCTCGGGGCCGTTGTCGCTGGTGAAAATGATGAGCGTGTTTTTGGCGAAGCCGTGTTGCTCGAGGGTTTTCATCAGTTCACCGACGATGTGGTCCATCTCGTAAATGAAATCGCCGTGCGGGCCGGCCTTGGTTTTGCCCTTGAAAGCGTCGCCGGGGAAGGACGGCAAATGCACGGCTTGCATGGAGTGAAACAGGAAGAAGGGTTTGTCGGGATTTTCCTTGGCGTGCTGCACAAGGAATTCCTGACTCTTCTTGAGGAACATCAGATCGACCTCTTCCAGATCGAAATCTGGCGCTATCATGCCGGGCCGGTTGTCGCGCGAATACGGATGCTTGGGCAGCGGCCCGCGATCGACAATGCGCGTGGGCGGCACCGGAATCTTGTTGCCGTCGATGTAGGCGTAAAGCCAGTCGGTGGTGGGGCACGAAGCGGTGCCGAAAAATTTCTCGAAGCCATGATCCAAGGGGCCGCCTTTCAATTCGCGCGCGTAATCGATGCGCTTTACCGCTTCCAATCCGTTTTGATGAATCGGCCGGCCTTCCTTGTCGAACGCCGTGAGGCCCACGTGCCATTTGCCGAACATCGCGGTGGCGTACCCCTGTTGTTTGAGCACACTGGCGAGGGTCAGTCGGCCCGGATTGATCAGGCACGGCCCGCCCACGCCGGTGAACACGCCGCGATAGTTCAGCCGAAACGCCATGCGACCGGTGAGCAGGCTATAACGCGTAGGCGTGCAAACGGTCGAGGGACTGTGCGCGTCAGTGAACCGCATGCCCTCGCGCGCCAACCGATCCAAGTGCGGCGTGGACACTTTGCTTTGGGCGTTGTAACAACCCACATCGCCATAGCCGAGGTCGTCGGCAAGGATGAGCAGAATATTGGGTTTGTCGGCGGATCGTAATTCCCCACAGAGGGCACAGAGAACACAGAGGATGAGTTGTTTCATATAAAGCTTGGGACGAGGTGAAACTCGTCCCTCCCGTGGCGTTCTGGGAGGGGCGAGTTCCACCTCGCCCCATTTTTCATTTCAAAATCTTCTTCAGTCCCTCGAGATTTTCCCGCAGGGCAATCTCGGCATCCGTGTCGCTGCGGTGATCAAGAATCCCGATCGGCCCCATGTAACCCACCTTGCGGATGGTGGCGATCATCGCCGCCTCGTGCCGGCCGCGGCCAAGCTGGAGAATCTTCGGCTTCGCCCCGTCGTTCATGCCGTTGAGGTTCAGGCAGAGAAGGTACGGCTTCATTTGGCGCAGCGACTTTTCCCAATCGGCAATGTGGCCGTGGCCGTGGTGCAGGTTATACACAATACCGACATGCTTGGCGTCATGATGCTGGCGCAGGTAGGCGCACACCGCCGCGAGATTGGCCGGTTCCCCACCCCACCCTCCATGGTTGTAGAGCCCGAGTTCGCAGCCCAGTTCCTTGGTCCGCTGAACCAAGGGCAACATTGTTTGCGCCGCAGCCGCCACCCGGGCCTCCTGACTATCGGCTTGAGGGCTACGTAGGGTACGCCAAATCTGCGGATGGATTTTATGTTTTTCAAACAATCGGAATGCCTCCTCGTGCACACTCCAAAAGGCAAAAAATTCCAGCCCATGTTTTTTGTACTGAAGAATTTCTTCTTCAAACTCTTTCACGTGCTGCGCGCGCCAGTCGTAGGCCACACGCTTGAGTCCTAATTTTTTAATCATTGCCGCGCGCTCAGCGGGCCCACGTTGCTTGGCGTCAAAGGGCACGATGCACCACGCAACGAGTTGATCTTTGGCAAAGTTATCCGCCGCATTCATTCCGACACACAAACCAGTCAGCAGAATGAAGAGTAATTTTTTCATCGATTCATAATGGATTCAATTTCGTCGGCTTCAATCGGAGTCTTGGCCATGAGGTTGATGGGGCCGGCCTCGGTGACAACGATGTCATCCTCCAAGCGCACGCCAAAGCCTTCCTCAGGCAGGTAAATGCCCGGCTCAACAGTGAGCACGGTGCCCGGCTGGAACGGCACGTTCAGGTTGCCCACATCGTGCACGTCCAACCCGAGCGGATGGCCGAGGCCGTGCATGAAATATTTGCGGCAGGCGGGGTTGTCCGGATCCTGCTTTTTGATCTGGCTTTGCTTAAGCAAGCCAAGCTTGAGCAATTCCTCGTTGGTGTGCGCCTGCGCTTCCTTTTGCCAATCCTTGTGCAGCTTGCCAACCGTGGCGCCGGCGATGCTGGCGCGCAACACGCGCAGCACGGCGTTGTACACCTTCTTTTGCCGGCGCGTAAATTTGCCGCTCACCGGGATCGTGCGCGTGAGATCGGCATTGTAGTTCGCATAACTCGAGGCCACATCCATCAGCAACAGCTGACCCTTTTTGCAGACCTGATCGTTCTGCAGGTAATGCAGCACGCAATTGTTTTTGCCCGCCGCCACGATCGGCGTGTAGGCAAACTTGCCGCGGCGCTTGATAAACTCCCGCGCCAGCTCGGCCTCCACCTCGTATTCGGTGACGCCCGGCTTCACAAACCGCAACGTGCGGCGGAAGCCCTTGTCCGTGATATCCACCGCCTCCTTGAGCAGCTCGATCTCCAAATCCGTTTTCACCACGCGCAACTCATGCAGCAACGGTGCCAGCCGTCGGTAGGTGTGCAGCGGAAAATCCGCCTGGCACTGCCGGATAAACCGCACATCGCGCGTCTCCACCTCAACGTGCGCGCGTTTGTACTCGTTGCTGTTGAGGTACGCGCTCTCCGCCTCGCACATCAGCGAGCGGAAAATCACCGGGAACTCCGACAGCCACTGCACATTTTTGATGCCCGAAATCTTCCGCGCATCCGGTTTGCTGTGCTTGTAGCCCTCCCAAATCTGCAGGTGCTCATTGGGCTCGCGCACAAACAGAATCTCACGCTGCTTCTCCTCGGCCGCATCCGGAAAAAGCACCAGAATGCTTTCCTCCTGCTCAATGCCGCTAAGAAAAAACAGGTCGGCATTCGGCTGCATCGGCAGCGTGCCATCGGCGTTGGTCGGCAGGATGTCATTGGCATTGAGCACCGCCAACGATTTCGGCGCCATCTGCGCCGCGAGACGTTTACGGTTTTGAACAAAGAGCTTGGAAGGAATCGGCTTGTGACGCATGTCGTTTGGTGGCGACAGAGTGCGGCAAACCCAGCGCAGCGGCAACGGTTTTCAACTCACTTATCCGGCGTCTCGTAATCATGCCGCTCGCGCGGGTTTTTCGACAGATACTCCACGAACTCCCAGTCGTTGCCGTCCGGGTCCATGAAATACACGCGCTTGCGGTGCGGATGATGATTGGGCGGCGTGGAATCCTCATAACCCGCCGCCCGCATGCGCGCCCGCAACGCCTCCGCATCGGCCACCTCGAAGGCCAGATGATTCACCCCCGGCTTGCCGGTATACGGTTCCCAGCGCTCGGCCGGTTCCACGGTGGATTGGTTGAGCGCCAAGTATGTCTCGTCCGTGCCCACGCGTACCCAGCGCGTGCCGTCCGGATCCCGCCCGTCATGCCGAATGCCAAACTCTGGAAACGCCGTCCGTTCAAATGCCAGCGTCGCCTCAATATCGCGCACCAGCAGATTGGCGTGTTCCAGCCGGGGATTCATGGGGTTCGCCTCATTTCGTTTTCACTTGGCGGCATTGTTCAAATTTATCTCAAATTCACGGCCGATTTTTTCCGGCAATGGAAATCAGTTTCTTCAGGGCCACATCGATGGTCTTTTCTCCCGGGTGCCCCACCCACTTGTGCCGAATCACCCCTTGATGGTCGATGACGTAAAAAGTCGGGGTCGCGGGAAAATTCCATTGGCGGACAATTTTGCCCGAATCGGCGAAGGACCGCCAGTTAAGTTTTTCCTTCACCATCACGGCCTTGAGCGTCTTCGGTTCGTGCCGCAACACATCCACGCCGATCAACGCGAAGGGTTTGCCTTTCAGCTGATTCACGAGCGACCGCTCGTGGGGCCAGTGGGCCCGTCACGTGAGTCAGTACTCCATCCAGAAATACAGCAGTACAACCTTGCCGCGATAGTCGCTCAGCTTGAAGTCCCGGCCGTCCTGATCCGGCCCCTTGATTTCCGGTGCCACCTTACCAACGGACAGATGACGGATGCCGTGCAGTTCCATCTTGGCCTGCACGGCCACCGTGCCGCCGCGCGGGGTTTTCACGTCGGCAAATTTCGCGGCCTGCTCGAACAGCGTTTCAATCTCCTTGGTCCGCCCGTCCCGTTGGCGCTGTTTCAATTCCGGCAAATAGGTTTTCCCAAAAACTTTTCGGTTGAACTCGGCCATGCCCGGCCGGTCCGCGGCCAGTTGCAGTCGGTCGTTCAAAAACCGCGCCAACGCCAGGCTCGCCAACCCTTGCATTTCGCGGTGGGAATTTTCCCGCAACACAGCACGCAGGAATTTTTCAAACTCCATTCGATAGCCATACCGCATCCGATCGATCACCGGGGCCAGCTGGTCGCTGCGCAGATAGTCGCGCCGCAGCAGGGCCACCACTTTGCCCGGCGAACCATCGGTGATGCCCACCGGAATGTTCGCGTGATTCATCTCCCACGCGATCTGCGACGCTGAGTCCGTGGAACCGATCGCTTGAATCGCCTGACGAATGGCCTTCAAGGCCACCGGATTTTTCGGGTGCTTTTCGGCCAAGGCCAAAAACCGCGCCGGGAATTTCCCCAGCCGCTCCACGTGCAGCCGGCGTTGTTCATCCGTTTTGGCCGTGCGAATGCCGCCGCTGGCCGTGCTGTATTGCTTCAACAGTGCACCGTATTCCGCATTCGGTGCCCCCGCATCAGCCGCGCCGCTGCTCGTCGCAATCAAAAGGCAAAGAACCCCCGCTCCGAGTATTCCAAAATTCATCTTCACGCCACGGACTTCATTGTTCCCATGTTAGATAAACTCGAGCAACGGAAATCAAACAGACAAGGATTCATGCCCGGCCACTGAACGTGTCCAGATATTGCCCCACAATCTCCTTTAACGGCGGGGGTTCGGGCAGGCCGAGGGCCACGGCGCGGGTGCCGTCGACGGCGGTGGGCCAGGAGTCGACCATTGCCTGGATGCGCTCGTCATACGCGTCCTCAATCGCGCCCAGTGTCAGGCTGCGTTCGGCGGCCACCTCGGTCAGCACGCTGGCGGCCAGTTCCGGCGTCACCACATGCGCCGGCAGGCAATAACCGCGGTCATCGCCCAGCTGTTCCTCGGGCACCTCGTGCAGGCCAATGAAACTCTCCACCACGGTCTTAAACCCGGTCATCGGATGCGGTTGCGTGCGATGCACCGGCAACGCGCAGGGTTCGCCCTTGAGCGGTTCACGGAACATGCCACTCGCCCAGCTGGAAGCGGCCGCATTGGGCCGGCCGGGCCGGATGATCACCGTGGGCAGCCTTACTGCGCGGCCGTCGAAGTGTCCCTTGCGCGCGTGATCGTTGAGCAGCAATTCGCAAATCGCCTTAGTCATGCCGTAGGTGGTGCGGGGTGTGTGCTTGGTCAGGTCACCCACCGGTGTAGGCATCGATTCGCCGCCAAAGCTCGCCACGCTGCTGGCAAACACCACGCGCGGCCGGCCGGCTGCGGCCCGGGCGGCGTCAAAGATGTGCCGACCGCCATCGAGATTCACGCGCAGGGCATCCTCGTAGCGCTCCTCACATTCGCCACTGACCATTGAGGCGAGATGAAAAATGGAAAACTCGGCCGAGCCACCGACCGCTTCATCAATCACCGCGCGGTCGCTGATGTCCGCCTCGAGTTGTTGCACACGCGGATTGGTCGCTGTGGTTGCAAATCGCGCGTCCAGCAGCACTAGTTGGTTAATTGGTTCCGGCTCGCCGGAGGGACCGGTCAGAGTGCCCCGTGCCAAGAGCGCTTCGGCCAATTGCGATCCCAAAAACCCGCCGCCGCCGGTGATAATGATTTTCATGTTCGCGAATTAAGAATCGATTTGGTTGATGGCCTCCAGGTGCGTGAGCAACCCGCTGTGATCCATGTCGCCCTTGCCGCTCTCCACCATCGCGGTGAAAAGGTCATTTAACAGGCGCGTGATCGGCAGATCGAGCCCCAGTCGTTGTGCGGCAGCCAGCGCATTCTTGAGATCCTTTACCTGAAACTTTGCCGGACCGCCCGGCTCGAAGTTGCGTTCCACCATCCGTTGCCCGTGCTCGGTGAGAATGCGGCTAGAGGCAAAGCCGCCCTGCAACGCCGCGCGCACCTGTGCCCGATCCGCCCCGCCACCGCCCGCCAAAATAAACGCCTCGCTCACCGCGCCAATGGTGATGGCCACGATCACCTGATTGGCGAGCTTGGACAACTGCCCGCACCCGTTCGGCCCCACATGCGTCGCGCGGCCCATCGCAGCAAAGACCGGCTCCATCGCGGTAAACGTCTCCGCCGCACCGCCGGCCATGATGGCCAGTTCACCCGCAGCTGCGCCTTTCGTGCCGCCGCTCACCGGCGCATCGAGATACGCCACGCCGGCGGCGAGATGACGCTCGGCATGTTCCATCGCTTCATCGGCACCGATCGAGCTCATGTCAATCCGCGTGGCGCCCTTGGCAATCGCCGCGGCCGCGCCCTGCTCGAACATCACATCCGCCACCGCCGGGCCATCGGACAACATGGTGATCACCACGTCCGCCCCGGCCAAGGCTTCGGCAGGGGTGGTTGCCACGATTGCGCCATCCACCTGCAACACCTCCGCCTTGGCGGCGGAGCGGTTCCACACGGTCAGTTCAAAGCCGGCCTTGAGCAGGCACCGGCACATCGGCGCGCCCATCAGGCCCGTGCCAAGGAAAGCGATCTTGGGTTGAATGTTATCAGTCATGGTTTGATTCGAAATTCGGACTCGCAGGCGCGCATCGTGCTGCCGGCGCCCCGCCGGCAGACCAACGATTCCCGGCCACAACACTTCTGCCGGCGAGGCGCCGGCAGCACAGTGGCGCCAACTCAGCTTGGGCCAACTCAAAACACAATGCTTCCTCATACACGGACTCCAACAACCCAGGCCCCAGTTGGCGATGCACTTCGGTCGCACAACCAATAACGCGTTCGGAAATCTCGTTCTCCTTCATTTCTCCGCGTTCCTCCGCGCCTCTGCGCGCTCTGCGTTTTCCTAATCCAGTTTCTCTTTCTCGTAATCGCTGGGCAACACCCAGCCGGTGCGGATTTTTTCGCCGCGATGATATTTTTCGTAAAAGTTCGACCATATATCCCAGGCAAACCCGTATTGCTCAAACACCTTGCCGTTGCCGTGCAGGCGCGGGTCGCCCTGTTTTTTGAGTTCGCTGAACAGCTGCTTTTTGAGCGCGGCCTTCAGCCCCGCTTGTGCCTCTTTATCGGCAAGGTTTTTGACGCAATCCCGATCGGTCTTCACGTTGAACAGTTCCTCGCGCGGGCGTTTGCCGAAATTGAGTTGCCAATACTTGTAATCCCCGCCACGGCGCTGGTTGAGCAGCAGCGACTTGATGGGACTGGCGTCGCAATTGAGATAGCCCGTCTCCGGATTGCCCGCCGGCCAGCGGTTGGGCTCGAAGTTGTGCAGATAAAGATGATCACCCTTGCGAATGCCGCGGATCGGGTAGCCCCAATTATTCGGTCGACCGACATCATGGCGTTCCTTGCCGAGCACCACGTGGTCGCGTGAGGCAATCACCTGGCCGGATTTGTTGGAGGCAAAAATATCAAACAAACTCCGGCCACTCATCGGCTGCATGATCGGCGCAATTTTTTTCACGCCGGCGGCTTCCAAAAACGTCGGCGCGAGGTCGGTGAAATTTACAAAATCGGTCACCGTACGATTGCTGCTCTGAATGCCATTAGGCCAGCGGATGGCGAGCGGCACGTGGTTGGCGTAATCGTACGCCTGCCCTTTGCAGCGCGGGAACGGCATGCCGTGATCGCTGGTGGCGACGATCAATGTGTTGTCCAGTTGCCCGGCCTTTTCCAGTGCGGCGAGAATCCGACCGAGATGGGTGTCGTAATGCTCCACCTCCACAGCGTAATCCAGCATGTCGCCGCGCGTCTCAGCATTGTCCGGCCAGAACGCCGGCACGTGATCGATGTCGCTCAATTTCTTGCCCATCCGCAGGCCCACACCTTTTTCGTAGGCGCGATGCGGCTCCGTCGTGCCATACCAAAAACACCACGGCTCCCCCTTCGGCGCGGCGGCCAGAAAATCGGCGAAGTTGCCCGAGTAATCATTGGCCGAAATCGCCTTAGCCGGCGGCTTGGCCTTGCGCATGGACCATGCCTTGCCGGTGATGGCGCGCCGCTTGCCATCGGCATCATTCGCCAACCCCGGCCCCCAGCCTTTGCCGGTGAAGCCGGTCGTGTACCCACTCGCCGCCAGCATCTCCACAAAGCCACCGAACTTGGCCGGGAAAATATTCATGTGATTGGCCGCCTCCTCCAGCTGCCATGAGTAACGGCCAGTGAGAATCGTCGCTCGCGATGGCGCGCACTTGGCATTGGGCGTGTACGCGCGCGTAAAGAGAATGCCCTCGCGCGCCACGCGATCGAACGCCGGAGTCTTCACCCACTTGCACCCATACGCCCCCGCATGCCCAAACCCCCAGTCATCCGCAATGGCAAAGAGGATATTCGGCCGAGGAGCCGCTCCAGCAACATGAGTGAACAAGAAAACCGCCGCCAGAAAACGAAGCATGGAACGCATGCGAAGGTGATACCGCACGCAACACGGTTTGCCAATCGCGCAATGGGAGGGGCGAGTTCCACCTCGCCCGAGTTCAGATTTTTTGTGTTAAAATGGGACGAAGTGGAACTCGTCCCTCCCATGCCTAAAGCTCCGGCTCTTTCCATTGCGGGATGCCGCCGGCTTTGAGTTGCTCGGCGTGCCACACGTGGAAGGGGCGGGTCTTGGACATCGGCACGCCTTCGTTGACCATCAGCGGGCGGGCTTCCTTCCAAAATTTCGCATACTCCGCGCGCAGTTGCTTGACGACTTCCGGATGCTGCTCGGCGATGTTCACCTTTTGGCCCGGATCTTTTTTCATGTCGTACAACGCGCCAGGCACGGTGTTGCCTCGGCGGGCTTGTTGGGCGCCGACGTAGCGCCAGCGCTCGGTGCGCACGGCGAAGTTTTTCCACTGATGCGTGTCCGGATCCGTGCCCGTCGCCCAACGACCGCGGTGGGTGAAGAGGTGACGATCGGCCAGCGTTTTCTTTTCGCCGGTGAGCAATGGCAGAAAACTGCGGCCTTCCACCTGGCCCTTGGGCAGTGTCTTGATGCCGGCGATCTCAGCGAAGGTGGGCAGCACATCGAGGTGCGCGCTGAGCGTGGCGATGTCGCGCCCGGCTTTCCATTGTCCGTCCCAGCGCACTAGGAAGGGCACGCGCACGCCGCCTTCCTCGGCGCTGCCTTTCAGGCCTTTCATGCCGGCGTTGTAAAACGGATAACCCTTGGCCACTTCCTGCCCGGCGCGCCCGGAGCCGCCGCCGGTCATGCCGTTGTCGCTCATGAAAATCAAAATCGTGTCCTTGAAGAGGTCCCATTCCTCCAGCTTGCCCATCAGGCGGCCCATGTTTTCGTCGATGTTCTCGATCATGCCGTAGAAGCCCGCCTGCGTTTTGCCGAAGCCGCGGTCGGTAAAATATTTCGTGTTCTTCGGCGGCGCAATGAACGGTCCATGCGGCGCGTTGGTGGTGATGTAAGCAAAGAACGGCGCATCGCCATCCTTCTTGGCCTTGATCCAGCCCATCGCTGCCGTGAAAAAAATGTCCGTGCAAAAACCCTTCGTCTTCACGAACGACCCGTTGTGCCGTACGACCGGATCGAAATATTTGTTGCCCGGCGCATCGGCACAACTGCACGCGTACGCCTGCCCAATACCGCCCGCACCGTGGATGAACGCCTCATCAAACCCGCGCTTGTGCGGCTGGTACGGCTCCTCATCGCCGAGGTGCCATTTGCCGAAAATGCCGCTCGTGTAGCCGGCATGTTTGAGCACCTGCGGCAGCGTGGTGGCCTTGAGCGTCATGCGTTCGCGCTCGAGGATCGTGTGCGTCACGCCATTTTTCATCGGGTGCCGACCGGTCATCAACGCCGCCCGCGTCGGCGCGCAAGTGGGGCTCACCATGAATCGCGTGAACCGTGTGCTCGTGTCGTACAGCTTATCCAAATGCGGCGTGCGAATCCACGGATGCCCGTGCCGCCCAATTGGTCCGTAGCCTTGATCGTCGGTAATGACGAGAATGATATTCGGCTTCTTCGCATGGGCTTCATTGAAACCAAAGAGGGCACAGAGGAACACAGAGAGAAAACAGAAAGTCGATCGCATGGCGGTTTGATACGGCAAATCGGTGGGGTTGCCAATGATGTTTAACTCTCACGCGGAGACGCGGAGGCGTTGAGGGAAAAGAAAAAGGGACGAGGTGGAACTCGTCCCTCCCGGCAACCCTTTGCTTAACGGGAGGGGCAAGTTCCACCTTGCCCCATATTTTCTCCGCGCCTCCGCGTGAGAGTTAAATCACTTCCCCGGAAACGCCTTCGGCGGAGCGGCCACGGCTTCGGGGAGCTTACCGGTCAGTGAGCGCAAAAAGGCCACGATGTCGGCGCGTTCCTCTTTGGTGAGATCCTTGCCCAGCTGATGAACGGCCATGCGTTGCACGGCGTCGCCGAGCTTGGTCGAGGAGCCATCGTGAAAATACGGGCCCGTATTGGCGATGTTGCGCAGGCTTGGCACCTTGAAAAACATCTTGTCCGCCTCTTTCTTGGTGAGGTCGAAACGTCCCTGATCTTTTTGGTTTGGCCACGGCTTCAACACGCCGAGTTTCTGGTATGAATTACCGCCGAGCAAATTGCCCGTGTGACACGCCACGCAGCCGACGGATACAAACTTCTTCAGCCCGCGCAGTTCCGGCTCCTTCAACGCCTTGTCATTGCCGGCCAGCAATTTGTCAAACCGCCCCGGTGTCACAAAGAGCCGCTCGTACGCGCCGATCGCTTTGCCGACGTTGTCGTACGTGATGGCCGGTTTGCTCTTTGGAAA
Source organism: Verrucomicrobiales bacterium (assembly GCA_038145765.1). Lineage (GTDB taxonomy): Bacteria > Verrucomicrobiota > Verrucomicrobiia > Limisphaerales > UBA1100 > UBA1100. Next base: position 20,714 of record JAYQQG010000057.1, read on the forward strand.
CGCCTGCTTAAACAGTGCCTCGTAACCCTCAATCTTGCCGAGCTTTTCCACCACGGCTTCCGCCGAGGGCATCGCCATCTCGCCCCCAGCCAGGATTGGCCCCTTCGCCTGCTCCTCGACCGTTGGTGCGCGTCCATCCCAGAATTGCGCAACGTGCATGAAGGCATTGAAACTCGTCGGCGAATTCCGTCCCGTGCGATGATTATCGAAGCCCAACGAAAACTTCTCGCCATCCACGCCAAAGGCGTCCGTGCGGTGGCATGAGTTGCACGAGATCGAGTTGTCGCGGCTCAACCGTTTTTCGTGATACAACGTGCGGCCCAGCTCCACCTGCGCGCGCGCCGTCTTGTCCTTCGGCAGCTTCGCCGCCACCAGCGGTTTGCCAAACACCGGCAACAACGCCTTCACCGCCTCATCGGCAACGGTCAAATTGGCCAGCCCGAAAATGGGCAAAAGAAAATACATGGATTTCATTACCGGCAAGTATAGGTGAGTCGCCCGGAATTGCAAGCACTCGCGGAGGCGCGGAGGCGCGGAGGGAAACCAAATTGGGGCAAGGTGGAAC
>JAYQQG010000058.1:0-21124 GCA_038145765.1 Verrucomicrobiales bacterium
CTGAGTTGTGTATAAGTGCCAGTGATGGGGTTACGTCCACCCAAGGTCTGCCGGCGAGGCGCCGGCAGCACGTGGTGCCCCAATGAAACCAAAGCATCTCGGCGCGCAAAAGAAAAAAGCCAAGCTTGCGCGGGTTGAAGTGGTCTTTATGGTTCGCGTCCAACAGTATCCGCATGATGAAGTGCCTTTCTTTTCCCCTCGTGGCCGCCCTGCTCGCGGCGTTTTCGGTTTCCGCCCAAAATGATTTCCCGCCGCAGCCGGTGCCGAAGTTTTTGTCGCCGGCGGAGAGCCAGAAACTGTTCCAGTTGCCCGAAGGCTATTCGCTGGAGCTGGTGTTGAGTGAGCCGCAGGTCAAGGAGCCGGCGGTGGCGGTGTTTGACGGGGACGGCAATCTGTTCGTGGCCGAGATGCGGACGTACATGCAGGATATCGACGGCTCGGGCAAGTTCGACAAGGTGAGCCGCGTGTCCAAGCACATGGACACCGACGGCGATGGCAAGTTCGACAAGCACACGGTGTTCATTGACCAGCTGTTGTTGCCGCGCATTTTGCTGCCGCTGGATGACCGCTTGATTGTCGGCGAAACGAACACGCTCGATCTGTACGCCTACCGCGACACGAACGGCGACGGTGTGGCGGATGAGAAGAAGCTCTTTTACAAGGGCGGACCGCGCGGCGGGAATCTGGAGCATCAGCCGAGCGGCCTGATTTGGAGCATGGATAACTGGCTGTACACCACCTACAACGCGTGGCGGCTGCGGCTGGATCCCAAGAGCGGCATGGTGCGCCGCGAGAGCACGGCCAACAACGGCGGCCAATGGGGGCTCACGCAGGATAATCACGGTAAGCCGTGGTATGTGAATGCCGGCGGCGAACGCGGGCCGGTGAATTTCCAGGTGCCGATTGTGTACGGCGCGCTCAATGCGCGGGATCAGTTCGCGCCCAATTATCGCGTGGTGTATCCGCTGGTGCCGATCCCCGATGTGCAGGGCGGCACGCGGCGTTTTCGGCCGCAGGAGAAAACGCTGAACCATTTCACGGCCACGTGCGGGCAGGAAATTTATCGAGGCGACCGCCTGCCCGCGGAGCTGCTGGGCAACCTGTTCTTCGGCGAACCGGTCGGCCGGCTCGTGCGGCGCACGGTGATCAAGAACGACGGCGGCGTGTCGCTCCTGAGTAATCCTCACAAGGAATCGGAATTCATCCGCACGCCGGACGCCTACTTCCGCCCGATCAACGCAGTCACCGCGCCGGACGGCACGCTCTACATCGTCGATATGTATCGCGGCATCATTCAGGAAGGCAACTGGGTGCGGCGCGGTTCGTATCTGCGCAAGGTCGTCCAGCAATACCAACTCGACAAAGCCATCGGCCGCGGCCGCATCTGGCGGTTGGTGCACAAGGACCACAAACCCGGCCCGCAACCCAAGATGCTCAAGGAAACGCCCACGCAATGGGTGAAACATTTGGAACACCCGAACGGCTGGTGGCGCGATACCGCGCAGAAACTGCTCATCCTCAAGGGCGACACCACCGTGGCCGGCACGCTCAAGCAACGGGTGGCGACGCATGACAATTACCTCACTCGCATGCACGCGTTGTGGACGCTGGAAGGTCTGGAGGAATTGGATGCCTCGACGGTGCGAATTGCATTAACCGATCCCCATCCGCAAGTGCGCAGCGCGGGGATTCGCGTGATAGAATCCCTGCACAAGGCGGGCGCTGAAACGTTGCTCGATGATCTGGCCAAGGCGGTGGAGGACAAGAACGGCGAAGTGGTGTTGCAGGCGTTGATGACCGGCAAACACCTGAACCTGCCCGAATGGCAGGACTGGGCGGTCCGTGCCCGGGAAACCAATGAATCCCGCGCGGTGCAGGAGCTTTCCCCACAACTGCGCGGTGGCGGCAGTGTCCCGGCCAATCGCCCGACGTTTAACGCAGCACAGCTCAAGGTATTCAAGAAGGGCGAGGGCATTTATAAGAGCCTTTGCTTCTCCTGCCACGGCAAGGACGGCAATGGTACGCCGGTGCCAGACGGGAAAAAAGGCGAGACGCTGGCCGCGTCGTTCGTCAACAACCGCAGCATTCTGGGGCATCCGGACATGTCGATCAACGTGGTGTTGCATGGACTTACCGGGCCGGTGGACGGTAAGACGTACCCGAACCAGATGATCCCGATGAAGAGCTACGACGATGAATGGATCGCCTCGGTGCTCAGTTATGTGCGCAACAACTTCGGCAACCGCGCGCCGTTTATCACCCCTGCGCAAGTGGCCGCCACCCGCAAGGCCACGGCCAGTCGTGAGGAGCCGTGGACCATCGACCAGTTGCGGGCCGCCGTGCCACAGTTTTTGCCAAACCGGAAACAATGGAAGTTTACCGCCAGCCACAATGCCGGCAAGGCCCCGGCGGCGGTGGACGGCAGCGCCTCCTCGCGGTTTGATACCGGCACGGCGATGGTGCCCGGCATGTGGTTTGCCATTGAGCTGCCGAAGGCCCGCTCGGTGAGCGGCCTGCAGCTGGAGACCTTTGCTTCGCCGATGGATTATCCGGATGGATACGAGGTACGGGTTTCGACCGACGGCAAGACATGGTCGGATCCCGTGGCCAAGGGACGCGGACCGGGGCCCTTGACGGAAATCTACTTCAAACCGGTCCAGGCCCGATACATCAAGATCACCCAGACCGGCCGCCGGCCCGGCAAATTCTGGAGCATCCACGAACTGCAGGTCTACGGCAAATAACGCGCTGGACGGAATCCGGCCGGCATGGCAAACAACCCACTCACTTTTCACTTTATGAAGAAACTCCTGATTACCGGACTGTGCGCCCTCTTCTCGTTGACGGCCGGCGCGGCTCCCATTGAACTCAAGAAAGGCGACCACGTGGTGCTGATCGGCAACACGCTGGCCGAGCGCATGCAACATCACGGCTGGCTGGAGGCCTACGTGCAGGCGGCCTTGCCCGACCACAACCTCGTGTTCCGTAACCACGGCTTTTCCGGCGACAAGGTCAACAGCCGGCCGCGTAACCGTGGATTTATCAACCCGCATGATTACCTGAAGATCTCCAAGGCCGACGTGATCATTGCCTTCTGGGGTTACAACGAATCGTACGACAACAACCCCGCCGCCTTTGCGCAGGAGTTGATGAAGTGGATCGACGAAACCCGGAAGCAAAACTACAGCGGCAAAGGCGCGCCGCGACTCGTGTTGTGCTCGCCGATCATGCACGAGAACCTGAACACGGCCAACCTGCCCGACGGCAAGGCCAACAACGCCCGTCTCATGCAGTACACCGGAGCCACCGAGGCCGCCGCCGCGGTGCGCAAGGTGCCCTACGTGGACCTGTTCCATCATACCCAGCACCTGTACAAGATGAACAAGGAGCCGCTGACCATGAACGGCATCCACCCCAATAGCCGCGGCAACCAGCTCATCGCCCAGCATCTCGTCAAGGAAGTGTTCGGCCTGGAAGTCAGCCAGGACGCCAAGAAAGTGGAGAGCATCCGGTCCGCCGTGTTGGACAAGAACTGGCACTGGCACAACCGCTACCGCGCCACCGACGGCAACGATGTGTGGGGAAGCCGCGCCGGCCTCCGGTTCGTTGATGGCCAGTCCAACGGCGACGTGCTGATGCACGAGTTGAAGATGATCGACGTCATGGTCGCCAACCGCGACCAGAAAGTCTGGGCTCACGCCAAGGGCAACACCAAGTACAAAGTGGATGATTCCAATGTGCCCGAGCCGGTCGGCGTGAAAACCAACGTTGGCGGCGGCTCCCGGAGCAGCAGCGCCCAGAAAGAAGGGAACAAGACCTACATCTCCGCGAACGAAACCGCCGCCCAGCTGCAACTGGCCAAAGGCCTGAAGGTGAACGTGTTTGCCTCGGAAGAAATGTTCCCCGAAATGGCGAACCCCGTGCAGATGGCGGTGGATACCAAGGGGCGCCTATGGGCCGCCACGTGGCCCACCTACCCCAAGTGGGAGCCGCTCAAAAAGATGGATGACCGCCTGCTGATTTTGCCGGATGAAAACCGCGACGGCGTGGCGGACAAGGCCATCACCTTCGCCAAGGTCCACAACCCCACCGGGTTTGAGTTCTGGAACGGCGGCGTGATCGTTGCCAGCGTGCCGGACATCCTGTTCCTTAAGGACACCGACGGCGACGATGTGGCCGATGTACGCATCCGCCTGTTCCACGGACTGGACAGTGCTGACACCCACCACAGTGCCAACGCCTTTGTGTATGGCCCGGACGGCAACTTCTATTACCAGCGCGGCGTGTTCCACGTCAGCAACGTGGAAACGCCCTGGACCAAGAACCAGCAGCACGGCAACAGCGCCATGTACCGCTTTAACCCGCGCACCTTCGAGTACGCCTTCCACGCGAACAACAGCCCGAACCCGCACGGCATCAGCTTCAATTATTGGGGCTATCACTTCGCCACCGACGGCACCGGCGGCCGCGCCTATCAGGTGCGCCCGGACGGCCGGGGCGGCTTCCGCATGCAGGGTGTGTTGAACAAGACCGTGCGTCCCGTGCCCGCCAACGGCGTGATCTCCAGCCCGCATTTTCCGGACAAATATCAGGGCAACTTCCTCATCCTCAACTCCATCGGCTTCCTCGGCATCAAGCAATACAAGATGGTGCACTCCACGCAGGGCAAGGACAGTGATGGAGACGGCTTCAGCGATGAATATGAGACCGTGAAAAAAACCAATCCCAACGATGCCAACAACAAACCCGGCGGCTCAGTCGGTGATGTGTGGGGCGTGGATCAGGAGGACCTGTTACTTTCGCCGAAAGACCGGAACTTTCGTCCGACCGATTTCGAGATCGGCAGCGACGGCGCCATGTATATTTCCGACTGGCAAAACATCATCATCGGCCACATGCAGCACAACGTGCGCGACCCCAGCCGCGACCATGAATTCGGCCGCGTGTACCGCATCACCCACGAGGGCCGCCCGCTGATGGCCCCCGTGAAGGTGGACGGCGAACCCATCGCCAAGCTGCTCGACCTGCTCAAGGAGCGCACCAACCTCACCCGGTACCGCGCGCGCATCGAGCTGAGCGAACGCAAGACCGCTGATGTGGTTGCCGAACTCGCCAAATGGACCAAGCAATTCGATACCAAGAAAGCCGAGGACGCCCATCACCTGACGGAGGCCCTCTGGCTGCACCAGCAGCACAACGTGAAAAACGAGAAACTGCTCGAGGCCCTGCTGAACTCCCCCGTGGCCGATGCCCGCGTGGCCGCCGCCACCGTGAAGCAGTTCTGGGAAACCTCCGCCGCAGCGAACAATGAGATCGCCGAAGAGAAACCCGTGGAGACGAAGAAATCCGGTATCCTCTCGGATACCTCGGAACTGACCACCATCCGCATCGGCACTCTCGTCGAGCAGATGAAGTACGATACCGCCAAACTCACGGTGAAAGCCGGCAAGAAAATCAAGCTCACCTTTGCCAACCCGGACTTCCTCCCGCACAACATTGTGCTGGTGCAACCCGGCAAACTCGAAGCCGTAGCCGCTGCCGCCATTGCCATGGGGGCCGAGGGATTCAAGACCGGGTTTGTGCCGAAGAGCTCCGATATCATTTGGGCCAGCAAGCTCATTGACCACGGCAAGGAAGAGGTGATCGAATTCACCGCGCCGACCAAGCCGGGGGACTACCCCTATGTTTGCACCTTCCCGGGTCACGCCATGATGATGCGCGGCGTGCTGACCGTGAAATAACCGGCCAGCCCATCCAATCACGTTCACCCCGCGCGCCTTCCCGGGCCGCGGGGTGAATCTTTGCTTGCGTCTGTACCATGGGCACGTTGCAATCAGGGCACCGATCAAAGGCCCTCCCGTGAATCCGCTATTCGATACCCCTCCAGCGAATGCTGTCGTCCGCTGGCGCAACATACGCATCAAGGAACTCTCATGAAAACATCCGCTGACCCCAACCGGCGCCAGTTTATTGTGACGGCTGCCGGAGCTTCGTTGGCCCCCACTACTTTGGCGACCGCGTCGCCTAAACGCAACACCATGCGCTTTACGCTGCGGGAACGGAAGGAAACGGCCAAGGAGACCGGCATGTTTCACACGTTGAGCCGGCAGGAGCATTGGAACCCGGCCGAGTCGGCCATTGTGGTTTGCGACATGTGGGATCTGCATCATTGCCTGAACGCCACGCGCCGCGGCGGGGAATTGGCGCCGCGCATGAACGAGGTGATCAAGGCTGCGCGCAAGCTGGGTTTTACAATCATCCACGCGCCGAGCAGTTGCGTGAAGGCTTATGAGAATCACCCCGCACGGAAGCACGTGCTGGACACGCCCAAGGCGAAGTCGTTGCCCAAGGAGATTGATCTCTGGTGCAAACAGATTCCCTCGGAGGAAGCCGGCCAGTATCCGATCGACCAATCGGATGGCGGCGAGGATGATGATCCGGTGGAGCACCAGAAATGGGCGGAGGAACTCAAGGCGCGCGGGCGTAATCCACGGGCGCCTTGGAAAAAACAGATGGACGCACTGGAGATTCATGATGCCGATTACATCAGTGACAGCGGCTCGGAAATCTGGAGCGTGATGGAGCATCGCAAGATTCGCAATGTGATCCTGCTCGGCGTGCACACCAACATGTGCGTGCTCGGCCGTCCGTTCGGGCTGCGGCAGATGGCGCGCAACGGCAAGAATGTCGTGCTGATGCGTGACATGACCGACACGATGTACAACCCCCAGCGGGCGCCGTTCGTCAGTCACTTTACCGGCACGGACCTGATCGTGGAACACATTGAAAAATTTGTCTGCCCCACGATCACCAGCGATGCGCTGATTGGCGGCCAACCGTTTCGTTTCAAAAACGATCACCGGCCGAACCTGCTTATCATCATGGCCGAGCGCGAGTACAAGACGAACCAGACGCTGCCAAAGTTTGCCGCTGAACATCTCGGCCACCTCTTTTCGGTTAACACCATCCACGCCAATGTGACCGAGCGCAACGATCTGCCTGGGCTGGAGGCGATCAAGGAGGCGGACATCGTGTTGTTGAGCGTGCGGCGCCGGTTGTTGGCGACGGAAAAAATGAAATTGCTTCGGGATTACATGGCGGCCGGCAAGCCGCTGGTGGGCGTCCGCACCTCGAGCCATGCCTTTGCGTTGCGCAAGGGCGAGCCGGCACCGGGGTTGGCCGACTGGCCGGAGTTTGACCGGGACATTTTTGGCGGCAACTACACCGGCCACCACGGTAATGGCCCGAAAGTGACGCTCACCGCGCCGGCGGCCGGCAAGAATCATCCCATCCTGACAGGCGTGGATCTCACGAAACTCACGGGCACCGGTTCACTCTATAAGACTACGCCTTTGGCCCAAGGCACCACCGAGTTGATTCGCGGCACGATTGAGGGCGCCGAACCCGAGGCCATCGCCTGGACGCACCAACCCAAGGGCGGCAACCGCGTCTTTTACACCAGCCTCGGTCACGTCGGTGAATTCACCCAGCCGGCCATGAATGTGCTGTTGAAAAATGCCCTCTGCTGGGCCGCCAAGATTCCGTTTCCTCAAGCCAAACGAAAATAACTGCGAAAGTAACTGATGAACACCCAACTTAACCGCCGCCGTTTCCTGAGACAGGCGGCCACGATTACCATTGTGCCGGCCACCGTGCTGGGCCGCTCGCAGGCCGCCCCCAGCAACCGCCTCACCGTTGGCCTCATCGGCTGCGGCGGCCGCGGTACGGGCGTGATGAATTCATTCCTCAACGAAGCCGACACGCAGGTCATCGGCGTGTGCGACCCGTACGAGACGCATTACCGCGACCAGACCCGGGGCCGGACCTTCGGCTGGAAACCCGCCGCCGAGATGGTCGGCCGCAAATACAAAACCAAACCCTGCGCCCATTACACGGACTACCGCGAGCTGGTTGCGCGCAAGGACCTCGATATCGTCATTATTGGCACGCCCGACCACTGGCATGCCGTGCAGACGCTCGCCGCCCTGCGCCACGGCAAGGATGTGTACTGCGAAAAACCCGTCACCCATTTCTTCGCTGAAGGCCAGGCCGTGTACCGCGAGGTAGCCAAACGGAAGGCAATCTTTCAGACCGGTTCACAGCAACGCTCGGATCATCGGTTTCGTACGGCGGTGGAGATCGTCCGCAACGGTTTGATTGGGGAAGTCAAGGAGGTGCAGGTCGGTTTGCCCGGTGGCACCAACAAAGACCAGGGCGACACCACCGCACACGATTATTCCAAGCGCAAGGATTACCAACTCTGGACCGGCCCCGCGTCTTTGCTCGACTACACCTTCAGCCGGCATCACCGCAACTGGCGCTGGCACCTCGCTTACGGCGGCGGCCAACTCATGGATTGGATCGGCCATCACAACGATATTTGCCACTGGACCCTCGGCCAAGACCGCGGTGGTCCCACGCGTGTGAAGGCCAAAAACTTCACCCCAAACGAGGCCAAGACCTATAACGCCCCGCCCAATTATGAGGTGCATTGCGAATACCCGAACGGCATCCGCACCAGCATGGGCCCGCACAACCGCATGGGCCTGAAGGTGATCGGCACCGAAGGCTGGGTGTACGTCACGCGCGGCAAGATCGAGTGCTCCAAGCCTGCCCTGCTCGATCCCGGCTTTTGCCCCGGCCCCTTCAAGGCGTACCTGTCGCAAAACCATACCCGCAACTTCCTCGACTGCGTGAAGAGCCGGAAGGAAACCATCTGCCCCGCCGAAACCGCACACCGGTCCATCACCCCCGGCCACCTCGGCTACGTCTCCAACACCCTCGGCCGCGCCCTCAAGTGGGACGCCCAAAAAGAAACCATCACCGGCGACGCCGAAGCCCAGAAACTCCTCACTCACATGACCCATCGCAAACCGTGGTTGCTGTAGCTCAAACCCGTTACGGATGTAACATCCGTAACTCGTAGACACTCCAGCCTCCTTGACAATTTTCACAAAACGTGAAACATTAGTTTTACTTTTGAGATATGAAAAGCGTTTCAGTCAGGGAAATGAAGGCTAATTGGGCCGAAATTGAGAGCCAAGTCGCAAAAGGGCAGGTTTTTGAGGTGCTTAATCGCGGCAAACCCACCGTGCACATCATCCCTGCCCAACCGCGCAAAGTGCTGAAATGGGACGATCATTTGGCCACAGCCATTGCGCCCAACGGCCGCACCGGCGAAGAAACCGTAAGGGCCGACCGGGGGAAACGCTGGTGATCTATCTCGACACCAGCGCGTTCATCAAACTCTACTTTCGCGAATCCGGCACCGAGACTGTCCACGAACTGGTGACCGGTCAGGACGATCCCCTGCCCGTCTGGGATTTGCTGGAGGCTGAGCTCACCAATGCCTTTCGGCTGAAAGTGTTTTGGCAGGAGCTGCTCCCCGCAGAGGCCGATAAACTCGCCACCTTGTTTCGTGAACGAAAACAAAAAGGCCAATACTTTGTACCCGAACTGGACCGCGTCAACCTGATGGAATCTTTTCATCAACTAACCCACCACACCACCGATCTCGGCTGCCGCACCGTTGACATCTTTCACGTCGCTTGCGCCCAGCAACTCACCGCCACCACCTTCGCCAGCTTCGACCAACGCCAACGCAACTTGGCCGACCGAGCCGGCCTGAACGTGTTTCCCAAAAACCTCCCGTGAACGCAACTCGCCTCACCCTCCCCGGCCAGCACGAGTACAACGGCCAACCCTTCCCGCTCACGCTCGAAGTGCAAGCGGATTCACTGGAGGCCGCCTGCGATTGGATCACGGAAAACGCCGCCGACCTCGACACCCAAGCCGCCGCCCATGGGGCTGTGCTGCTGCGCGGCCTGCCGCTGGCCACGCCCGAGGATTTTGATGCCGCCGTTGGCGCATTCGGTTTCCCCAATTTTTCCTATGCCGACTCCCTCTCCAATGCCTACCGTCTGAACTTCACCGAGCGCGTCTTTTCCGCCAACGAAGCGCCACCCGAGGTCACCATCTTTCTGCACCACGAAATGGCGCAGACCCCTATCTACCCGAGCAAACTGTTTTTCTTTTGCCAAACCGCACCCGAGACCGGCGGCGCCACACCCATTTGCCGCTCGGATATTCTGTGGGAAAAACTCACCGAACAATGCCCCGCCTTTGCCGATGATTGTAAAAACAAGGGCCTGAAATATTCCAACGTCATGCCCGCCGAAGCGGACACCGCATCCGGCATGGGACGCAGTTGGCAGAGCACCTTTAGCGCCGACACCCGTGAAGCCGCCGAGGCGCGCATGACCGAGCTGGGCTACACTTGGGAATGGCAACCCAACGGCGACCTCCGCGCCACCACTCCAGTCCTCTCCGCCGTGCGCGATCTGGGCGATGAACGCCACAGTTTCTTCAACCAACTCATCGCCGCCTTCAACGGCTGGAAAGACACCCGCAACGATCCAGACAAGGCCATCACCTTCGGCGACGGCACCCCGCTCGACCCCGCCGACGTCGCCACCGCCAGCACCCTTGCCGACGACTGCACCTTCGATCTCCCCTGGCAACCCGGCGATCTCGCCCTCGTCGACAACTACACCGCCATGCACGGCCGCCGCACCTTCACCGGCCCCCGAAAAATCCTCGCCAGCCTCGTGGCGGCCTAAACCGGTTTTCCGTTGGCTTCTCTCCGGGGCTGGCGTACTTTTCGTGCGAACCATGATGCGTATTTTTACTGTTCTGTTGCTGTGCCTTGGCAACTTGCTGAAGGCTCAATCCGTTACGGATTCCTCCACACCGATCCGAAATATTTCTGCCCCGGATGGGTTTAAGGTCGAGTTGCTGTACTCGGTGCCGAAGCCGGTGCAGGGGTCTTGGGTGGCGATGTGTAATGATGACCAGGGGCGGATCATTGTCAGCGATCAGTTTGGCGGGTTGTACCGGTTCATGCCGCCGGCACCGGGGAAACAGTTGAAGCAGTCGGACATTGAGAAAGTGCCGGCGAAGATTCGGGCCGCGAATGGATTGCTTTGGGCCAATGGCGGCTTGTACGTGGCAGTTAACGACTATGAGCGGAAGTTTCCCAGCGGGCTGTATCGAGTAACGGACAGCGATGGGGACGACAAGCTGGACAAGGTGGTGTTGCTGCGCGAGATGTTTGCGCGGGGGGATCACGGCGTGCACGCGATTTTGCCGGGGCCGGGGAATTCGCTGTATTTGATAACCGGCAACAACACCGAACCGCTCAAGACGCAGACTTCGCGTGTGCCACGCCATTGGGGTGAGGATCATCTGCTGCCGCGCATGCCGGACGGGCGCGGGCACAACCGTACGCGCCTGGCGCCGGCGGGGATCATTTACAAGGTGTCACTGGATGGAAAGCAGTGGGAGATCGTGTCCTCAGGGTTCCGCAACATTTACGATGGCGGCGTGAACAAGGATGGCGAGTTGTTCACGTACGATGCGGACATGGAATATGATTTCAACACTTCGTGGTATCGCCCCACGCGAATCAATCACGTAACCAGCGGCAGCATGTGGGGTTGGCGCAACGGCACGGGCAAGCGGCCGGAGTTTTATCCGGACACGCTGCCGGCCACGGTGAATATCGGCCCCGGTTCGCCGACGGGCACGGTATTTGGTTATGGCGCGAAGTTTCCGGCCAAGTATCAGAACGCGTTTTTCATTCTCGACTGGAGCTGGGGCAAGATTCACGCAGTACATCTCAAGCCGAATGGTTCCAGCTACACGGGCACCAAGGAAACCTTTATCACAGGTAGCCCGTTGCCGGTGACGGATGTGATCATTCGCCCGAAAGACGGCGCCATGTATTTCACCATCGGCGGCCGCAAGGTGCAATCCGGCCTGTATCGCGTGACGTACACGGGCAAGGAATCCACCGAGCCGGCCGTGAAACGCACGATGCATTACGGGCGTATCCTGCGGCAGAAGCTGGAGAATTTCCACGGCCGGCAACACAAGGACGCCGTGGCGCAATCGTGGCCGCACCTGGCCCATGATGACCGCTTCATCAGCTGGGCAGCGATGACGGCGGTGATGCATCAGCCGGTGAAGCAATGGCAGAATCGCGCGCTGACCGAGCCGAACCCGAACAAACGCGTGGTGGCGCTGCTGGCGTTGTGCAAGGTGATTGGCGCTGATCCAAAAAACGCCACTGCTGAAGCGGCTGCTCCGAAGATTGATCAAAAACTGAATGCGTCCATTTACCAATCGCTCGGGAAGGTGGATTGGACGAAGTTGACGCATCACGGCAAGTTAACCTTGGCGCGCGCGTACCAGATCGCGCTCATTCGGTTGGGCGAAACGGATGCCGCCATGAAAAGCCGCATTGTGAAGCAGCTGGACCCGCATTTTCCCGCGCCGAATTTTGAACAGAACTGGCTCCTGTGCGAAACACTCGCCTACCTGCAGGCGCCCAACACGGCGGCCAAGGGCATCCAGCTGTTGCAGGAGGCAGCCACGCAGGAAGAGCAGATCGAGTACGCGCGCTCGTTGCGGATGCTGAAGACGGGCTGGACGGTTGAGCTGCGCACGGCTTATTTCGAGTGGTTCCTCAAGGCGACCAACTACCGCGGGGGTGCGAGCTTCAGCAAGTTCATCGAGTTTATCCGGCGCGATGCCGAGGCGAGTCTCGACGCGCAGAGCCGGGAACAGCTCAAAGAATTGCTGGCGAAAAAGCCGGTGCAAAAATCGCCCTTCGAGGTGATGGCGCAGGCGATGATCGGGCGGAAGTTCGTGAAGGAATGGAAGCTGGAAGAGCTGAGCGCGGCGTCCAAGACAAAGCTGAAAGGACGCGATTTTGATCGAGGGCGGAAGATGTTCGCCGCGGGCGGCTGCTTTGCCTGCCACCGTTTTGCCAATGAAGGCGGCATGACCGGCCCGGACCTCACCGGCTCGGGCGGTCGCTATTCCGCGCATGATTTGCTGGATCAAATCATCAATCCCAGCCGCGAGATCAACGAGCAGTTTGTGCCGGTGATCGTGAAGATGAAGAACGGCGAAACCCTCACCGGCGTGGTGGTGAACATGAACGGCGAACGGGTCACGGTGAACACGGACATGTTCGACCCCAACCAACGCGTTAATGTGAACCGCCCCCAAGTGGAAAGCATCGAGCCTTCCAAGGTATCGCCGATGCCCCCGGGCCTGCTCAACCTTATGCGCGAGGATGAGGTGATGGATCTGCTGGCCTACATCATCAGCGGCGGCGATCGCGGCCACAACGTTTACAAAAAATAATCATGAAAAAACTCCTGACTCTCATCCCGGCGATCTGCTTTACGGCCTGGCTTGGCTGCGGCGGTGGTGGCACTGATTCCTCCGAACAAACCAAAACGACCGACGGCAATCAGGGCGAGCCGGCCAAGGATAAGGGCGTGATCGCTTACTCGCCGCTGACGCTGTCCAACCCCTTCTTCAAGGTGATCGGCGATCATATCAAGGCCGAAGCGGAAAAGAACGGATACACCGTGCTGATGGTGGATCCGGACATGGACGTGAAAAAGCAGTCAGACCAAATTGATGATTTCATTGCCAAAAATGTTACCGCCATCGTGCTTGTGCCGTGCGACCGCCTCTCCGTGGGGCCGGCGGTGCAGGCGGCCAACAAGGCGGGGATCCCGGTTTTTACCGTGGACGCCAAGTGCGCGGCGGAGAACGCCAAGATCGAGGGCCATGTGGGCACGGATAATTGTCAGGGCGGCGAACTGGCCGGCAAGGCGATGATCGACGCGCTGGGTGATGCCGGCGGCAAGGTGCTGATTCTTGATTTCAAGAAAGCCAACTCCTGCGTGTTGCGCGTAGGTGGATTCAAGAAAGTGATCGATGCGCACAACAAGACGGCCACCGGCAAGATCGAGATCGTTTCTGAGCTCGACGGCAACGGCGACCGCACCAAGGGTTACCAATCCACGGCCGACGCGCTGCAGGCGCACGAGGATCTCGACGCCATCTTCGCCATCAACGATCCCTCCGCACTCGGCGCGTATACCGCGGTGAAGGAGGCCAATCGCGAGGACAAGATTAAGATAATCGGTTTCGACGGCCAACTCGACGGCAAACAGGCGATCAAGGATGGCAAGATTTACGCCGACCCCATTCAGCACCCGGACAAAATGGGCCGACAGATTGTGCAGCTGATCATGAAGTATCAGGCCGGCGAAAAATTTGAGGCCGAGACGCTCATTCCCGCCACGCTTTACACCAAGACTGAGGCGGACAAGGATCCGGAGCTGAAATAATCGATGGCCGATGATGCCGCCCAGCCGCCGCTGCTACGGATGCGCGGCATCAGCAAGGCCTTTCCCGGTGTGCAGGCGCTCAGCGGGGTGGACCTCACCCTGCACGCCGGCGGGGTGCTCGCATTGCTCGGCGAGAATGGTGCCGGCAAAAGCACGCTCATCAAGATCCTCGGCGGCGCCCATTCGCACGATGAGGGCGAAGTGCACATCGATGGCGAGCCCGCCCGGATTGATTCCCCGCCCGCCTCGCAGGCGGCCGGCATCGGCATCATTTATCAGGAATTCAACCTCGTACCCGGCCTGACTGCGCGCGAAAATATTTTCCTCGGTCAGGAACCGGCCCGCGTCAGCTTCATCCCCCACCAACAGGAAACCGATCGGGCCCGCGAGCTGTTTGCCCGGATCGGCGTGGAGATCGATCCCGACGCGCTCTGCCGCGACCTTACCGTGGCCCAGCAACAGGTCGTCGAGATCGCCAAGGCACTTGCCCAGGAGGCGCGCATCATTGTGATGGATGAACCCACCGCCGCCCTCACGCCGCGCGAGGTCGAAGGTCTGCTCAAGGTGGTGCGCGAACTGCGCGCGCAAGGAATCGGCATCATTTACATCAGCCATCGACTGGATGAAATCGACGCCATCGCCGACCGGGTTACCGTGTTGCGCGACGGCAGCCATGTGGCCACGCGCGACAAGGCCAGCCTCGGGCGCGATGAAATGATTGAGCTGATGGTCGGCCGGAGTCTGGACAAGGAATTCCCCCCGCACGAATGCACGCCCGGCCCCGTGCGCTTGGCGGTCAAACACCTCACGCGTGGCAGCAAAGTGCGCGATGTGTCGTTTGATCTGCGCGCCGGCGAAATCGTCGGCCTCACCGGACTGGTCGGGGCCGGTCGCACCGAGACTGCCCGGCTCATCTTTGGCGCGGACCCCAAAGACGCCGGCACCGTGGAACTGGACGGCAACCCCCTCCGCACCACTTCCCCGCGTGATGCTATCCGCGCCGGCATCTGCCTACTCACCGAGGATCGCAAATCGCAGGGACTCGTGCTGGGCCAAACCGTGCAGGAAAATTTCGGGCTGCCCAACCTGCGGCAATTCACCCGGGGCGGCCTTATCGATCGCCATGCCGAGAGTGATGCGTTCGCCAAGTTTGTGAAGCAAATACCCATCAAGGTGTCCGGTCACGAACAACTCGCGCGCAACCTCTCCGGCGGCAACCAGCAAAAGGTCGTGCTCGCCAAGTGGCTCCAGCGCAATGCCGACGTGGTGATCTTCGACGAACCCACCCGCGGCATCGATGTCGGCGCCAAGTTTGAAATCTACCAGCTCATCCACAAACTCGCCGATGACGGCAAGTCCGTGTTGATGATCAGCTCCGAACTGCCCGAGATCCTCGGCATGAGCGACCGCATCCTCGTCATGAACGAAGGCCGCCTCACTGGCGAGATTACCGACGTCCCCCACGCCACGCAGGAGGACATCATGAAACTCGCCACCCAGCGTGAACCAAGCGAACCCCTCGCCGCATGAAAAAACCCGACTACGGCAAACTGCTCGCGGATTACGGCAATGTCCTCGTGCTGTTGCTTCTTTGCGTGGTGATCAGTGCGGTCACTTTGGAGGAACAATCCCCGCGCAGTGTTGCCGCCGCGGAAAAATTGGCTGAGAAAATCGCCGATAAATCCGAAGCCGGCGCAAATGTCGTCGTGCTCGTGCGCAGCGGTGATGGCGCGCAAAAGTTTGCCGCCAATCTTGAGAGCGCCCTGAAAGGTGCCGGTCTCAATGTCACCCAAACCGTTGTGGGCAAGCCAGCCGATGCCCGCGCCGCACTGGAAGTCCAAGCCGGGCCGCTGGCCGCCATCGCCGCCGATGAGCACATGATTGTGTTCTGCAAAGAGCAACTGCCCAAGCTGGCCGCCGACCATCCGCACTTGGCGAAGACCACCGCGCATCAACCGACCAAACATCGTTGGCCCAACTTCCTGAAAAAAGACAACCTGCTCAATGTGCTCAAGCAAATCTCCATCGTCGCCATCATTGCCATCGGCATGACAATGGTGATCATCACCGCCGGCATTGATCTTTCAGTCGGCAGCCTGATTGCCTTCGGCGGCGTGATCACCGCGCTGGCTATCACTGCCTTGGCCGGTGACGGCTCACCGACCACGAGCCATCTCCTGCTGGGGAGTTTGGCCGGCATTGCTGCCTGCGCCCTGGTTGGGCTCGGCACCGGCGGTTTGGTGACGCTGTTTAACATCCCCGCTTTTATCGTGACGCTCGGGGTGATGTTCATTGCCAAAGGATTGGCTTTTATTTTCTCCAAATCCGCCCCCGTGCCCGTGGCCAACGAAAGTTTTTCCTGGCTGGGACGAGGCGCAGATTTCATGGGACTGCCCAACTCGGTGGTGTTGATGCTGGTGCTTTACGCCATCGCGCACGTGATGATGACCCACACCTCGATTGGCCGTTACATTTACGCCGTCGGCGGCAATCCCGAGGCTGCCCGGCTTTCGGGCGTGCCGGTGAAGTGGGTGCTCGTATTTGTTTACACCCTGTGCGCGCTGTTGGCCGGATTGGGCGGGGTGATGGAGGCGTCCCTGCACATCACCGGTGATCCCAAAAGCGGCACACTGGTCGAACTGCAAGTCATTGCCGCCGTCGTCGTCGGCGGAACCAGTTTGGCCGGCGGACAGGGCAAAATCATCGGCACCCTAATCGGTGCCCTGATCATCGGCGTCATTCGCAACGGCATGAATCTCACCGGCGTGGAAGCACACATGCAAAGTGTGGTTTACGGCGTGGTAATTCTGATCGCGGTGATGGTTGATCAACTGAAAAACCGCAGACTCAAGAATTCTTCTTAAACCAATTCACCCCGAAAAGTGGTCACCGACTGCCCGCGCAGTTTCACGCGGTCGGCAATTGTCTCAACCTCCACCACGCCGCCGCGGGCGGAGGCTTGGTAGCCGGTTAATTTTGATTTGCCCAAGTGCCCGGCCCAATACGGGGCCAAGGCGCAGTGGGCGGATCCGGTGACGGGGTCTTCATTGACGCCGGCGGCGGGGGCGAAAAAGCGGGATTGGAAATCATAGCGCGCATCGTCTGAACGCGTGGTGACGATGAAGCCGCGCACGGGCAAACGGCTCAAGCCCGCGAAGTCTGGCATCAGTTCGTGCAGTTCCTCCTCATCGGTCAGTTCGAGCAGCAAATCAAACGGTGTCCGCCCCACAAATCGCGGCACGCTGCCCAGTAAATCAGACAAGCCTTCCGGCGGCTCGATGGGCTCCGGCGGGGTGGCAGGGAAATCCAGCTCGATCCAGTCCCCATCCCGCACGGCTGTGAGCATGCCGCTGCGTGTGTGAAAGTGTGCTGTTTCATCCGGCTTCAGTCGGCCGGTTTCCCAAAGCACATGCGCACTGGCGAGGGTCGCGTGGCCGCACAGATCGACCTCGGTCACCGGCGTGAACCATCTCAAGTCAAAGCCGTCTTCTTGTTGGATGAGAAAGGCGGTTTCAGACAGGTTCATCTCCGCGGCGACGGCTTGCATCCATCCGACCTCGGCAGGTTCATCCAGCAGGCATACGGCCGCCGGGTTACCGGTAAACCGGACCGAAGCAAAGGCGTCCACGATGTACAAAGGCGTGGCCATAGGTAGCCTTGGTGGAGGTTACTCCACTTCTCCCCCGCCACCATCAGGTGTCGGATCGCTTTCGCCGCCTTCTGAAATCGTTTCACCCCCTTCATCCCCGTCAACGTCCTCTGCCCCATCTGTGTCTCCTGTATCGCCACCGGGATCCTCGGCCCCGTCACCACCCGGGAAGGGGTCGCCTTCCGGCCGAGTAAATACTCGGGTTTGACGATTTCCCTGCAAGGCGCGAATGGATTGCGCGACTTCCGCCACCTCGGCTTGAGTGGTCTGAATACCAAAGGTGATCGCAAAACTGCGGGACTGTCCGGGGGCCAGCTTGCTGACACGACCCTTGGCGCGTTCCCATTTGCGGTTGTGCGGGAAACTTGTGCCGGGTTCGAGACCGGTGACATAACCATCCGATTTGGCCACGGTGTTTTTCCATTGCGTCAGATAAGGCAGATCTTCCAGCAGCCAGTTCATCGATACCCCGCGATTGGCTTGAGCGTTTTGCAACTGGATGGTCGTGCGCCCGGTGCGATCTGCGAACGGAAAAATCTGGAACACTTCCTCGATGAAACCGGATTTTGGCGCAGCGTAGGTGTCCCACGTCTTCACCGCCTTGGCGGCATGATCGTTGAAGGGCGCCACACGTTCGGCGGCGGCAACCAGACGCGCGCCTTTCTCCAGCAACGGCGAACCGTAGTTGGCGTGGTAAATGAGCATGAACTCCTGCGGCTCGGAACCGCGATTGGTGAGGGTGTCACTGATGGTAAACGTGTTCGAGCCGGGCACGGTGCTGATTTCCGTCCACAGCTCCAGCTTGGGACCGAAGAACACCCGCTCATCCACGCGCCCGCGCACGCGGATGGTGTGCGGCGCCTGCCGGTCGACGGTCACGATCACTTCGCTGGCGGGGATGTTCGAAATCTTGCCGTGCAGAGTGAGGTCCATCTGGCCTTTCTCACCGGTGTTGGTGATGAACTCGTCCTTGCCCGGGTGCCCGGCGTACTCAAGGCCGCACCGCGCCATCCACTCGTTGAAGCCTTCGATCCAGCCAAGCCCGCCGCGGCTCTCGAGGTTGATGAACTTCGGATGCACGACCTCCTTGATCGGCGAATCCCAACCGAGCCGGACATCGCCGAGATTTACATCCAGAATACCCATGCCACGCGTGGGGATTACCCGAAAGCGCAGTTTGCCATTGTCCACCTCGACAATCTCCACGCCCTCCTGTTTGCCGCCCTGCAGGATGCGCTTGCGAATGTGCCACTTGGCCTCGCCGCGATATCCGGGCAAATCGCTGGAGACCATCTGCCAACTGCCCACGCGATACCCCTTGGTCGCGTCCGTGAGAGTTTTCTTGAATGGGGCCGCCTGAGTTGCGATCGACAGCAGCAATGAAGCCAATATGAATCGGGTGATTTGCATACGCCCATGACGCCGCAGGGCGGGCGAATCGGCAAGCAAATTACTTGCGTGGCCTATTCGTACCGCAAGGCCTCAGCAGGATCCAACTGCGCCGCGCGCCATGCCGGATACACGCCGGCCGCCAATCCTAATAGGGTGGTAAAGACTAACAACACGGGGGCCA
Organism: Verrucomicrobiales bacterium; assembly: GCA_038145765.1. Classification (GTDB taxonomy): domain Bacteria; phylum Verrucomicrobiota; class Verrucomicrobiia; order Limisphaerales; family UBA1100; genus UBA1100. The sequence goes on from JAYQQG010000058.1 coordinate 19,436, forward strand.
ACCAATTCGGTATGACGAAGAGATCTGCCACACCCAAAATATGTCCCCATTGATGATGCGCCAGGACATTGCCGGCCATCGCAATCAACCCACCGGACAACAAACCGATCAGACCACCACCCAATCCAATGGCTGCTGCTTCGCAGGCGAAAAGTTTCATTACATGCCACCGCGTAGCCCCTAATGCCTGCAACACTCCGATCTCGCGTTTGCGCTCCATCACAGCCATGAGCAGCGTGTTGATTACTGAAAATGTGGCAACGAAAAAAGCAATAGCCGCAAACATTAACATGATCTTTTGTAGCGTTCCGAAGATGTCTTTTAGTTTGCCCAGAAAATCCTCCATCGTGTGGGCTTTGAATCCCAGGTCCTTGACTTGATTGCGGATGGCAGGCACGGCTTCCTCGGATTCAGCCACCAATACCATGCCCATGCCCCAGTTTTTCTGCGTGTACATGTCGGGATTCTTAAACAAAACACGGCCCATCTTGGCGGCAAATTCGTTGGGGACATATACGATGTTGGTCAGCAACCCTTTCTTACCGATACCCACCACTTTGGCCTGAAAGGGCACGGGTTCACCCGACGGCTTGCTCAAAGCTCGAATCTCCTCGGAGTTCGCCAAATCACGGAGCATGATCAACACGGTGAACATCATCAGTTCCGGGTTTTCGGGTGGGTTTTGCAGTAGTTGCAAAATATCCCGAAACCGGTCGAAGGCCTTCATATCCACCCCCGCGCCCGCCAGACCAAACAATGGGTGTTCGGTCACTCGAATAGTCAACTCGCGGCCGATCAACTCGTTCGGATCCTTTATCCCCAGCGATTCCATATATGCTTCGGACACAATACATTCCGCTGCCGACTCCGAGGAAAACCCAGGCCCCGCCGCCAAAATGTTCGGGCCAGCCTCCACCCACGGCATCACGATGGTATCGAACTCCCGATCATCCCCCTTCATTTGGATCGAACGCGCGATGATAAACACCTTGGGCTTCACCTGTGCCACCCCGGGAATCGTTTTGAACGCCTCTACCGACTCATTGTCCACGGTCTTAATCTTCATGGCCCCCATGAATTCCTCGGCTCGTTCCTCCTTGATCTCCTGCGGCGCTTTGCCAATGGATTTAAACATGCCGCGTGCCACTTTATCCGGACTTCCCCCACGCTTCGGCCAAGCCTCAACAGTTAGTGGATTGGCCACGGCCCTCACCTGCTGATCCAAAAATGTGGAGAGCCCGTGTCCCAAAGCCACCGTGGTGACCACCGCCAATGCCCCGATAATGACACCCACCATCGTCAGTGCGGATCGCATTTTCTTCCGCGTCAAATTCAACAGTACATCGTGCAGAAGATCGCGGGCCCTCATGACTTCACCGTCTCTTCCTGCAACCGACCGCTACCTAATCGAATCTGTCGCCGTGCACGTTGAGCCACTTCTGGATTGTGCGTGACCAACAGCATGGTGATGCGTTGAGATTCGTTTAACTCCACGAGCATGTCCGTGATTTCATGCCCAGTTTTCTCATCAAGATTGCCTGTCGGTTCATCCGCCAATAATAACTGCGGGCGATTCGCCAAAGCTCGGGCAATGGCTACCCGTTGACGTTCCCCGCCGGATAATTGTTGGGGTCGGTGATCTCCTCGGTGGCCGAGTCCCACCAGTTCAATTAACTCCCGGGCCCGCTC
>JAYQQG010000059.1:0-20809 GCA_038145765.1 Verrucomicrobiales bacterium
TGCACCACAGGTGGCCATGATGCCCACGCCCATGATGGCCCCCGCTTATGGCTATCCTTACCAACCGTTTCACCCCTCGGTGCAGCGTGGTTTACCGATGCATTCCATGGCGATGAACCCCGGTTTTCTGTATGCGCGACCGCTTTATGTTCAGCCGACTGCCGGCTCAATCGTCATAATCACGCCGCCGCGTGTGAATTCCATGGTGCCTGCCCGGTCCGTCTTCGGCCGATAACCACAAAACCTCTCATTTCCGAAGAAAACCGCCGTTATTTACATAAACGGCGGTTTTTTCGTGTTCAGGCATGCGTTATGCTGTGAATAACCTGTTAACAAACACAATAAACCCAAGGAAGGACTGTGTTCATGAAGAAAATCATGCTTTTTGCTGTGGTGGCGTTCACCGTGGAAGTGCAGGCGCAAAATCTTTTCAGCCCGTTTCGCGGATTAGCGTTTCCCCGTCTAAATGCGGCAGGAATACCGAACCCGCAACAACCTCAACCGGCGCCCGGACCGCAAACCCGTGGACCTATTAGCCCCACCACCGTGGCCGTGGGTGCCGCCATTGGAGGAGTTATTGGCTCCAATAGCCAAAAAGGAGCCGAAGGCGCAGCCGTCGGGGGAGCCGTCGGCCTGTTAATCGGGCAAATGTTGGACAGTAAAGCCGCCAAAAAAGCGGCCGAACGCGCCCAAACCACCACTTCTCAAGGCCCCGTGCCGCAGGGCCCGGTAGTGGCCGGGACGCCTAAGATTGATCCGGTGACCGGTTTACCGATCGATCCCAATGGGGGTTCTCCCGCCACGCCGCCGGCCATCGATCCGGCCACCGGATTACCCATCGGCGTAGGGGCTCCACCCCCGACCCCTATCCCGGGCCAAGCCGTTCGTCCGGCCCTAACGCCGCGCCAGCGGGTAAACAAGCTTTTCGGACGATGAGTATTCTGCCACTCTTTCCCGTCCAACGAAGAGTCATGAAAAACGCGTCCACTGCCATTGTTGCCACGGCCCTGCTGGGTTTTGTCGCCTGCACCAACGTCAATTCGCCAAACGGCCCGAGCGTGACCGAACTGCGGCCGGATGAGCGCGGATTCGTCGCCGGGCTGGGAATCGAATCGCAGGATCTGGTGACCATCTCCGACAAGATGGCCCGCGGCATCCTTGGCGCCGAGCCGATTGCCAATGCGCAAGGCAAACCGGTCATCGTGCTGGAACCAATCAACAACGAAACCCGTTTCCCAATCGACAAGGACATCTTCCTCACGCGCATCCGTGTGTCGCTCTCCGGCAATGCCAACGGCAAGATTCAGTTTGTCGCCCGGGAACACATCGACAAACTCGAGGCGGAACGGGACCGCAAGCTCGCCGGCCAAGTGACCGGCGGCGAGAAAGTGAAGGGAAATGAATTCCGCGGCGCGGACTTTATTCTCACCGGCACATTCAAGGCCATCTCCAGCCGCGGCAATGCCGGCGCGAGTGATTACGTGCTGTACACTTTTCAACTCATTGATCCCGATAACAGTGACATCATCTGGGAAGGGTTTCATGAGATCAAAAAACAGGGCCGGGACGACGTAACCTATCGCTAGGCGACGACCCCGCTGCATCATGAAGTTTGCCACGGCCAGCCTTCAGCTGTTGGTGCTGTGGATGACCGCCTGTCAAGCGCCGGACATCCCGCCCGCTCGCGAGTATTCCGATGACCTTGTGGAGGAGGGCAAACGACTGATCGCTCAAGCCCCTCGACAGGATAAAAACCTCTGGCGCCTGCGCGTGGGGCTCATCGCCCTGAAACAAAATCAGCCCGCCGAAGCCAAAGCCCTGTTTGATGCGGCCATGCCGTCGGCCGGGCAAATCCTCCAAGCCGATGCCAGCACCCGCATGGCCCAAAGCCTGTTTGCGCCGGAAAATGTGAAGGGCTTTCACGGTGAACCCTACGAACGCGCCATGGGCTGGTTTTATCGCGGCCTTCTTTACTGGATCGACGGTGAGCCGGACAACGCCCGCGCCTGTTTCCGTACGGCGCAGCTCATGGATGCGCTGGCTGAGAAACAACAATATCGCGCCGATTGGGTGTTGCTTGATTATTTGGACGGCTTCATCAGCACCAAACTTGGACAGGACGGTTCCACCGCGCTCGAACGTGCCCGCACGCACGCCGATGGGACGGTTTTGCCCGATTACAATTCCAAGGCCAACACAATCCTGTTTCTCCAAACGGGGTTCGGGCCGGTCAAAAAATCGGGCGGCGATGTCGGGGAGGCCCTGGTATATGACGGAGGCCACTCGGATGTTGCCCGTGTACGAGTCACCGTCGCCGGCCAAACGGTCGAGGCACCGATCTACGACAACCTCACCACCCAGGCCTCCACCCGCGGCAGTCGGGCGATGGATCTGGTGCTCGCGCGCAAGGCCAACGTCAAAAAGATTGGCGACACCGTCGGCGACGTCGGCACGGTTCCCGGCGTGGTTTTGGTGGAACACGATGAAACCCGCGATGCCGGGCTGGCGTTGCTGGGCGTGGGGTTGGTCGGCAAATTCATCGGCAATTCCGTCGAACCGCGTGCCGACACGCGCACATGGAACAACCTACCGCAACACCTCAGCTTTGCCGCGCTGCAACTGCCCGTAGGGGAACACACGGCCACCGTCGAGTTCCTCAACGCGTCTGGCGCAGCCTTGCCCGATCGCCAAAAAAGTGTATTGTTAACCGTGCAGGCCGACCGCGACACTGTGGTGTTGGTGGCCGATCGATAAGGAGATTCATGAAACACCTAACTATCCTCACTCTCACCCTCGGCCTTGTGTTTCTTGGCTGCGGCACACCGTCGGTCACCCAATCCGTGCAGGCAAACAACAGCAAGTTTGTCGCGCTCGGTTCGCTGGGCAGCCAGCTGGTACAATGCACGGCCCTGCAGGAAACACTGCTGCCCGACGGCCGACTGCAGGTGCGCGCGAATATTTTGAATCGCGCCAACAAGCGCCTCGATCTGCAGGTGAATTGCATCTTCAAGGACGAGCAGGGCTTCGCCACAGGCGACGAAACGCCCTTCCGCACCCTGATTCTCGACGAGACCGGACAGGACACCGTTTCATTCACCTCTCTCAACGCCAAAGCCAAAAACTACACCGTGCGTGTGCGTCTCGCACGTTAACCGATTCCATGAAAACGCCCGCCGCCATTTTATCCGCCGCCATCCTCATTGGCTGCAGCACGCCCCCACCCGCGCCCACCGTCCATCGTGTAAACGGCGTACCGGTCTACCAGAACAATGCCGAAGCCAAGTCCGGCAAACAATTCGTGTACACCGAATCGCCTGCCACCCCGCTGCATGTGCTCTACACCGCCGACCAGGCCAAGGCGATTTTGGATGAATTCAAGATCACCTACGCCAAGCTCGGGGCTCCCAAGATTGATGTCCGGGTGAATCTGCCACAGGGGGCCGTGCAGGTGCCGCAGGTCCCCATCGTTTCCGGCGGAGCTGCGCCGGCTATTGATCCGGCAACGGGCCTGCCCATGCCCGCCGGGGCCGCGCCGGCCGGTGGAGCGCCCGCGGCGGGCGGTATTCCCGTCCGTGTGTTTGATACGGACGAACTGGCCACCCAACAAACCAAGCGCGAAGTGGAACGGCTCTTTGGCCGACCATTGCGCATGGCTGGGGTGACACTGGTTGATGCCGCACAGACCAATCTGCCTGAAGTATCGCTGGAAATCCTGATCAGTGAGCGCGACCTCAAGGTCGTGGGCCTGCGAGGCGAACGCACCTACACCGTGCCGGACATCCAGGTAACCGCCACCAAGGCGGCTGATGGCACCATTGTGGGGCAGGCCACCGTGCTGGATCTCTTCCCGCAACCCGGAGCCGCCGCCCGCATGCTGAAGCGGTACGACATCCGCCAACTCACCGAGGCCACGGCACTTTCTCTCATGCGCGATATGAGTGCCACAGCACAGTAGTCATTTCACGGCGACGTTGATCGTCATCGCCGCCCCAAGAATACGGTGGATTTTCACCTCGCGACAGCCGAGATCCCGTAAACCGGCATCCACGCCACGTTGCGCCGGATAATGCTCCAGTGATTCATGAATGTACGCGTAAGCCGGCGCGTCACGGCAGAAGAGTTTCCCAAACACCGGCACGGCCATTTTCAGGTACGTAAAATAAAACCACCGCCACGGGGCAAAAGTAGGTTTACCGAAATCCAAAACCAACATCCGACCGCCGGGTTTGGTTACCCGATGCATCTCAGCTAGACCGCCGTTGAAATCCGCCAGATTCCGCAAACCGTAGGCGATGGTCACCACGTCAAAGTGGTTTTCCGGCAAGCCCGTTTGCAAGGCATCGCCCTGTTGAAAGGTCACGGAGCCTCCCGGATCTCGGGCCCGCGCGTGATCGAGCATAGCTTGGCTGAAATCTAATCCGATGACTTCAGCCCCCTGATCCGCCAATGCCAAGGACACATCGCCGGTTCCGCAGCAAAGATCCAGTGCGCGCAGACCGGCCTTCGCCTGAGCCAATCGGACGAACCGCCGTTTCCAGAGCCGATGCAGCCAAAAACTCTGCAGATCGTTGATTAAATCATAGCGGGGCGCGATGGTATCAAACAGCTGCTGCACGCGTTCGGCGCGTGTGGCGTCATCGACAAAATACCCCGTAGCCATCGGGCTGAACGGTAACACGAAGCCCCCAGTCGGGCCGCGCCAAAAAAGTTTTTTCAAATAAACCAACCGGACCCTCCGTCAGGAAAAAGGGTTGCCAAAAGCCCGAGCGGCACCTAAACCCCGCAAATCGCGCATGGGAAAAACACTGGTCATCGCCGAGAAACCTTCCGTCCAGACGGACTTGGCGCGCGTGTTGGGCAAGGAGCTGGGCAAGTTTTCCAAGAAGGGCAAGGACCGGAATAGTTATTACGAGAATGATGCGGCCATCATTACCTCGGCGGTGGGTCACTTGGTGGAATTGAAAATGCCCGAGGGGCCGAACGGCAAAAAGCTGCCGTGGGGCATCAAGCATCTGCCGGTGATCCCCAATCAATTTGAGCTGCAACCGATTGAGAACAGCGAGAGCCGGCTCAAACTAGTGCTGCGGCTGATCCGCAACAAAGAGGTCGAAACGATCGTCAATGCGTGTGACGCCGGCCGCGAGGGGGAATTGATTTTCCGTTACATCATGGCGCTGGCCAAGGTGGATAAACCCCTCAAGCGCATGTGGATGCAGTCGATGACCGACGGCGCGATCCTGGAGGCGTTTGACCGGCTGCGCGAGGATGGCCGGATGCAGCCGCTTGCGGATGCGGCCTTGTGCCGTTCGGAGAGCGATTGGTTGGTCGGCCTGAACGGCTCCCGCGCACTCACGGCATTCAACTCGCGGCATGGCGGGTTTAACATGACCTCGGCCGGCCGCGTGCAGACACCGACGTTGGCGATCCTCAGCGAACGCGAGCGCGCCATCCGCGATTTTGTGCCGCGCGATTACTGGGAGGTGCACGCGGAATTTGAAGTGTACGCCGGCCGTTACGACGGGCGCTGGTTCCGTGAGGATTTTTCCAAACCGGAAGGCGATGATCAGGCGCGGGCCGAACGGCTTTGGACGGAGGCCGAAGCGCAAGCAGTGGTGGACCGATGCACTGGCCAAACCGGCATCGTGGAGGAAACCAAGAAGCCCAGCAAACAGGCGCCGCCGCAGTTGTATGATCTCACCACGCTACAACGCGAAGCCAGCAGCCGGTTCGGCTTCAGCGCCCGCAACACACTGGCGATTGCGCAGGCGTTGTACGAACGGCACAAGCTGCTGACGTATCCGCGGACGGATTCCAAATGTTTGCCGGAAGATTACCTCGGCACCGTACGCGGCAATCTCGGCGGATTCGCCAAGGCCAATCCCAGCGCGACGCTGGCGCCGGAAGTGATCGCCGCGGCCGGCAAAGTGCTGGATCAGGATTGGGTGAAGCCGAACAAAAAGATTTTTAATAACGCCAAGATTAGTGATCACTTTGCGATCATCCCCACCGGCAAAATTCCCGGCGCGGGTCTGAAGGAGCAGGAGCAGAAAATTTTTGACCTCGTGCTGCGGCGGTTTGTGGCGATCTTTTATCCGTCGGCTGAGTTTGAAAATACCCGCCGCATCACGCGCGTGGGTGAGGATTCGTTTTTGACCACCGGCAAAATCCTGGTGACACCCGGTTACCTCGAGGTATACGGCCGCCGGCCGGGCGTGGCCACCGAGAAGGATGAATTGGTGCCCGCCGAGACCGGCGAGGAGGCCAAGGTCACTGAGATTAATCTCAAGGGCGACCAAACGCGGCCACCCGCGCGCTACACAGAAGCCACGCTGCTTTCAGCCATGGAAACTGCCGGCAAACGCGTGGACGACGAGGAACTACGCGAGGCCATGAGCGAACGCGGCCTCGGCACCCCCGCCACACGCGCCGCGATCATTGAGGGGTTGATCATGCACAAGTACGTCTTCCGGCATGAACAACAGAAACGCGACCTCGTGGTGTCCAACAAGGGCCTTGCGCTGATTGATCTGCTGGAGAATATCGGCATTGATGCGTTGCGTTCGCCCGAGATGACCGGCGAATGGGAGTACAAGCTCAAGCAGATGGAGACCGGCGAATTGAGCCGCGAGGCCTTCATGGACGAGATTAAGGCGCTCACCGAGACCATCGTCAACGCCACCAAGGACAAGATGACCGAGCTAGCCAACCGCAGCTACCCGGACATCGAGGCAATTTGCCCCAGCTGCAGCGCCACCACGCTCAAGCAAACCGACGGTAACTACGAATGCACCGGAGCCGATTGCAAATTTAAGCTCAACAAATACATCGCCAGTCACAAGCTGCTGCCCGAGGAGGTCAAGGCGCTGCTCGAGCAGGGCCGCATCGGGCCGTTTGAGGATTTCAAAAACCGGTTCGGCCAGCCGTTTGTCGCCGAGCTGAAAATGGCCGAGGGGGCCCGCGGCGGCTGGAAGCCGGAATTCGTTTTCGAAGGCGACGAGGAACGCGAGGCGGAGGCGGATAATCTGACTGACGATCAACTGCTCTGCGAAGCGCCGCTCGAGAATGGTACGCTGGCCAAGGTGTATGAAACCGACCGCGCCTATCTCTGCCCCGACATGGCCTCAACCAAACAAAAGAATGGCACTCGCATCGCGAAGGAGATTCTCAAAAAAGAAATCCCAGCCGATCAGGCAATGAAGCTCTTTACCGAAGGTAAGACGGATGTGATTGCCGGATTCATCTCCAAAAAGGGCCGGCCGTTCTCCGCACATCTGCTGTTGGACAAGCAAACCGGCAAACTCGGCTGGGAATTCCCGCCGCGACCGGCCAAGAAAAAGGCGGCTAAGAAAAAATCGGCCAAGGAGTCCTAGACTCGCTTTTGGGCACCCTTTTCGGTAGGGTGAAACCCATGCCGGGGAGGGCTGCTGAATCCATGGAATCTGAAGACGCCTTGGTGTTGTCGTTTCTACAACACCTGCAAACCGAGGCCGGCTCCTCCGTGTATACCCAACGCAACTACCGGCAGGCCCTCCGTGAATTTACCGATTGGTACACGGGTGAACGCCAGCAACCGCCGGTGTGGGTGGATCTCAAGAAAATCGAATTCCGGGGCTACCTCCGTTTTCTCGGCCGCAGCAACTACAGCCGCTCGGCAATCCAGCTGCGTTTCTCCGCTCTTCGCTCATTCTACAAGTATCTCATGCGGCGCGGTAAACTCGACGCCTCGCCCGTGAAGGAGATTGTACTGCCCAAAAAAGAAAAGCGATTGCCCCAATTTCTCACACCGGACCAAACGCTCACCCTGCTGGAGGCACCTCTGAACGAATTGGCGAGTGCCCGCCAGGAAGCCGAGGAAACGGAGGCCATTGATCCGGCACCTTATCTGCGTGATGCCGCCGTGCTTGAGGTGATCTATTCCTGCGGACTGCGCGTTAGCGAATTATGCAGCTTGAGGGTGATGGACCTGGATCCCCCCCAGCGCCTCGTTCGTGTCAAAGGTAAGGGCAAAAAGGAACGCCAACTGCCCATCGGTGAGCCGGCGATCAAGGCCATTGCGCAATACTGGGCGGCTTTGGAGCATCCGCCCACCGGTGAGATGCCGGTGTTCCTCGCCAATCCCAATGATCTACGCCCACTGTATCCGCGCCTGATCCAGATGAATCTGAAGCACTATCTGGAAATCGCCGGACTCGATCCCAAGCTCACGCCTCACAAACTGCGCCACAGCTTTGCCACGCACCTGCTGGATCGCGGCGCCGACCTCCGCAGTGTTCAGGAGCTGCTCGGTCATGAAAACCTTGTCACCACCCAAGTCTACACCCACCTCACCACCGACCGCCTCAAGCAGGCGTATGACGACGCCCATCCCCGGGCGTAAACCGATATTCACTGGCGGTAAATAACCTTGAGTTATTCACCGGTTTTGGTTAACAACTGGTTCTTCGCATGAGCGAAAGGAGGATCGATCTCGGTATTTGGGACAAGCTGACGAAGGCAGTGGTGTTTCTACTCATCATCGCCGCGTTAATCGCTGTCGCCGTCTGGTACCTTCCCCTCATTAAGCAAAATGAGCGGATGCGCGCGGAGATTTTGCGGCTGGAACAGGCGGTCACCGCCGAGGAACAAACCGCTGAACGCCGCAAACTTGCCATTGAAGCCATGCGCAATGATCCCGAGACGGTCGAACGATATGCCCGTGAAAAGCTCGGGCTCGCCAAGGCTGGCGAAACGGTGATCCGCTTCGAGGAACCCGACCCCCACCGTCCGTAGCCGCAATTCGCCCCTTGCCCTTCGGGCTTGCATTCAGCCCGTGCTACGCTAGGTTCCCTGCCCTTTAACCCCTAAAACGATATGGCGATTGCAAACGATCTTCGGCGCGGCAACGCGATCAAATTTAACGGTGCGGTGTGCGTAATCATGGAAACCGGCCACGTCAAACCCGGCAAGGGGCCGGCCTACATCCAGGCCAAGCTCCGCAACCTTTCCACCGGCAAATCTTCCGACAACCGTTTCAATTCCTCGGAGAGTGTGGAGATCGTGCCGATGACCACCCGCAAGCTGGAGTTTAGCTACATGGATGGCGACGACTACGTGTTGGTGGATCCGGAGACATACGAGCAGGAAAACGTCAGTGCGGACATCATGGCTGAAGTTAAGGATTTCATGACCGAGAACACCCCACTCACCGCCACCTACGTGGACGGCACTCTGGCAATGGTCGAGTTGCCCGCCAACGTCGTGCTCACCGTGTCCGATGCCCCAGAAGGGGTGAAGGGCGATTCGGCCAGTAACGTGATGAAACCCATCACGCTGGAAACCGGCGTTGTGATTCAGGCCCCGCTTTTCATTAAGACCGGCGAGAAGATTAAGGTCGACGTGAAGAACCGCAAATACCTCGAACGGGCGGGCGAATAAATCTTCCAAGCATTTCAGAAGGAACGGGGTGATCCCGTCCATTTTTGTCTACTTTAGCTTGGGACGCAGTTTATATTTCTTCGCTAGCCCCATCACTGTACGCAGACTTTTCATCCCGCCGGTACAAGTGGGATCACTGAGATTTTGTGCCGCCGCACACACCGCCGTCAGCAAACAGCGTTGCATATCCCAACCCTCATGGATGCCCATCAACATGCCCGTGCAAAAGGCATCGCCTGCACCAGCTGCACCCTTGATGTAACTCTGCGGCAGCTTTAGTGACGATTGCCAAAACTCCTCACCTGCAGCGGTGAGCACATAGCCGCCTTCGGGAAAATGAACGCAGACCAACTCCTTCACCCCTTTATCCAGCAACGCCTTGGCAGCCTTGCGCAGGGCGGCGATATCAAGCTTGCCATTTTTCCGGCGGATTACATTGCCGGTGGTTTTGCCGGCTTCTAGTTCATTTAGAATGCAGTAATCCGTGAACTTGAGAATCGGCGTCACAATGCGGGCGAAACGGTCGCTGTCTTCGCTCACACAATCAATGCTGGTTTTCAGTCCCGCGCGCTGGGCATCCGCGCACACAGCCGCGCCGCGTGTTCCATAGCGTTTGTCAGCCGCATCAATACCGTCGAGTAGCAGTAGATAACCGATATGAAAAATTTTGGCCTTCGTTTTTTTGAAGTCCAGCCCCTTGCCATTCCACAGGCTGTTAGCGCCTTGGTTGTGGAAAAACGTGCGGCGCCCCGTCTTCACCTCAGTCATCACGTCTGTGTACGAAGTGGGGGCTTTGGCCGTGGTGCGCATCTGAGAGGCGTCGATCTTGTGGCGCTTGAGGTCGTCCAGAATGTACTGGCCCAACGCGTCGTTACCCACCAATCCAGCGGCGCTCATGGGAAATTTCGCCCCCAGTTTGGCGAGATTGATCAAAATGTTATAGGGAGATCCACCCGAACCCTCGCTCTGACTTAGGATGTTGGCCAATGTTTCGCGCTGCGGATACACATCCACCATTTTCACCTGATCCACAATCCAGCTGCCCGCCGCCAAAATTCCGTTTCGTTTCATAACCAATTCACTAAAAAAGACGGCCGTTTATAGCGGCCGTCTTGGTAAGGTGTCGAGTCTGCGACGCGCTCAATTTCGTGAGGCGGTTTCCATCATCATCGTAAATTTCAACGTCACCTCCAAAGCCTGACCGGCACTTTGATTGACGATGACTCGCCGGGTTTCGCCCGAACAAGCCGTGCCGGTAAAGTATGCTTCACGTGAATGAAATGCGGCCGAACGGAGATGACGTTCATGATTTGAGATCACCTCGGACATCACGCGGCAATTACCGGCGAACGTTACCCGACCCGATTCCATTTTCGGGCGAATCGTTAGAACGATACCCGTATTCAGTGGTTGTTCTTGCCCCGGCACATCCACGGCTCGTACGACTTCGATGGTTGCCTCTTCGCCATCCAACACCATCACCTTCGGTGCCGCCAATATCCGATCGGCTTCATTGAACAACGCTTCCACCATCACTTGTTGAGGGACCGGCAACGGTTTCCCTTCCGCGGCGGCGGGGAGCTTTATGGTCACACACCCGCTACCCACAAGCAGCGCCACTGTAGTCATTAAAATACGCATTTCTACCTCCGACTAAGAGCCTCTTCCGGTGTTCTCGCCGAGGCAATGAATTCCTGTTCACACTCATTTGACGAAACCTGCATCCTGGATTAGTTTGGCACCGGTGCAATGAACATCCCGCATTATCACATCAATATCTTTTGGGACAACGACGAATCCTGTTATGTGGCGGAAATCCCTGACCTTAAGCATTGCGCGGGTCAGGGCGATTCGCCGCAGGAAGCGCTCGAGGATGTGTTGGAGACGCGTGACGCTTGGCTGGATGCCTGTCTCAGTGCCGGTGAGGACATCCCGGACCCCAGTTACTCCGTCAATCAACAAGCCTGACTCCGGCTGATCAAGGGCTTTTGACATTGGTCATTGGCCCGCCCTCCCCTATGGTGCCGCCGTGTTTCGGCCCTGCATTGATCTGCATGAGGGGCGCGTGAAACAGATTGTGGGTGGCACGCTCAACGAAAGCGGCGCCGATACCAACTTTGTTTCCGACCGCCCTGCTTCATGGTATGCCGAGTTGTATCGGCGGGATGAACTGCGCGGCGGGCATGTGATTCAGCTTGGGCCCGGCAATAAAACCGCTGCCCGCGAGGCGCTGGCGGCCTATCCCGGCGGACTGCAGATCGGCGGCGGCATCAATCTCGAAAACGCCGCTGGTTGGCTGGATGCCGGGGCCTCCCATGTGATTGTCACTTCCTGGGTTTTTCGTGAAGGACGGCTGGATGAGGATCGTTTGTCGGCCCTAGTTCAGGCGATCGGCGCGGAACGGCTCGTGCTGGATCTTTCGTGCCGGTTGCGCGGTGGCCGGTATTGGGTGGTGACCGATCGTTGGCAGACTTTTACCGAAATGCCCGTGGACGAAACTGTCCTTCGTCAACTTGCGCCCCGCTGCGCCGAGTTCCTCGTGCACGCGGTGGATGTGGAAGGCAAACAGGCAGGCATTGACCATAACCTCATCCAAATTCTCGCGGCCCACGCCGACATTCCCGTCACCTACGCCGGCGGCGCCAAGAGCTTGGGAGATCTGGACACAGTGCGCCACGCCGGCCAAGGCCGCGTGCACCTTACCATCGGCAGCGCGCTGGACATCTTTGGCGGGACGCTCAAGTACGAGGATTGCGTGAAATACAACCGACGGCACGGGGCTGATTGATTCATTCACATCGCCCTTGCCGCCTCCGCTCGGCCTGTTACGCTCTCCGCATGCGAATCACTTTCATTGCCATCGCGCTCACCTTGTCTCTCCCTGTACAAGCGCAAAAGAAAACGGGGCCGTTCGCGCCGGTCACCGATGATCCCAAGCTGCCGCGCGTGCTGTTGATTGGCGATTCCATCTCGATCGGATACACGCTGCCTACCCGGGGTTTTTTGAAAGGCAAAGTCAACCTGCACCGGATTCCCACCAATGGCGGACCGACGACGCGCGGTCTGGCGAGCATAGAAAGTTGGCTGGGCAAATCGAAGTGGGACGTCATTCATTTTAATTGGGGCCTGCACGACCTCAAGTACATGGGCCCCAACGGCGAAAACCTGTTTCCGAAGGAAAAAGGCGGCAAACCGCAGGTGCCCCTGGCTGACTACGAAAAGAATCTTGAGAAGCTCGTGGTGCGTCTGAAAAAAACCGGCGCCCGACTCATCTGGCGCAACACCACACCCATTCCGCCCGGTTCCAAGGGTCGCTATGTGGGTGACTCCGTGAAGTACAACGAGGCCGCCGCGCGCGTAATGAAAAAACACGGCATCCCCACACACGACCTGTTTACCATGAGCCATAAACGCATGAAGGAACTCATGCTGCCGGCCAATGTGCATTACAAAAAAGAAGGCTCCGTGGCACTCGGCAAAGATGTGGCGCGTGTGATTTTGGAGACGCTGAAAGAGTAGTGTGGCCAAGCTTTACTTTTATTACTCGTCGATGAACGCGGGGAAATCGACCACCCTGCTGCAGTCGGCCCACAATTATCGCGAACGCGGCCTCACGCCGCTGCTCTTCACCCCGCAGCTGGACACCCGCGCCGGCACCGGCCGCATCGCCTCACGGATCGGGTTGGAAACCGAAGCCCGCGCCTTCACCCCGGCCGATGATCTGCATCAAATCACCGCAGCCGCCGGGGCCATTGACTGCGTGCTGATTGACGAGGCGCAGTTCCTCACCCGCACGCAAGTGTACCAACTCGGCGAAGTCGCCGACCGCCTTAATGTCCCTGTGCTGGCCTATGGTCTGCGCACCGATTTTCAGGGCAACCTCTTTGAGGGCAGCCAACATCTGCTCGCCTGGGCCGACCAGCTTGTGGAGATCAAAACCATCTGCCATTGCGGTCGCAAGGCGACCATGGTGTTGCGCACCGATGAAGCCGGTAATGTGTTGCGCGAAGGCGAACAGGTGGAGATTGGCGGCAACGACCGCTACACCTCCGTGTGTCGCCAACATTTCAAGGAAGGCATGGCCAATCCGCAACCGGGCGATTTGCCGCTTTAACCCGGTCGATCACTTCACCGTATATTTCCCGTCCGGCAAACGGCTGGGCAATTGATACTTCGGATTCGTGATCAGCTTGAAAATGTGCGGATCGTGCTTTTGCACGAGCGCGCGGTTGTAGAGTTTCCATTCGTGCTGAATCTCCTCGCGCCGATGCTGGGCGTCCTGCGCACCGAGCACGGAGGTAACCGCCCAATACAAATATTCCGTGCACTGGCACCCGTAATCGCACGAACGATCATCGTAGGTAAACCAGGCGCCTTTGGGATACCGCCGGGGCACACGTCGAAAATGCCCGCCGCGCGAGCGGTCCAGGCATTTGGCCAGTTCGGTGCCCGGGCGTTCGCCGAAGATTTTCGGATACACATTGGCGTAGCCTTCATGCGTGATCAAGTGCAGCACCTCTTCGAGCGTCGCGTCAAACCTTCGACCGCCCGGCAGAGTCTCCGTGGCAAACTGCCCCTGCCCTACGTGAAAGCCGGCGTCCTGAAACTCCTCCGGATCCAGCCGTTCCATGGCCCGTTCAGTTTCCGCCACCGCCATGAAAGCCTTGCGCCGCACCAATTCAGCCAACACGGCGGGGTTATCGGGGCGACCGTCCTCGTTGTTATCCAGATATTCCGCCAGGACAATGGCGATGTGCCGCAGTTTACCCGGCGGCGTCTTGGCCGTGCCAAAAACCCGAACGCCAAACACATCGATGTGCTGCGCAAATTGCTTTTGAAATACCCGCAGCTCCCCACCGGGAACCGGCGTGATTTTGAAATCCGGCACCGCGGCTTGAAGCAGGCCACTACAGAAAATGACCACGAATCCCCAACGCATCCGGCGATTTTAAAGGCCCAAGCGGGAGGGGCAAGTTCCACCTTGCCCATGAAAACCTAGAAACTCTCTTTCACCTCGTGCGCATCCTCGTGCTCGTGCTGATAATTCTCCACGAACTCGTCCATGCCCTGCTCGAAGAAGAAACGTTCCTCACCCAGCGTCGGCTCCAAGTCGTCGAGCCAGGTCGCCTTGGGATTGTACTTGGCGAAAAAGACCTTGTTGGCCCAGTACGGATTGCGGCCTTGGATGAATTTCATCACAAACACCTTCTCCCCGTGAATCTCGGTCACGCCGTCCACACACACCTTGCCGGGTGTACAACTCATGCTCGGGCCACGCACCGTGCGCGCCAAGCCGCTGACTTGATCATATGCGCGGCTGAAGATGTCATAGGCACGCGCCAATGGTACCTCAAAGTAATTTTTCGGCCCCGTATCGCGTTCCACAAACATGTAGTACGGCACAGCCCCCAGCGCCACCTGTTTGCGCCACAAAGCAGCCCAAATATCCGGGTGATCGTTCACGCGTTTGATTAAAGGCGCTTGGCAACGCACCACCGCGCCCGCATCGATCAACCGTTTCACCGCCAGCTGCGAGACATCCGTCGAGAACTCCACCGGATGACTACTGTGCGCCATCACCGCAAAATTCTTCCCCGCCTTGCGCACCTCGCCAATGAGGCGGAGCAAATCATCGGCATCTTCACCCTCGGTAAACCGATACGGCCAATAGGCGATCGCCTTGGTGCCCACGCGAATACTGTTCAGGTGCGGGATGTTCATCAGCGGCTCGATGTATTGCCGCAGGAACTTTGTCTTCATGATCATCGGGTCACCGCCTGTGATCAGCACGCTGTCGATTTGGGGGTTCTCCTCCACATACCGCCGCAGGTGATCCGCTTCCTTGTTCGAAAATTTTAAGTCGCTATCGCCAACAAACTGCGCCCAACGAAAGCAGTAGGTGCAATACGCATGACACGTTTGCCCCTGTGCCGGGAAAAATAAAACCGTCTCATTATACTTGTGCTGCATCCCCGGCAACTCCACGCCATCGAGCATCGGCTTGTTCAACTCCTGCTGCCCCGCCGGGTGAGGATTTAAACTCGCCTGAATCTCTCGGGCGGCCAGCTTGATCTCGGTGGTCGACGCATCCCGATCCACCAAATCGCGCATACGCTTAAAATCCACATCAGCCAACATTCCCCGCTGGGGCACGGTCAACTGATACATCGGATCATTCGGCAGATTGCTTCTATCGATAAGATTTTCTAATACATAGTTGTTGATCTTGAAGGGTAACACGGCCGAGACGGCCAGCATATCCTTCACCTCTTCCCCACTTAAACCAAGGATCTCGGCGATGCGAGGCAGGTCGTTCCGGGTATTGGCTTTATACGGTTTTATGTGGAACTCCTGAGTAATATAAACAATATTGGGTTTATCCGCCGACAAATCCGCCGGCCTCCGGGGCACAACCCCTGACGTTGGATGTCAGGAACTCTCTCATAAATTCGAAGTCAACCCAAGGCTTGATTGTAAGTTTTCTTTAATCATAAGGGTAAGGTGTTCAAGAAATAAGTTTTGTTAAAATTCATCCGGCACCGAGACGACTCCGCGATTGCCCGCATCCCGCCTTGGCGGTAGGCTCTCGGCTCATGAGCAATTTTAACCGGCTCCACGCCCTGCTGTTCGTCTTGGCCGCCTCCATCTTGGTAGGCTGTGCGGAATTTCAATCCAAAGGCCGCAATGCAGCCGCCAAGGAATACAATGATCTGGGTCTGTGGATAAATAACACCAACGAGCTCGCCAAACTTCCCACCCCGCCCAAACCCGATGATGGCTGGTTGAGCCTGTTTAATGGCAATGATCTCAGTGGCTGGGAAGAAACCGACTACGCCGGCCGTGGCAATGTGAAGGCGCAAAACGGCGAACTTCATATCGAGAACGGCCTTGTCATCACCGGCGTCACATACACGAACAAAACTGTTCTGCCCAAGTCCAATTACGAAATTGAGTATGAGGCTAAGAAAATTAACGGCACCGACTTCTTCGGGCTACTCACCTTTCCCGTTGGCGATGCCCATGCCTCACTGGTCACCGGCGGCTGGGGCGGGGCGGTCACGGGCATCTCCAGCATCAACAGCATGGATGCCTCCGAGAACAACACCACCGTGTATCTGAAATTTAACAAGGGGCACTGGTACAAATTCCGCCTGCGCGTCACACCCGACAACCTCAGCGTGTGGATGACCCCCAAGGAACATCTGATCCCCCTCAACGCAACCGTCGCCAGCATCGTGAAGGCCTATCAGGAAGATGCTGCCAAAAACGGGACAACCCTTACTGCCGCGCAGGCCGAGGCCGCCTTGCGCGAGATCAACCCCGAGTTGGACAAAAATATCCCCGCCCGCGACACCATATATTTCCCCGGAGAAGCCCAAATCATCAACGAAGATATCAAAGATAAAGTCATCAGCATGCGGGCCGGCGAGATCGAACTCTCCGCTCCACTCGGCTTTGCCACCTTCCAATCCTACGGGGTCCTCCGCAACATCCGCCTGCGACGCCTCAAATAGAATTACAAGCGCTGGGCATAGTGGATTTGGCGCGCCACTTCCTGGAATCCGCATGAGGGATAAAGCGATTGCCCCAATGGATTACTTGCCAGCGTCTCGATCACGGCAAACTCAAGGTTTTCCGAACGGAAATGCGCCAGCGCATGCTCAATGAGCGCCCGTCCAATTCCGTTCCGCCGCGCCCATCCCGCCACCGCAAGATTTGGAATCCGCCCTTTCCCCGCTTCCCGATCAATCTGCGTGGAGATATAGCCAGCCACAATTCCATTTGATTCCGCCACGAACACCCCTTCGCCGTCCTCAGCCACATCCGCATCCACATGGCGCGCCTTGCGCCAGCGCCAATCATGCCCCCCCAATTCCCCGTCCAAAACCCGTTCAGTGGCATGATCGATCGAAACCCCTTCAAACCCTTCCATGGTAATTGCCCGGAGCGAGTCCAAGTCCCGGCGGCGATATGATCTGATATTGAATTCCATTTTTCATATCCAATCATTTCATTTCCCGCGCGCCAAGCTTTTTTGAATGTCCTCACTTGCCCCTGCCATGCCTCTGCGGCATCATCCGTTGTGCACCTGGCGCATTTGCGATTGCGGGATTTCCGAAACTACGACCGGTTGGATGCGGACTTTCAGCCGGGCTTTCACCTGTTGCTCGGCCGCAATGCCCAGGGAAAAACGAATATTCTGGAAGCGCTCCACCTCCTGGCCACGCTGCGCTCGTTTCGCGGAGTCGGCAGTGCAGCCATGGTGCGACACGGCCAGCCCGGATGGTTTGTAGGCGGGCGTGCCGTCGGGACAGGCACACATGATGTCCGCATGTATTGGTCCAGTCGAGAGCGTCGGTTAACGCTGGATCAACAACCGGTTAAACGGCTGATTGATTATCTGGGCACCTTCCGCACGGTTGCCTTTTGTACGGAAGACCTCGCGCTGGTGAAAGGAGCCGGCCGGGGCCGCCGGCGTTTTTTGGATTTTCTATTAACCCAAACCATTCCCGGCTACCTAGCCCTGCTCCAACGGTACACGCGGGCCGTGCGTTCCCGCAATGCCCTGCTCAAGCGCAAACCGGTGGATGAAGGGGCTCTGGAAAGTTTTACTGCCGAAGTCATCCAATTGGGAAACCAAGTGATGCTCCATCGACGTGAATTAATGCCTGAACTCACACCGCGCATTCAAGCGGCTCACGCACGCATCGCGCCCGACGGGGAGCCGTTGCAGGTGGAATATGTGCCCAGCGTAAAAACGGATTTTGCCGCCGACCTGCAATGCATCCGGGAACGCGAACACCGGCAGGGAGCCACATTAATCGGCCCTCACCGGGACGAACTAGCCTTGCTCCTGCACGAGCGTCCCGCCGCCGATTATGCCAGTGAAGGCCAAAAACGCACCGTGGCCATTGCGCTCAAAATCGCCCAAGCCGAACATCTCTGTGCGGTGCACGGCGTTCCGCCGGTATTATTAATTGATGATGTCATGGGCGAGTTGGACGAGCAACGCCGCCAAGGCTTTCTGCCGCTTCTTGAACAATGCAGCGCCGGTCGCGGACAAGTGTTCATGACCTGCACCGAGGAGAATTGGCCCCGCGAACTCAGCCGCACCCTGCACCGCTGGCAGGTGCGGAGTGGCACTCTGGATCAACTTGATTAACTGAATTGGAAACTACTCCAAAGCACTGAGTACTTCCTCCACCACATCGGAGGCATCACCGAAGCACATGCGGGTGTTTTCTTTGAAGAAGAGCGGGTTGGCAACCCCTGCGTAGCCGGTCGCCATGCCGCGCTTAAAGACCACCACCGTTTTTGCCAACCACACTTCCACCTGCGGCATGCCGGCGATCGGGCTTTCGGGATTCTCCAGCGCGTCAGGATTGACAATGTCATTGGCGCCGATCACCAGCACGACATCCATTTCCGATAAGTCCGGATTAATTTCTTCGCGCCCCAGCACAATATCATAGGGCACATCGGCCTCAGCCAAGAGCACATTCATGTGCCCGGGCAAACGCCCCGCCACCTCGTGAATGCCAAAATACACTTCGGTATCCGCGTCCCGTAATTTTTGCGTCAGACGACTGACCGCGTGCTGCGCGCGGGCCACGGCCATCCCGTAGCCGGGGACAATGGCCACTTTCTTGGCTTGCCCCAATAAATCCGCCACTTGCACCGCCTGCACCACCTGACAATCTTCCACTCCCTTGCTCTCACCGGAGCCGCCCCCCCCACCGCTGGAGGCAATCCCACCAAAGATCACGTTGGTGAAGGAACGGTTCATGCCGCGGCACATGATGTAGCTGAGAATCGCGCCACTGCTCCCCACCAACGCGCCGGTAATGATAAGCAGGTTGTTGCCCAACATAAAGCCAGCCGAAGCCGCCGCCCAACCGGAATAACTGTTCAACATGGAGACCACCACCGGCATATCTGCACCGCCAATTGCTACAATCAAGTGAACCCCCAAGACACAGGCAATGGACGTGTTCCAGTAGAGCCATTGAAGTTGCTCGGCCTCACTGTTCGCCTGACAGAACATCATGCCACAGTACCCAATGGCCCCGAGCATGGCGAGGTTGATCCAATTCCGGCCCGGCAATGTCAGCGCTTTGCCGCTCAAGGTGGCGGAAAGTTTGCCCCAAGCGATGATGGAGCCGGTAAAGGTAATCGCCCCAATGGCGATGGCGACGTAGGTTTCAATTTGGTGAATGAGGTGCTCGATTCCCTTGGATTGGTCGCCCTTCAGGAATTGAGCGAAGCCAACCAACACTGCTGCCAATCCCACGAAGCTATGGAGAATCGCCACCAGCTCGGGCATTTTGTCCATCGCCACGCGGGAAGCGACGATGGCCCCAACGATGGCGCCCAGCGCAATCGCAGCATACACCAGCGCATGTAATCCACTCGCCATCGCCATGGCCACGAGAATGGCGATGGCCATGCCGATAATACCGCTCGTATTCCCGTTCCGGGCCGTTTCCTGCTTTGCCAGTCCGGCCAGACTGAAAATGAACAGGACACCCGCAATCAGATAAATGATGTTGGCCAATTCCGGGCTCATGCGCTGCCTCCTTTCCGGTCTTTATCGGAACGGAACATTTTTAACATGCGATGTGTGACCAGGAATCCGCCAAAAATATTGATACTGGCCACCAACACCGCCACCAGTGAAAGCCAGAGAACCGCCGAAGAAACAGTCGTGAGTGCCAGTAAAATGCCGCCCAGCACAATGATGCCGCTAATGGCATTGGTCACCGCCATTAGTGGGGTGTGCAGCGAATGGGTCACGCCCCACACCACGTTGTAGCCGATGATGCAGGCGAGCACGAACACCGTGTAATGCTCAATAAATTTTGCAGGCGCTTTGGCCCCCACCAGCAGTGTTAGCCCCAAGATGGCTGCACCAAAAATGTATTTTCCCGCCCCGCCAGTTTCCGGTTCATTCACCGCCACTGGAGCAGCTGCCGCCTTGCCGGGTTTGGGCTTGTCCGGTTGCGGGATGTTCTCTGGCGGCCAGTGAGTGCTGCCCTCGTGCGTGATAAGCATGCAGCGAATAATGTCATCCTCCAGATCCACGTTCATGGTGCCTTCGGGAGCCAGCAAAGAAAGGAAACGCGTCACGTTTTGGCCGAGAAAATCGCTGGCTTGTCGCGGCAATTCGCTTTCGATGAGTGTGGGCCCAAGGATCGTGACCCCGTTGTGCTCCACAACCTCACCGGGCTGGGTCAACTCACAGTTCCCGCCGGCGCGTGCGGCCAGGTCCACGATCACGCTGCCCGGCTTGAGTGCCTCCACTACGCTCGCGGGCAAGAGGAGTGGAGCTGGCCTGCCGGGGATGAGTGCTGTCGTGATGATCAAGTCCGTGGTTGCTGCCTCCTGAAGGAACAAG
>JAYQQG010000060.1:0-20342 GCA_038145765.1 Verrucomicrobiales bacterium
GGCCAACACCTTGGGGTCTAGGGCCGCCTGTTCCAACAGTTCCACAACGCATTCAAAACTCTCGTAAGGATGATGGAGCAGCACGTCCTGATTGCGGATGACTTCAAAGATTTCCGTGCGCTTGCGGAACACCGGAGCCGGGGAGGGAACAAAATGGGCATCCCGCAGTTCGGGCGAGTGATCGCCCTGTAAGAGTCCGTTGAGGTGGATGGGGTTGACAGGCCCGTGAATGCGGTACAGGTCATCCTCGGTGAGCTCGAGTTTTTCGAGAAGCTCATGCGTCAGATCTTCGGGCGTGTTGTGGTCCACCTCCAATCGTACTGCTTGACCCCGGCGGCGGTTGCGGAGCTCATTCTCCACCGCCTTGAGGATGTTGTCGGCATCTTCTTCATCCACGTATAACTCACTGTTGCGCGTCACGCGAAAGCGCCAGCTGCCCAGCACAGCGTTGCCGGGGAACAGCGAGTCAATGAAATGAGAAATCACATCGGCCAGAAATACATACTCGTGTGCATTTTCTCCATGAGGCAGCTGCACCAACCGCGGTATCACCCGGGGCACTTGCACGATGCAAAGGCGATGTTCAATGCCCCTCTTGCTCTGGCGTTCAACGCGGGCGATGATGTTCAGCGATTTATTGAGAATCAACGGAAACGCCTTGGAGGGATCCACCGCCAAGGGGGTCAGCACGGGGCGAACCTTGTCGTTGAAGAATTCGTCCAGCCACTTACGGTTGCGATGGGATAACGCCTCAATCTCGTGAAACCGGAAACCTTTGTCGTTTAACTGCGGCTGCAGCTCTTCACGCCAACAGCGGAAAAGATCATCCACCATTCGTTGGATCCGCAATGAAGCGGCCTGATAAGTCTCCGTTGGGGTTCGTCCATCCAGACTGCGTTTCCCCACAGCACTTTCGATTTGCTGTTTTAGACCGGCGATCCGCACCTCGAAAAACTCATCCAAGTTGGAATTCGCAATGCAAAAAAACTTCAACCGCTCGAGCAGAGGATTGGTTGAATCCAGAGCCTCCTCCATCACCCGCTGGTTAAATTCCAGCCAGCTTAATTCGCGATTAATAAAACGTGGAGCCACTGGATTCACGGGCGAAAATGCAGCCTATCACACTTTATCCCCAAAGTCAGGTCTTTCCCTGCGCCATGCCTGAATTTGAGTATTTTTGACGAAAAATGGATTGATAATGGTAAAAATGGGCCAATTGACCACAGCGAATTCACATCAAAACACAAGCTATTCAGGATTTGTGCGGATATTATTCCCATGATCCCTAACCGCGCAATTCTTCATAAATCACTGCAAAAAAGCACTTTCCGGCACTAGCCCGAAATTCGCACGAGTTTATCCTCACATTATCCACAAGCATTTTGGTCAAAAAGTGAGCTTTTCCGCCAAGAGATAGCTCTTTATCCTCAAGGCATGCGATACATCGTGCTGTTTCTCCTAAGTGTCAGCGTGTCTATGGCGGCGGATTGGCCCAACTGGCGCGGGCCGGCGTACACCGGTATTTCTACGGAACCGGTGCCCAAGTCGGATTTCACCAAGATTGCCTGGCGCGCCAAGATCGGTGTGGGTTTCTCCAGCATGGCCGTGGCCGAAGGGCGAGTATTTGCCCTGGGATGCTCCGGCCAACGCCAAGGCAATCAGGAAACGTTTAGTTGTCTCGATGCCGCCACCGGCAAACGCATTTGGAGCGATACTTACCCGGCTGCCTTGGTGGATTACCTACACGAAGGCGGCCCATGTGCTTCTCCCACCGTGGATGGCAAGCGCGTCTTTGGACTGAGCAAATCCGGACGGTTAGTTTGTTACGACACGGCGACTGGAAAAAAACAATGGACCGTTGATTTGATGGCAAAGGCCGAACTGCCCCGTCCGCCTGAATGGGGCTTTGCAGCGTCCCCGGTCGTGTTGGGTAACCTGCTTATTGTTGAGGCCACCTTCACCTGCGCGCTCGATAAAAACACCGGTAAAGAGATCTGGCGCAGTCAGGTTTACAAGCCGGCATATGGATCTCCGATTGCCTTTCAGTTCAAAAACAAAACCTACCTGGCCACACTCAAGACCGATGGGCTTGTGATTCTCGACGCGGCCACTGGCAAAACGGCGGCCTTTCAGGACTGGCGCACCTCCTTTCGGACAAACTCCACCACGCCGATCGTGATCGGGAACAAGATATTCATCTCCACCGGATATCGACGCGGCTGCGCACTGTACGAATTCACCGGCAACAGTCTGCGCGAGGTTTACCAAAACAAAAATCTTAGCAACCATATGAACAACTCCGTTGTGTTGGGTGATTATTTGTATGGATTTGACGGGAACACCCACATGCGGGGCCCCAAGCAACTGGTTTGCCTGCGCTGGGCCGATGGCGCTGTTCAGTGGCGCAAGGAAGGTTTTCGCTGCGGCTCCCTGATGGCCGTTCAAAACCATTTGTTGGTTCTCGGTGAAACCGGAAACCTCGCTATCGGATCCGCCTCACCCAAAGGATTCACGGCTAACACTGAAGCCCAGGTTTTGCAGGGCCGCTGCTGGACTGTACCGATTTTGGCCAACGGACGCATCTACGCCCGCAACGCTGCTGGCGACCTCGTCTGCGTCGACGCTCGCAAATAGCCGAGGAAGCTTCCCAAAACGGGGACGGTTCCGCATCATGCGCCCGGGCCCCCGTAGCTCAGCTGGATAGAGCGTCGGTTTCCTAAACCGAGCGTCGCAGGTTCAAGTCCTGCCGGGGGTGCCAGTTTTTTCATGCGCATGCTCATCACAGGCGGGAGCGGGTTTGTGGGGAAAACCCTGTGCCGGCACTGGGCGGATCACTCGGTGGCGACATTGGGGCGTGGAGATCGAGCAGATTTTCAATGGAACCCGGCCACCGGGATTATCGATGCCGCAGCATTGGATGAAATCGATGCGGTGGTGCACTTGGCGGGGGAACCCTTGGGGCCGGGGCGTTGGTCGGCCGCGAAGAAACGACGCATTATGGATAGCCGGATTAAGGGCACCCGCTTATTGTGCAAGGCAATCGAAAAACAATCCAATCCGCCCAAGGTCTTGTTGTGCGCTTCGGGAACGGGTTTTTACGGGAATCGTGGCGAGACAGAGATCGAAGAATCGGCCGCGAACGGGACCGGATTTTTGGCTGATGTCTGCCGGCAATGGGAGGCGGCCACCGATCCGGCAGAGGCGGCCGGGGTCAGGGTGGTTCATATGCGGCTCGGGATTGTGCTTGGGTCCGAGGGTGGAGCGCTCCAGGCGATGCGGCCGGTGTTCAGAATGGGACTGGGAGGGCGCTTGGGTGACGGCCGTCAGTGGATGCCGTGGATTGGCTTGGTTGATTTATGTCGGGCCCTGGATTTATTGCTCACGGAGGAATCGATCAGCGGTTCGGTCAATGTGGTGGCCGGTGCGGTTCGTAATTCGGAATTCACCCGGGCCTTGGGGGAAGTATTGGGCCGACCTACCTGGTTTTCCGTTCCGGCCGGTGTATTGCGACTCGTATTGGGAGAAGTGGCGGACGAAATGTTGCTGACCAGTACCCGCGCGATGCCTGGGCGTTTGGATACAGCGGGATTTGAACGGGCACAGCCGGACATCGGCACGGCGTTACGGGCGGCCTTGTTGTAGCCTGAATGAATTATCCGATCCGACGGAATTCGCCGTCGAGCCAAACGCCCTTCACTTGATAACGGTTGTTGAACCACACCAAGTCGGCCCGTTTGCCAGCCGTGAGGGTGCCGAATTCGCGATCCCGGCCAAGTTGACGGGCGGGATTGTGGGTGGCCATATACACAGCATCCACCAGCGGGACATTGGCTTGTTCCACGGCGGTCTGCACGGCGCGGATCATGGTGAGCGTGCTGCCGGCCAGACCACGGCCATCCACCACCTCGGCGGTGGTTTTAGTGACACGGGCCGGAATGCCGTACATCTCAAACTTCGTGCCTGGCTTGAGACCGGCGCCTTTGGTTGCGTCGGTGATAATCACAACCTGATCGCGTGGCTTGGCATTGAAGAGCATTCGCATCAGAACGGGCGGCACATGTTGGCCGTCAGCGATGAGTTCACAGACGATCTCGTCCTCGGCCAGAGCAAACTCCAGCATGCCCGCCATGCGGTAGGGGCCCTTCTTCACGAGTCCGCTCATGGCATTAAAGGTGTGCGTGCTCTGATTGAGGCCGGCTTTCAGCGCGGGGAACAATTCTTTTTCGGTGGCATCCGTATGGCCGGCACTGGCGATGGAACCGTTTTTGCGGAGGGCTTTGATGAGTAGATTGGCCCGAGGCAATTCCGGGGCCAGCGTCATTTGGGTGATCAAAGAGCCGTACTTGAGGATGGGCCCCCATTCCTTGGCCGTGGGGGCGCGGCAATAATCCGGATTCTGCGCGCCGGCCCGAACCTTGTTGATGAACGGTCCCTCCACATGGACGCCCACTACGCGTGCGCCGCCGATCGATTGGTTATGGATCGGGGCAATGGCGTCGAGGGTTTTGAGAATATCCTGTTGCGAGGCGGACAGGGTGGTCAGCGTCAGGGACGTTGTGCCGCCTTGGAGGTGATACTCCGTGATCTCACGGAAGGCATCCAGCCGGGCCTCCATGGTATCACGCCCAAGAGCACCGTGGATGTGGATATCGACAAAGCCCGGTGCCAAAAAGCCGCCTCGTAGGTCGAGCCGTTCGCCGCGTTTGGCAGTGGCGGGTTTGGTATTCTTGGAAATCTTGTGGATACGGCCATTGCGTATGTGCAGGGAGCCGCGCTCGATGGCGTCGGGCAGGATCAGCCGGGCGTTGGTGATTTCCATGGGCGGATGATGGGGGCTCCGTGGGCGTGAATCAAGCGCGGGTCACGCGATGACACCCCGCAACGGGCGGCCTTTGCCGTCCTTGGTGGCGTAGAAGGGGCGTTGCTCGACGGTCACATGATAGTCGGTGGGCACGCCCATGGCGCGGAAGATGGTGGCGTGGAGGTCGGTGATGGTGGCCGGATCCTTGATGGTTTTGCAGGGGCGTTCATCGGCGGTCTCGCCAAAGAGATGCCCGCGGCTGGCACCGCCGCCAAACATCAGGACGCTGCCCGCGGCGGTGAAGTGCCGGTGCATGCCGTAGAATTTCAGTTCGTTGATGACATCGGGCTGATGCACCTGCCCGCGCACGGCCTTGTCTGGCTTGCCTTCCACGAGCATGTCGCGGCTGAACTCGGTGGCCAGCACAATGAGCGTGCGGTTGAGCAGACCGCGCTCTTCAAGATCGCGGATCAACTGCGCGAGCGGTTGGTCGATGTCCTTTTTCAATTCGGCCAAACGCGTGTGGCCGTTCTCGTGGGTGTCCCAGCGCTTGAACGGGCCGTAATCGCTGGTCACCTCAATGAAACGCGCGCCCACCTCGGTGAGCCGGCGGGCCAACAGGCAGCCGCGCCCGAACTTGCCTTTGCCGTACGGCGCGGCGCTTGTCTCCGGCTCCAGTGCGAGATCAAATGCCTTCGCGGCCGGGCTGCTGAGCAGAGTGAAGGCTTCGTCCATCGACTTGAGCAACTGTTCGCGCTTGGCGGAATTGCCCTTTTGAAAATCCGGACTGGCCTTGAGCAGGCGCAGGTAGTTTTGGTAACGCGCCTTGAAACGCACCGGGCTCATGCCGGCCGGGGGGCGCACGGCCTTGATGGCGTTGGCGGGGTCATCGATGGTGAACGGGCCATACTCCGTGCCGAGGCAACCACCGGTTTGGAAGGCCTTGATCTCCTCGCTCTCACCATTAGGCGTTTGGCCAATGTCGATGAATGCCGGCAGGGCGGGATGATTGCGTCCGCGCGCATGCGCGATCCATGCGCCGATGTGCGGCGCGGCCACGGTGAGCGGCGGCTCGTAGCCGGTGTGCCAGTGGTATTGATGGCGCGAATGCAGAATGTGTCCGAGATCGGCGCCTACCTGAGTGCGGATCAGCGTGCCGCGATCCATCACCTTGGCCATATGCTCGAAGCCTTGGCAAACCTTGATATGATCCACCGCCGTATCAATCGCCGGAAACGTGCTCAGCACCTGATCGCTCTTGAGACCTTTCTTAAACGGCGTGTACCTTTTGGGATCAAACGTCTCCGTCGACGCCATGCCGCCGGCCATCCAGCACAGGATCACGGTGTCAGCCGTGGCATGGAGCTTCGGCTCTTCCTTGGCTAAGGACGGCAACGCGGCTGCCCCGAGGGCGGCGGAGGTTCCTTGCAGAAATTGGCGGCGGTTCAATTGCATGTTCATGTCAGTCTAGCGGATGAGTTGAAATTCTGGAAGCATCACGATGATCCAGAGGAGATCGGCGGTGCTTTCGGTGCTGGGGGTTTTGCCAAGTAAATCGGTGGCGATGGCGCGTTCGGCCGGGTTCGGTAATCGGCCGAGGGCAGTTTGGTAAATGACGTTGGCCATGGCAACCGGATTGGGTTCGGCCTGCAGCCATTTGGTGGCGGCGGTTTTCAGTGTGTTGTCGAGCGTGGTGCCATTGGTCAATTCGAGGGCCTGCAACAGGGTGGGCAGGGTGTCGCGAGTGGTGACCACCTGATCGCGATTAGGCCGGCCGAGCGCGAGCTGTAACGGATCGAGTCGGGAGAGCACGGCGCGGACATCGGTGATGGCGGCATTTGGCACTCCGGGAGCATTGAAGGCGGCGGCGAGATTCCACGGGCCCCGGCCGGCCGGGCCGGCGTTGGCGGCATGTTTCCAGCCACGTATTTCAAAAGCCAGCGTTTGCCAGTCGGCATGTTTCTGCTTGGTGACGAGCCAAGTGTTGTCAGTGAGCAACCATTGTTCGCCCAGCTGGGTGCGGAGAATAAATCCGGCGGGGCCGGCAGCAATGTTGGTGGCCTGCACGGCGATGACATTGCGGCCCTTGCGCAGCAAGCGGGCGATGTCGAACCCGGCCGGGGCCGCCCAGTTTTTGCTGCCGCCGGCGCGCCGGCCATTGACGAAGAGCTCAAACTCATTGTCACACGTGGCGAGGGTGGGAGCAGTTTTGGGCACCGACTCCAGGGTGAACGTTTTCCGCAGATAAATGGTTTCCAATGGCGCGGATGTCGCGGCGTTTTTCTGGTCCCAGATCCAGGCGGGTGCGGGCGGTTTGCCGGCCTTCGGAGGGGTGGATGGTTTGGGGCGGGGGGTATGCGCTCCAAGCACTGCGCTGACCGCGCCGATTTGGCCGCCCTGTTTGCGGCCGTCGAGCCGTTGAAACGCGCGGCTGTCCTGCCATTGGCCGCTGAGTTTGGAGAGGGCATCGACGAATTGCTCGGCCTGCAGGCGCTTGGGCACGGGGCCGCGGAAAACGAACGCTCCTTTGCCGGCCTCTTGCGAAGGTAGTTGGTATGTGCGGCTGGTGCAGATGAGGTGCAGGGTGTGTTTGAGGTCGTGCCCGTTGGTGGCGAGATCCGCCGCCAACCAGTCGAGCAGGTCGGCATTCCACGCGGGTTGATCGACGTCATCGAGCGGCTCAATGAGGCCGCGTCCAAGCAGACGCGCCCAGAGGCGGTTGACGATCACGCGGCGCAGCCGGCCGTTCTGGTCGTTGGTGATCAACTTGGCCAGCTGCTGCAGCCGCTGGTTGGTGGGCACCTTGGCGTCGATACTGCCTAGTTCCGGAAAGATAAACCGCATCTGCGCGGGCTTGCCGGTGGGCTTGTCGCAGCGATGGAGCTCGAGGCCGTTGTCGGCAAAAATAGCGGCGAGCGAGTAGGCGTCCTCCAGCTTCCAGTAATTGACAAAGCTGTTGTGGCACGAGGCGCATTTGAGATTGGTGCCCATGAACACCTGCGCGACATTTTGCGCGGCCTGCATCTCACGCCGCTGACTGGCGTTGACCGCGCCGCGCCACTTGATGCCCTTCACAAACCCGGCCGCATCGCCCTTGCCGCCGACCAATTCACTGACAAATTGATCGTAGGGCAGGTTGGTGTACAGCGAGCGGTACAGCCAGGTGGTGATCTGCGCGCGGCCGTTGTCAATGAAGCCCGGGCCAAAGTAGGCGTTGCGCAGGTGATCATTCCAAAAGCTCATCCAATGATCCGCATACGCGCGGTTATCCTTGAGCAGACGGTTCACCAGGGCCGCCCGCTTGTCAGGCGATTTGTCGGCCACGAATTTTTTTAGTTCATCCACCGGCGGCAACAGGCCCACAAGGTCCAGCCACACGCGCCGGGCGAAGGTGCGGTCATCGACCAATTCGCCCGGCTTGATTTTGTGTTTCGCGAAATAACCGGCTAGCAGGCGGTCGATGGGGTTGCCTTCACCGGCTGGCAACGGGACCTTGCGCGGGGCCAACGGCGCGCGCCGCCATTCGGCAAAGTTATAGCCTGCCGGCCACGCGATGCCTTCATCAATCCAAGCCTTGATCAACGCAATCTCACCCGGCTTGAGCGGCTCGCCCTTGGAGGGCATGCGTTCATCGGGATCTTTGGAAGTGATCAGCTGATATAACAGGCTGTCGGCGCTGTTTCCGGGCTTGGCGGCGTCCAGCAGCGTGGCACGGCTGTTGATCGAAAACCCGCCCTTGGCCTCATGGCCTGAATGGCAGCGGGAACATTTATTTTTCAGCAGCGGCTGAATGTCCTTCTGGAAATCAACCGCCGACAACGAAAACGCCGCCAAAAACAACCACGCAAAACTCATGCGGGAAGGATACGACACAGCCGGTGAGGGGCAAGTTCCACCTTGCCCCATTATTCGCTCGAGGAAGATTTCGATGCTCCCTTGGCCAGCACAGGCTTGAGGGCCCAGATGACGGCAACGAGGATCACGGAGCCAATGCTGGCCTGCCATTTGTACTGAATGGTGGCGACCAGCATCCAAACCGCCAGCCCGAGAAAGAGGATGGGCGGCAGAGGATATAGCGGTACGCGGAACGGGCGTTCGGTATCGGGCTCGCGCCGACGGAGAATGAGCACCCCGGCCACGGCCGCGCCCATTATTACGGTCGTTGGCATGCCAATTAGCACCAGCACGTTGTCGGCGTTGCCATGCGAACTGGCGGCGCAAACAAAGGCGACGGTGCAAATCGCCTGCAGTCCGAGCGCATTTAAGGGCGCATCTCGCGGGGTAGTTCTGGCCAACGGGGCGGGGAGCTGGCCGTCCTTGGCCATGGCGGCCAGAATGCGGGAGCCAACCATTAGGATGGTGCTGGTGGTTGACAAAAGCACGGCGATGATCATGCCGTTGAACCATGTGCTGACATTGCCGCTGAACAAAATATTTGCCGCATGCAAACCAATGCTGTCGATGCGGCCTTCCATGGTGGCTGCGGATTCCGCGCGCAGGAAGACGATGTTCAGCAAAATGTACAGGCCGGTAACGAATGCGGTGCCGGCAATCAGCGAGCGCGGCAGCGTGCGTTGGGGATCCTTCAAATCGCCGGCGATCCAAGTGGCGGTTTCCCATCCGAGATAAGCAAAGCTGGCGGAGATCATGGCCGCGGCAAACGGTGATGAGAGAATTCCCTTTGCGTTGATGGCCAATTCCGGGGTGGCTTGAGCGGGCGCACTGAATCCGGCGATGATGAAGGCGAGAATCACGCCCACTTTGAAAATGGTGAACGCATTGTTCATCCAGTTGCCTTCGCGCAGGCCGAGGCAGTGTGCCGCCGACAAAAGGATAATCACCCCGCTCGCCGTGGCGGCCGGAGGTAGGTTTGGCGCAAAGTGTTGAACGTGATGCCCTAGCAACAGCGTCACATAAGCGAGGGCTCCCACGAAAGCGAGCAACCAACTGAGGACCCCGCTGAGATAACCGGCGGTATCGCCATAGAGGTGCCGATTGTAAGTATAGCAACCGCCGCTGCGGGGCAGCATGGCCCCAATTTCACCGAGAGACAGGGCACCGGTGAGGGCCAGGAGGCCGCACCCCAGCCAGACGAGCAGAATCAAGCCGTCATTGCCCAAGGCATGGGCAAAACCGCCGGTGGCCCCGAAGATGCCAGCACCGATCATGGTGGCCACCACCGCGGCAGTGGCGGACCAAAACCCTAGCGGACGGTCGGCATTGTTCTCGCTCACTATTGGTTGGCGTAGTAAATGATCGTGCCGATAAGGGCGATGCCGGCGAGGGCGGCGAGGGTGATCTTGATCCAGCTCCACGGGTGCTCGCCCTGGACTTCACCGGTGCGGGCGTTGATAAGGAACTGGTAGGTCTTATCCTTGAACCGGTACGCGCTGATCCAGACGGGCAACAGGATGTATTTGAAGGTGATGGCCGAGTAGTAAGTGGTCTTGCTTAGGATGCGTTGATCATCGCCGCCGATGTCCCAGCGGATTTTCTGGTCGATGTCTGGCTGCATTTTATCCTTGGCGATGTTGAAGCCGCCGCGCAGGTCTACGGTGTAGCTTTCGCTTTGGAACCCGCTGAGGTAGGCATCCTCGTAGGGGGTGAGTGAAGGGAGATCCCATGGCTCAAGCTCATCCACGTATTTGCGCGGCAGCGTGTCACTGGCTGGTACGAGGATGTCGTCATGGCTGAGGTAGACGCGGCCGGCGGCCGGATACCAGTCTGTGGTGGTGCGTGATTGGCGGTTGCCTTCGCTGTCGGTGTAGTACTCGGTGCGGTGGATACCGCGTTGGCCCATGTAATCGGTGGTGGTGTCGCTATCGTAGGTCCAATGCGGGAGATAAAGCCCCTTCAGCTTTTCAATGTCGCGCGCGAATTGCTTTAGCTTGTTGGGGGCAAACCACAGGCCGTTGATCCATTCTCGGAAATGGCCGCGGCCTTCTTCGCGGGTGACGGCGAAAGGCAGTACGGCTTGCGGTCGCATGATGTTCGCGGCCTGCGGCTGTTGCACAAACGGCGTGCCGCAGAAGGCACAGTCGCCGGAGGTTAGATTGGCTTCCAGTTGATTCTCTGCACCACAGGCATCGCACGATACTTCGGTGACCACGGTGGTGTCCGCGCCGGATTCCAGAAGGGCGAGCTGGCTCTCGAAATCATGCTCCAACACTTCGCCCGTGGGGGCCGGACAGTCGACCTCGGCGCCGCAGTAGGGGCATTCCATCTTGGCGACGCCGGGGCTGTACACCAAATCGCCGCCGCAGCCATTGCAAGGAAACGTGCTGGGGCCGCCCTCCTTGCCTTGGGAAGCTTGGGCGGTAGTCGTGGTGGCATTTTGCAGACTGGCTAGATCACGCAAGGGAACCCAGCCATCGGTGCCTTCTTCGTGGGCGAGGTCATCCTCCTTCAACGTGCCGTTGGCCAGCAAATCACGGACTTCCTCGGGGGTGTATGGCCCGTGGTTTTCGCCATCGCGGTTGATGGTGATTGGCATGCGCGCGGGGAGGGTTGATTAACTTGGTTAAGGCAAGGGTGGCGGTTCGTTGGTCGGCAGGGGAGGAGCTTCGCCGGCGCCCGGTAACGGCGGCGCTCCGAACAGTCCGGCCAACTCGGGGACCTCGGCAGCCTTGGCCCAACCGGCCATGCCGGCGGCCCAGACCAGCATCTCCGGCTTGAAGCTGCCGTCAGCCGCCATGGCTTTGAGGCGGTCGACCGGATAGGGGCCGTACTGTTGATTATCGATGCCCACCTTGTACTCGGTGGTGGCGGCGGGTGCGGCACCGGGCAGCGGCGGGGCGGCTTGTTGTTGTTGCGGCTGGGCGCCGGCGGCGAGGGCGCCGCCCATTTGATTGGCCATCATCACGCCCATGGCCATTTCCATACCGGCACCGGCGGCTCCGGTGCCCCCGGGGTTGTTGGCCATATCGCCCATGGCACGGCTGGCGCGCAGGGCGGTGAGGTTCTGCATGGCTTGGGGGTTGCCTTGGGAAAGTTTGGTAGCGGAAAGCCGGCTCATTTCCATGAGTTCCTTGCGGACATCGTCCGGCATGGTGAGGCTGGCCACACGGAAACGGGTGAGCTCCAGGCCGAGGGTGCCGAGATATTCCTGGATGGGGGCCTGCAGTTCCTCGGAGATGTCTTTCATCTGGCCGGTGAGCTTGCCGGGGTTCAGCTCCAATTCGCCGAGGCGATCACTGACGTTCATCACGATCTCATCGCGCAGATCGCCGGCGATTTCGTTGACATCAAACTTGCCGTCGGTGCCGACGATTTCCTCGAGGAATTTCTTGGGATCGCCGATCTGGATGACGTAAGTACCGTTGGCACGCAGGTCGAACATGCCATAGCCTTCGCATTCCACCGTGACTGGGCCGCGGGTGCCCCACTTGAGGTCGGTGAATTTCGAGGTCTTCATGAAATAGACCTCGGCCTTGAACGGGCTCTCAAAACCGTGCTTCCAGCCCATCAGTGTGGACAGAATCGGCAGGTTGGCGGTGGTCAGCTCATGAGTGCCGGGCTCAAACACATCGGCCACACTGGTGCTGCCTTCGTTGACGAACACGGCCGTCTGCCCGGGACGCACGACGAGCTTGGCGCCGTTCTTGATCTCGTTGTTGTGCCGCTCGAAGCGGTAAACCATCGTTTCCTGCCCGTCATCGAGCCATTCGATGATGTCGATTAATTGTCCGGATAACCAGCCCATGAGAATGTATTCAGTTACTAATTCAGTGCGCGCATCGGTATTGTTACCTAATTGCAGAGATGCGGCAACTCCAATGCCCGTTCCCGGAGTATTCACTGGGGCGAGGTGAGTATCAATTTTATCAATTTCCCCTTTGGCAGGGTTCCGGTACAGTCCGCGCAGCGATGAATATTTGGGCCAACCGATTGTTTCTCAAGCTGATGCGCGGCGTGCTGCGCGTGTGGTTTCGTTTCCGCGCCTTTAACGAGGAGGCTACCCGGTGCGAAGGGCCAGTGTTGCTGATCCCCAATCACTTGTCGTGGCTGGACTGGTTGTTTGTGGGCCTGTGTGTGGACCCGGACTGGAAGTTCGCGGCGTCTGAACTGCCGGCCCGTGCGAGCAAACTGCATGAGTGGGTATTGAGCAATGAACGCATCATCTTGATCGGGACAGAACCGGCCGCTGCGTTGAAGAAAATGACCGCGCACCTCGAGGGCGGAGGCAAGCTCATCCTGTTTGCTGAAGGCCGCATGAGCCGTACGGGCAGTCTGCAGCGACTCTTTGATGGCACGGGATTTTTGATTCAGAAAACCAAGGCAAAGGTGATCACCTGCCATTTGCGTGGAGCTGCCCGGGTGTTGGCCAGTCCGCATGGGGGCTGGACGCAATGGTTCCCGAAAGTGACGGCACATTTTGAGGATCCGGTGGATCCACCGGAGTTTGAAGGCAAACCGGCTGAGCAACGCGCGCAACTCAATCAATGGCTGCGCGACCGCATGATGCGGCATCAGTTGGAGGTGGAGATGGAGCACGGCGAGCAGACGATTATTCGCGCGATCGCCGCCCTGGCCAAACAGATCCCGCACCAAGTGGTCTTGGAAGATACCACGTTCAAAACGCTGACCTACCAACGACTGCTGGTCGGCACGGATGTGTTGGCCGCCCAATGGGCCAGGCGACTGGATCGAAATACTGAGCGCGTGGGGGTGCTGTTGCCGAATGTCAACAGCATGGTGGCTACCCTGACCAGTCTCTGGGCTTCCAGCAAAGTGCCCGCGATTTTGAACTACACCTCGGGGGCTGCGGCGATGTTGCAATGTACGGAATTGGCCGGGGTCAAACAGGTGATCACCTCACGTGCGTTTTTGGAAAAAGCCAAGCTGGAGATCGAGCCGTTTGAGGAAGCGGGATTGGAGATCATTTATCTGGAGGACGTCGGTGACAGTATTTCAGGAGTGAGCAAGCTATTGGCGTTGCTGAATCAAAAACTCAATCCGTTGGCAGGACAGTACACGCCCTTTACCGACACGGCGGTGGTGCTCTTCACCAGCGGTTCGGAGGGCACGCCCAAGGGAGTGGAGCTGACGCATCGAAACCTGCTGGCCAACGTGCGCCAGTGCATGGCGGTGATCGACCTGAAAGACAGCGACCGATTCTTCACCTGTTTGCCCCTCTTCCACAGCTTCGGCCTGACGGCGGGGGTGTTGCTGCCGATTTTGCGCGGCGCGTTCGTCTACCTGTTTCCGTCGCCCTTGATGTACCGGCAGATCCCGGCGGCATTTTATGACCGCGACTGTACAGTGTTGTTGGCCACCAACACATTTCTGAACGGCTATGCGCGGTTCGGGCACGCGGCGGATTTTGCCGAGCTGCGCTACGTAATCTGTGGGGCAGAAAAGGTGCAGGAAGCCACGCGCAATGTGTGGGCCAAGAAATTCGGGGTGAGCCTGATGGAAGGCTACGGCGCCACCGAAACAGGGCCGGTGCTCAGTACCAGCAGTATTATCGAACACCGTGATGGCGCCGTCGGCCGGTTGTTTCCTGGCGTGGATTACAAACTGGAAACTATTGATGGGGTCGCAGAGGGCGGCAAGCTGCTGGTGAAGGGGCCGAACATCATGAAGGGTTACCTGAACCAGGGCCCCAATGAGGAATTTCAAAAGCTCGGTGGCTGGTACGATACGGGCGATATTGTGGCGGTGGATGCGGACCGATACATTTTCATCAAGGGCCGCGCCAAGCGGTTTGCGAAGATTAGCGGGGAGATGGTCAGCCTGACGGCGGTGGAGGCGGCGTTGGCGGGTGCCTTCCCGCAGCACGGCGAAGAGTGCGCGGTGGCGGTGGTGGCCCGACCGGATGCCGACAAGGGCGAGCAGTTGGTGGCCGCCACCAATACACCGGAGCTGACGGCCGAGGAAATCCGTGAGGCGATTACCAAAGCCGGCCTGCCCAACTTGGCCGTGCCGCGCGAAATCAAGGTGCTGGATGAGATTCCAGTGCTCGGCTCGGGTAAGACGAATTATCCGGAACTGAGCAAGCTGGTGGTGGGGTAGGGTGCGGCTAATCCACGGTGGTGTTCAATCAATAGTGGGAGGGCGAAGCTCCTGCTGAGCCGAAGGATGGCGGGGCCATCCTCACATTCCCCAAAATGATCGCTGTTTCACTTACGGCGCACTTGCGTGTGCGGAGGCTCAGCAGGAGCTTCGCCCTCCCGGGGTATCAATCTTGGGAGGGACGAGTTCCACCTCGTCCCAAATTTCTTTTACACGGGGGCAAGGTGGAACTTGCCCCTCCCGTTACTCGGCCAGTTTTTCGAAGCTTTCCTCGATATAGGTTGTGTTCTGGATGCGGGCGAGTTTGGCGTAGAGGCCGTCTTGATCGATTAAGGAATCATGCGTGCCGCGCTCGAAAATGGCGCCCTGTTTGAGCACAAGAATCTGATCAGCCTTGCGGATGGTGCTTAGGCGGTGGGCGATCACGAAGCTGGTGCGGCCCTGCATCAGTCGCTCGAGGGCTTCCTGAATCAGCCGCTCAGTGGCGGTGTCGACGCTGGCGGTGGCTTCGTCGAGAATCAGGATTGGCGCATCGGCCAAAAGCGCGCGCGCGATGCTCACACGTTGTTTTTCACCCACGCTCAATTTCACGCCGCGTTCGCCTACGCGTGATTCGTAGCCGTCTTCCAGCGCACAAATGAATTCATGACAATTCGCGGCGCGCGCGGCGGCCTCGATGGCATCATCATTGGCGTCCAGTTTGCCGTACTGAATGTTCTCGCGAATGGTGCCGTTAAACAGGAACGGTTCCTGACTGACGACGGCGATGTGGTGGCGCAGGGAAGTCAGTGAAGTTTCGGCTACGCTTTGGCCATCGATGGTGACGCTGCCGGCCGTGTACTCGTAAAAAGCGGGCATCAAACTCACGAGCGTGCTTTTGCCCGCGCCGGTGGGGCCGACCAGCGCGATCATTTCGCCGGGTTTGGCGTGCAGGGAAATATTGGAAAGCACGGGGCGGTCGGATTCGTACTCAAAAAAAACGCTTTCATACACCACCTCACCACACACGGGTTGGGGCAATTCGGCGGTGCGGGATTCATCGCGTTCGGCCTCATGGTCGAGGATATCAAACACGCGTTCGCCGGCGGCCCGGGCGCTTTGTAGCATTTGGTTGAGGCCGTGCAGACGGGCCATCGGCTCATAAAAGAGCATGAGATAGAACAGGAACCCGACCAGTTCACCGGTGGTCATGGTGCCTGCCATCACTGCTTTGCCGCCGAACCACAGCACGAGCACGGTGCCGAGCGCGGCAAAGAAGCTCATGGCCGGATTGTAATTTGCCCAGGCACGCATGATGCCAAGATTTCCTTGACGCAGACCCTCGGCACGATCGGCAAAGCGCGCGTCCTCGTGATCCTGCCGGCCGTAGGCCTTGATTTGCCGGATGCCCTGTAGATCGTCCATCAACAGCGCGTTCATGGCGCTGGAGGCTTCACGTTGTTTGCGGTAACGACGATGGGCCGTAAGCGTGTACCACAGGGCGCCGGCGGCCAGAAACGGCAGCGGCGACAGCGCCACGGCGGCCAGCGTGGGGTTGGTGTAAAACAGAATGCCGCTGATACCGCCGATGCAGAGGATGGCCACGGTGCCCTGTTCGGTGCCGTCAATCAACACGCGTTCGACGTTGTTGATGTCTTCGACCACCCGCGTCATCAGGTCGCCACTGGCGCGTTTGTCGAAGTAACTGACCGGCAACCGCTGCAGCTTGGCAAACACATCACGCCGCATGTCGTAGATGACATTTTGCTCAAAATGATTGTTGATGCGAATGCGCAGGCTGTTGAACAGGTCACGCAGGAGAAATGCCAGCGCCATGGCGCCGACGGCCCAGCCGAGCTTGGTGGTGCCGCCGTCTTTCTCGATGATGCCGTCAATGATGTACTCGGTGAGTTTGGGATACGTGAGCGCGCAGAGAAGCGAAAGCACCGCGCAGCCAACGGTGGCCAGCGCGAGGCCCTTGTACGGCAGCAGATAGGCCCACACGCGCCGGAGGATTTCGCCGGTGGTGCGTTTGCGCGACTTAAAGGTGGGATCGTCGCTGGTCAGCCCGTGGTGTGCCATGGGCGGGAAGAATACGGACGCGCGCCTTGGCGTCGAGCAAATGCGCCGTTAAATCGGCACGCCGTTTTCGTCCCAATGCCGGGCGTAGGCGCATTCGCCGTTGGTGATGAGGAACTCCTCGCGCTTGGTGCCGTTGTCGTGCCAGCGGGTCCAGCGGCCCTCGGGGCGGCCTTCGACAAAGAAGCCCTCGGCGTGCACGTGACCTTCGAGATCAACGCCCTGAGCGCGGCCGGTGTAGGGCTTGGATTCGTTCTGGAAATAGGACAGGCAGTCGAAGAAATCGATGGAAGTGGGATCGGTCAACGCACGGCCATTAACGTCTCGCAGTTCAATATCCGCAAAACGCACCAACCGCGTGCAGCGTGGTTTTGGTTTGTAGCCTCCCTGGTGGCGCACCGTCCCCTCCTGCGAGAAGGCTACGCCAGCGGCCCGACTTGGCCACGATAACTTATCAACGGTTTAGCCTTCATCCGGCTAGGCGCAGCCTTTAGCCTGCGGCGTGGCCCGGGAGTATGTCCTGCAACCGTACCGCGAATCGGTCCAACTCCAGATCGATTACGAGGCGGAACTGAACGACGCGCAGCGCGCGGCCGTGACCGCTCTGCCCGGCCCGGCCCTGGTGATTGCCGGTGCGGGCTCGGGCAAAACGCGTACGCTGACCTATCGCGTGGCGTATCTGCTGGAACAGGGTGTGCCGGCGGATCGCATTCTGCTGCTGACCTTCACCAACAAAGCCGCCAAGGAAATGATGGGGCGCGTCACCGACCTAATCGGGCAGGACATGAGCGAGCTGTGGGGCGGCACCTTCCACTCCATTGGCCATCGTGTGCTGCGGCGGCACGCAGAGGATCTCGGGTTCAATCGCTCGTTTACCATTCAGGATCGCGAGGATGCCAAGGGGCTGGTGAACGCCTGCATTGCCGAGGCGGAGATTGACGTCAAAGCCACGCGCTTTCCCAAGCCGGACGTGGTGGGTGACATCGGTTCATTGGCGATCAACAAGCAGCAGAGCGTGCGCGAGGTGATCGAGGACCGCTACCCGTGGTTTGAGCCGTTGGCCGCCCAGATCGAGGATGTGCTCACGCGCTACACCACGCGCAAACAGGCGCAGGGCCTGATGGATTTTGATGACCTGCTGGTGCTTTGGCTGAAGCTGCTCAAGGAACACGAGGACGTCCGCGAGTTGTACCAGAAACGGTTTCAGTTCGTGCTCGTGGACGAGTATCAGGATACCAATCAACTGCAGGCAGAGCTGATTGATCTGTTGGCCGAGCGATATAAAAACGTCATGGTGGTCGGCGACGATTCGCAAAGCATCTACTCATGGCGCGGCGCCAATTACGAAAACATCATTGAGTTCCCCCAGCGCTATCCCAAGGCGCAGGTGTACAAAATCGAGACCAATTACCGCAGCACACCGGAGATTCTGCAGCTGGCCAATGCCGCCATCGCGGCCAACACGCGGCAGTTCGCCAAGGAACTGGAAGCCTCGCGCGGGCCGGGCGAAAAGCCGGTGCTCGCCGTGTGCAGTGCGGCCGATGAGCAGGCGGCTTTTGTCGCGCAACGCGCGCTGGAGCTGCGGGAGGAGGGCATTGAGCTGAACGACATGGCCGTGCTATATCGGTCGCATTTTCACGCACTGGAAATGCAGCTGGAACTCACGCGCCGCAACATTCCGTTCTCCATCACCAGCGGCATCCGGTTTTTTGAGCAGGCGCACATCAAGGATGTGACCTCGTACCTGAAATGGCTCGCCAACCCGCGCGATGAACAGGCCTTCAAACGACTGGTGCTGATGTTGCCCGGCGTAGGCGGCAAGACCGCGATGAAATTGTGGGATCAATTTCTCACAGCGCATACGGACGCCACGCCAATGGCCGAGACGCTGCAACGCTGCGCGGCCGTTCCCAAGAAGGCCAAGGTGCCGTGGGCGCAATTTTCCGCGACAGTTTCGCAACTGGAATCCGAACCGGTGGCCGGGGATGCGGGCAAGATGATCGAGCTGATTGTTGAGGCCGGCTACGACGCCTACGTGGAGGCGAACTACGACAAGGCACCGCAACGGCTGGACGACATCGAGCAGCTCGGCGTGTTTGCCCGGCAATACGAAACGCTGGAAACATTTTTGGCCGAGCTGGCGCTGCTCACCAACGTGGAGGCCGAGCAGGATCGCGCCGAGGAGGACGACGAGAAGATTCGCCTCTCAACGATTCACCAAGCCAAGGGCTTGGAATTCAAGGTGGTGTTTGTGGTGATGTTGTGTGACGGCATGTTTCCCAGCAACCGGTCGTTGGATTCGCTCGATGGCGAGGAAGAGGAGCGCCGGCTTTTTTATGTGGCCATCACGCGCGCGCAGGATGAATTGTATCTGTCATATCCGATGATCCGTACCGTGGCCGGCGGGGGCAGCGACGACATGATTCAGCAGCCGTCCCGCTTCCTCAACGAACTCCCCGGAGATCTGGTTGATGAATGGAAGCTCAGCAACTTTGATCCGTACCGGCAGGATCCGTTTTAGTGGATGACTCGCAACCCCTCGGGCAATGTTAAGCCCGGCTCCACCAACAACGCCGTGGCCCAGGCATCGCTGACGGTGGCACTGTCGCACACCACCGCTGCCACCCGGGCGGCTTGAGCGGGGCGCCCGGTGCGGGGATCAATCACGTGCCCTTGTTCCACGCCGTGTTCATCGATAAACGATTTGCCG
Organism: Verrucomicrobiales bacterium; assembly: GCA_038145765.1. Classification (GTDB taxonomy): domain Bacteria; phylum Verrucomicrobiota; class Verrucomicrobiia; order Limisphaerales; family UBA1100; genus UBA1100. The sequence goes on from JAYQQG010000060.1 coordinate 19,584, forward strand.
CCAATGCCCGAAACCGAGAGGGATTCGTCGGCAAGATCCACAATGCCGAGCGGCGGCTGACCGGCCTCCGGGTGTTCCACGGCAATCCGCCAAGGGGAGCCATCGGATTGAGTGCCGCGGGCGCACACGGTGCTGGTGCCGCCGTGGATGAGGAAATGTTCAAATTCATTTTCCAAAAGCAAAGCGGCCGCTTGTTCGAGGGCGTAGCCTTTGCCGACGGAGCCGAGATCGAGCATCGCGCCTTCGGTGGCGAGTTGCACGGTGGGCTCGGCGGGGTTGAGCTGCAGTTGGGGCCAGCCGCATTGAGCGCGGGCGGTTTGCAATTCATCTTCAGAAGGCACAGCCCCGGTGTCGTTCATGAACCGCCAGCAACGCAGGAGCGGAGCGAGCGTGATGTCAAAGGCGCCTTGAGTCTGTTCACCCAGTGCGGCGCAATGTTCCAGTAAGGCAAAGACCTCGGGCGAAACGGGCACGGGCTCTTGAGCCCCGCGGGCATTGATGTGGGCGATTTCGCTGGTGGGTTGGTAGAGGCTGAGCATCGCCTCAAGCCGGGCAATCTCCGCCAAGGCCTCCTCGGCAGCTGCGCGCAAAGTAGCCTCAGACGCGCCATGCAGGGCAACCTCAAAACGGGTGGCCATGGCCTCAGCGGCGACGGTGATGTGTGATTGCGGGTTCATCGTGCTGCCCGGGCCCCGCGGCCCCGGGGGGGTGGGGGGCGGGGGGCGCGGGCGCGGCGCGCCCCCGCCGGGCAAGGGGGGG
>JAYQQG010000061.1:0-9543 GCA_038145765.1 Verrucomicrobiales bacterium
TGCAGGATCACGGTGCCCGGCTTGAGTGCCTCCACTATGCTCGCGGGCAAGATGAGTGGAGCTGGCCTGCCGGGGATGAGTGCTGTCGTGATGATCAAGTCCGTGGTTGCTGCCTCCTGAAGGAACAAGGCGTGTTGAGCCGCTTGGCTCTCCTGATTCATCTCCTTGGCATAACCGCCAACCCCTTCGCCGGATTCTCCGGATTTGATCTCGAGAAACGTCGCCCCCAGACTTTCCACCTCTTCCTTCACCGGCGGCCGTACGTCAAAGACCTTTACTTGTGCCCCCAGATCTCGCGCGGTGGCGATCGCCGCCAATCCGGCCACCCCGGCACCCAAGATCAGCACATTCGCCGGCGGCGTACGCCCGGCCGCAGTAATTTGCCCTTTAAAATAACGACCGTAATGCTGAGCGCCATTGAGCACGGCACGATAGCCGGCGATGCCTGTTTGCGAGCTCAGTACATCCATGGGCTGCGCCCGCGTGATCCGCGGCACACAATCGAGGGCAAATGAAGTAATACGCCTAGCTGCCAGTCGCTTCACCAGCTTCGGATTTTGTGCAGGATATATCAGGCTAATTAGCGCCCTGCCTTCGGGTATCCGGTCAATTTCCGATTCATTCGGCGCGTGAACTTTGAGGAGGAGATCCGGCTCAGTCCAAGCCGTTGCAAGATCCACCACCTTGGCCCCGGTCGATTCGTAGGCGGCATCCGGAGCGCTGCAACGATCCCCAGCGCCCTGTTCCACCCACACTTCGTGCCCGGCTGCCACCCACTTTTCCACAGCCTCCGGCGTGGCAATCACGCGGCGTTCTCCCTCGAATGTCTCGCGAACAATGCCGAGCTTCATGCGCGCGGGGCCTCCCTGCGCCGATCTGTCTTGAGTTGATCCAATTGATCCACCGGAATGGTCATGCCTGCCACAGGGAGTCCTCCCGCAGCGCGGGAAATTTGCCATGCGGTCGACAAATGAAAAGCCTTATTTATCAAGGGCAGCTTGAACCGCCCGCCGCCCCCTGCTACCTTCCGCGCCATGCGGATTCTTTCCGGCATCCAACCTTCCGGCGCGCTGCATGTGGGCAACTACTTCGGCATGATGCAGCCCGCCATGGAGCTCCAAAACGAGGGTGAGGCGTTTTATTTCATCGCCGATTACCACTCGATGACCTCGCTCTTCGACGCCGACCAACGCCGCCGAAACACGCAGGATGTCGCGCTGGATTTCCTCGCATGCGGGCTGGACCCCGCCAAGGCGGTGTTTTTTCGCCAAAGCGATGTGCCCGAGGTCACCGAGCTCACCTGGCTGCTCACCACCCTCACCCCCATGCCGATGCTGGAGAATTGTCACAGCTACAAGGACAAACTCGCCAAAGGCCTCAAGCCCAACCACGGCCTGTTCGCCTACCCCGTGCTGATGGCCGCCGATATTTTGATTTACGACAGCAACGTCGTGCCCGTCGGCCGCGATCAAAAGCAACACGTCGAGGTCACACGCGATATCGCCGTGAAATTTAATCTGACCTACGGCGAAACCTTTGTGCTGCCTGAGCCGCGCATTCGCGCCGAGGTCGCCGCTGTGCCCGGCACCGATGGCCAGAAGATGAGCAAAAGCTACGACAACACCATCGAGATTTTCGGCGACGAAAAGCCGCTGCGCAAAAAAATCATGCGCCTCGTCATGGACAGCCGCACCCCCGAGGAACCCAAGCCCGACGCCGACCAAAACATCGCCATCCAGCTCCTCAAACTATTCGCCCCCGCCGACATCGCCCAAGCCACCGAGAACCAACTCCGCGCCGGCGGATACGGCTACGGTGACCTCAAGAAAACCCTCTTCGAGCACTACTGGGAACATTTTGCCACCGCCCGCGCCAAACGCGCCGAGCTGGAAAACAACCTCGACTACGTCAACCAAGTCCTCACCGACAGCGCCCAAAAAGCCCGCGCCCTCGCCACCACCGTCCTCGACCGCGCCAAGAAAAATTGCGGATTGGGTTAGGGCTCATTCAGGATCAACCCGCTCCAGCCAGTGTTCGGGATCTTTGTGCCCGTGTGAAATTGTGAACACAATAACCTCACCCTCAATGATTCGATAAGCGATGTAATATGGGAAAGTTTTCAAGTTTACCCTTCGATACTCCATGCCACTCATTTGGCGGGCCCGAGCTCGATCGGGATTTGGGAGATTTGCGCGATGCTGCTATCCACCTCCCCCGCAAATCTCACGGCCAATTCGACATCTTCCAACGCATATCTCTCAACTGCTCCCCAAAATTCCTCAGATGCCTCATGCCGAACGATGAGGTTCATTTGCCATAACGCCGCTCAAATTCATTTTTCATTTCCTCCCAAGTCACACCAGACCGGTCTCCATCTTCGATGGCCTTCATTCGACGGACCATTTCTGCTTCCCACTCTTCCTTGGACAGTTCCCGTTCCTTGGGCGCGCTCTTCAACATGGTACACGCCAAACGCAGCCGGTCTTTCACCGGCAAAGTCAGCGCCTGCGCCTCCAAGCTTTCCACCGTCGTTTCCATGCGAACAATTTACACGAATTCCCAGCCCGTTCAACCTTTCCGCCAGCCGGCCACTTCCTTCAGGATTTCCTCCCGCGAACATTGCGGGCGCAGCACGAGGCGGGCGCGGTATTGGTATTCTTTGTTCACCTCATATTGGGGCACGATAAATTGCCAGTCCCAGGCGGGATTGGTGGTGTTGAAGGCCTGGTTAAAACCGCCGCCGCTGGGGGAGTGCGTGAAGCGAATGCCGTCGGCTTGCTCAAACATGAGGAGGTAGGTGAGCTCCTCAAAGTGCCCGTAATAAAACGGCCGCGCGTAGCGCATGCGCGAGTAGTTTTTAAAGAGCGCATCGCGGCTGCCTTCCTGCCAGGTCAGCTTGAAATCGTCGCCCTGCGCCAGCACCGTGCTTTCGTCATCGTGCTGCTGCGTGCAGAGCTGCATCCACATGTCCTCCTTCGCCCGCCAGCCGCCGCGGAAGTACATGCTCTTGTCGATCGGCCCGTTCATGTAGCTGGCCCAAAAGATGCCGAACCAGCCGCGCTCATGCACGTGCTGGCGCGGGATGCAGCGGAATTTGAAATCAATGTAATGCGGCGCCTTCAGCGTGAAAGTTGTCCAGCTTTCCATGTGGAAATTCGGTGTGGGCGGCTGATGCAGCTCGGCGGTGGCGGCATTCACCTTGCGAAAAGTCATCGGAGCCCGGCGCGGTTCGAAAAACACATCCCGCCCGCCAAACTCCGTTTCGCCATTGAACACATGCTCGAGGTTTAGCCCGGCAATCCCCGGCACAAACACGCTGCGGGTACTCTGCTTGTGCCGCAGACTCCACAGGCCGTTGTACCCGGCCCGATGGCCCTGATGCGCCGCGTTATCGCCAATCACGGCGGTGAGATCGCCCACGGAAAATTGATCGTGTGCCATAACCGACTATGACCGCCAAACGGCCGCTGGACAGGCAAAAAAGATTGCGTCACCCTTTTGAATCGGTAGGCTTTCCCCCAGTCCAATGACTACCCCCTAGGGCCTCGGCCTGTCGGGATTTACAATCCAAACAATATAATATACAGACTATGAAAAATCTCATTGCTCTCATTGCCGTGATCTTCGCGGTGAACGTTCAGGCCGGCGAATACCCGGACATCTCCATCGCTGACCTCGAGAAGGCGATTCAATCCGGCAAGGTGGCCATCATCGATGTGAATGGTGCCAAGTCCTTCACCAAGCGCGGCCACATCCCCGGCGCGGTTTCCTTCAGCAATAAGGACGCCCTCGCCAAGCAGCTGTCCAAGGTGGACAAAGGCACCCTCGTGGTGGCTTACTGCGGCAACAGCAAGTGCTCTGCCTACAAGCGCGGCGCCTCCGCTGCCGAAGAGCTGGGCTTCAAGAACGTGAAGCACCTCTCCGCCGGCATCGCTGGCTGGCTCCAAGCCGGCAAGAAGGTTGAGAAGAACTAGAGTTCCTCTCCCTCAACAAATTCACAGGCGCCTGCGGGCGCCTTTTTTTTGTGCCGGAAGAAAGGGTAAACGGGCCCCGCCTTATTTATCTGCCGTATACGGAGGCAAAGTTGCCGAGAGGATTCCGTGCAGGGCCTGTTTTTCGTTGGCGGGCAGATGCGCGCCCACCGGATGATCGGATGTCAGGGCGGTTCGCAATTGATCGAGCACAGCCGATTTTAACGGGGCCGGCAGGCCGGTGAATGCAGCACTATGGATCATGTAGCTGCAACGGTGCTTAAACATTCGTGTGCGCAAATCGAATTCGCGCAGAGACCGGCCTTGCGGCGTCTGGCGCGCGCGGGCGAGGAAGAATTGTTTCAGGTTGGCGTCCCCGGTCACGCCGCCGGCCGGCAACGGAGTTTCATCCGCAAACAATAAATACCGGGCCAACACTTCGCTGTGTTTCCGGATCACGACTTCAGCTTCGCCGGCAGCCAAAGCGGCCCGCGTATCGTAGGTGGCCTTGATCGCCCGGTTCACAAAGCCCACCTGATGTTCCTGCAGCAGATGCGCCAGAACATCGCTGGTGGCCACGGGATAGGTTGCCCAGCGAAACTGTTTGGCCGGAGGGTTCGGATAAGTCTTGATGGCGCCGGAAACAAATTCTCCCACGAGATTGGCCCGATGGCGTTCGATCCCGTGTTTCCCGGTCAAATGCCAGCCGCCAAAACGGTCGCCAAACGGAATGGCATGCCCCGTACGATCGTTCCGGAAGGATTCCAAACTGCCGCCACCGATGGCCGGCACCACGCTCTTGAGCAGCAACCCGGGCACACGGCCAATTTCAAACTCGGCATGGCAATTGAAACAGCGCGCACTGCGCTCGACTTTCACCGGGGCCGGGCCGCGTGGAATATCGAAGATATAAAAAATCCCGCCCAGACGTGGATCGATCGAGACGATCTCCAACTGACCGCCCGGCACCCAGCCCACATAGATATCTTCATTAAAATACAGCGCCCGCGGATTGCGTGGCGAAATGCTGCGTAGTTGCAAACTGGTGGTGGAGTACACGAGCGTCTGGGAAGCGGGCGAAATATCCAGCGCCTTGAGCAGGCTGGTGACAAACGCCTTTTGACTGGAACGATCGAGTGGAATTTTTCCACCCTCGAGCGCCGCTTTAAGCCGCGTAAATTTGTCCTGTGGCGGATGCTCCCAGTAATTGTGCGGCGCCTTTTCAAAATCACGCAACCGCTTGGCAGCCTCCGCCGGCCAGATCAAAGTAAGAAGGAGCAACAGCAATAAACGGTTCATGAAAATTCTGACGAAGCGCCGGCGTTAGGGTTTCAATTTCAACGCTTCAATCTGCTTGAGATCAAACGCCTCCAGCAGGCCGAAGCACATCATCTCCGGCAGATGATTGGCCCCCTTGTTTTCAATAATGACTTCCTTAAGGGATTTCATGGGCTCATGCAGCGTGACCGACCCGATGGCCTCGGTTTGCACGGCAGCCAAGCGCGCCGCCACGCTGAGGCGCGGCCCGATGGATTGCAGCCCCACGGGGCCATCATACGATTCCGCCGCCCACCCGGCAATCGCGGCAAGTTGGCCGGCCTGCACGCCCAGAGCCCGTTCACCGACCGCGTGCATCAGGATCACATGAAGAAAATCACGGGACTTGATTTTGGATTCCCCGAAGAAAAATGGATCCAATGCCACCACCCGATAACCGTCCTTCATCAGGCCGGCAACCACATCGGCCTGTTTAGCGCGTCCGGCATCGGCGATCAACAGGGTGGTCGCCTTCACCTCCGGCGGCGTGAACACCGTACCCGGCACAGTCCAGTCGCGGCCCAGGGCAAACTGGAAATGCTCCACTCCTCCTTCGCCGCCCACTTTCTTGGCCGCCACCGCATAATCTTGGGCGTGGATTATTTCCAGCAACCGTTTCCGTTGCTCCTCAGGGCTGCCAGTTTGCGGTTGAGGCAGATGTTTCATCAGGCCCAGGGCAATGGAGTTGAAGGAATGGTTATCTTCCGGCAATGGCACCAGCAGATCATCATAACTTTTCACTTCCGCTTCACTGGGGATTTCCTTGGCATCGAACCCGGCATCCTGTGGATAAAACACATCACCCATGAACCGGTACAGCTGCTGCCGGTTGTCCAAGCCAAAATTATGGGTCCCCGGTTTGTGATTGATGTGGGTCCGCAGAAAATCCCGGCGATCAAGCAGACTGAAGATCGGCGCCGCCGCATCGATCAACGGTGGCAAGGCATGGCCGGCAGTGAAACAACAGGCATCGTAGGCATTGTTGGTAAGTAATGCCGCCCGATCGGCCAGCATGGCCGTCAGGTGCGTGTAATCTGCATACACCGCGAGATCGTTTGGGGTCTGTTCTGAATCCCCCAGATCCTTGCCATGCCGGGCACGGGTCTTGAAGCTGGAATATCCCGCCACCGGATTGGCCAGCGTCACGCGGGTATCCAGAGAACTGATAAAGATCGTTTGCCACCCCCCACCGGACAAGCCCGCCACCGCCACCCGATTGGGATCCGCATTCGGATGGGCCAGCAGCACATCCAGTCCCTTGCTCATGTTCAGGTAAAACGGCGCGATGCCGGCAGTGCCACAGAGGTCCAATTGTGCCATCTGATAATGGCCCATGCGATTGGCAAACTGCCCCATGCCGATCCATTCCACATTCAGCGCCAACATGCCCCGCTTGGCCTGGTTGATGCAGCGAAGCTGCTTGTAATCGGTCGCCTTGCCCGTACGCGCATGACCATTGACGTTTAACACCACCGGCACTTTGCCCTGCAGCTCCAACGGCTCGTACAATAGTGCCGGTATCCACCAACCGGGCACGGCCTCAAACTTCAGTTTCCTGATACGATACCCGGGCAAACCCTCAATCGTATCGCCCCATTCCACGTTGAGTTTTGTATCGCGCCACTGCTTGGCGCCACCGCGAAAGACCACCTTGTTCAAGACATCCCGCCGGATAGCATCCGCCTTGGTTTTCCACGCCTCGGCCGTGCGCACCCGCGGCATTTCCGGTACACGAGTTTCATTAAATACCTGTACCTCCTCCAGCGCCAGATCGGGGCCGATGATCTCCTCCGTCAATGTCGCCTGTATCTGCGCTTCGGTCAACGGATCCACATGGGCCACCAACGGTTCCTCCGCCAAGGCCGCTTTCATAAATGCTGCCCGACTCCCTGGCGTTCGGCACAGATCGCATTCTGCTTTATCATGAGCGGACACCTCCTGAACCGCTGGGGCAGTCGATTCGGTACAGCCCATGACACAACACAGAAGTGACCCCACCAATATGGATTGAAACAAATCCTTCATGCCTGAGCGGTTACCCTACGATGGCCGCTTAAATTTGGCAATTGAGGACTTGCCTATAAGGCACAGGGGAAATGGCTTTCAAACATTTTTTATTTTGATAGTATCAAATCACCCACGCGTTGAAGGCAGTATTTTCTGTCAACCAGTCTATTGATATGAACTATTACGTCAAGCGAGGGAAACGGAAGCCGGGCCGTATACACAGGAGCAAATTAACAATTGGGTTTCAGAGGGGCTGCTGACCGATACTGACCTCGGCCGAACTGATGGCTCGTCGGAATGGATCCCATTACCATCTTTGATCCCTGCGATCCATGGCCCGGGCCGACCTTCAGCCTCCAAATCATCCGATAACCAAGCGATAATGATCGCAGCGATCACGGGGCTATTCCTGCTCATGATCGCCGGAGGGGCCGCCGGCATTATTTTTCTCAACAAAAAAGATTCAGAAGAGGGCAAACCCGATCCGAACGCCAATCTCACGACTTCTCCTGTTCAAGCAAAAGCAAATGACCAGAATCAAGAAACAAGCGCAATCCCATCCACCAGCGGCGAGGAGCCCAAAGAAGCCTTTCCTCTCCTCCCCAAACGGGAACTGTTACCGGTATCTCTGGCCTACTTTTTGCCGGGCAAAACAATTCATTACTCACAGCCGAATTCCGACACCCAAACTTGGACCGAATTTAAAATGGACGGATCCGTCGCTATGGCGGATTTCACCGGTCAGGGCAAATATACGATCGAAAATAACCAGGTCGCCATCACCCTGCATATCAACGAAACGACCACCTCGCAGTTTAGTTTCACTTTTTCTAAAACCCCCTTTGAATCGGGTGATTCTTTTCAGTTCGGCGCCGACCAAGAAAAGGCAAAAATTGACAAGATCGAATCCAGCATTACCGGGTCCGCTCTATTGCCGGATCCGCAAAAGGTCACCATCAAACCACCCTTCGATCCGATTCAGTTATTGATGCGGGCTGAATCCGGTGAAGCCGCCGCTCAAGCTCTGCTTGCCCGTTGCCATCGGATTGGATGGTATCTGGAAAAAGATGAAGCCAAGGCGATGCATTGGGCTCAAAAAGCGGCGGATCAGGACCATCTTTCAGGCAAATTCACGATGGCGGTCCTGCAGTTGACAGCCGATTTCATACCCCGCGACGAAGTGGCTGGAAACGAGCTAATGAACTCCATCATGCCGGAACTCAAGGCGGAGGCTAAGAAAGGAAATCCCTGGGTTCAAGCCATGTTGGCCGCGTGCTACCAGCAAGGATTTGGACTGCTAAAACGGGATCAGGATCAATATTTTGAACTCATCAAAAAGAGTGCCGCCGTCGATCCCTGGGCGCAAAATGCGTATGCCAATGCAAGACGAGAGGGAAGGATTGGCGAAAAAAACCAAATCGAATCCATCAAATAGCACCGCAAGGCCGCGACCCAAGGCTACGCCAAATCCTGCGTTGCCTTGGGAGTTGCCTACATGACCAATAACGGGGTGGATGAAGACCGGGAAGAAGGAGCCCGATTATTTCATTTTGCCGCCCAACGTGGCGGCAGTTATGGGGCTTATTGCCTGTCCCTTGCTCTCAAGCAGGGACATGGATTCGAATCCCCTGATCCCGTTTTGGCTCAGTCTTGGAACAAAACAGCTGCAGAACGGGGCTGGTATTATTCCATTAACCAACACGTCCGCGAGCTGACCGATGGGGTGCGCATCCCAAAATCCTCGCAGCGTCCGTCAGCAAACCCAGAGCCGGCTCCGGAAAACGTGATTGAGGCCTACTTGTGGGCCTATATCGGCTTCAACCGGCCCAGCAACAATATGCGCACCACGTTCAACAGACGGATGACCGATTTGGCAAAACTGATGCAACCAGATCAAATCATCGAAGCCAAAGATCGCGCCAAAAAGAAGTTTCCGAACATCGACCTGCGGTGGGAGCTGTATTCCACCTCATCACTCACCCGAGCGAATGCCCTCCACGAAATCACCAACCGACAGGCCGCCACCTTCGAGGAACTTAAACGAATCAGCAATCTGCAAACCAACTCAAACCCCCGCATTCAAGCGATGGCTATCGTTGCACTCGAACAGATTGCCCCCACCAACATCAATCGCCAGCTTGGCACGTTGATGGATGAACGATACCAAAAGAGACGTGCCGCCGAAAAACCCGAGCCCGGGGTCAAAGATTTAAATCTGCTTTCTCGCCGGTACTATGAAACGTTTCTG
>JAYQQG010000061.1:9553-19953 GCA_038145765.1 Verrucomicrobiales bacterium
CCTGGGAGACGCTCTGGCACTTACCCGACTTCAATCTCAGTTGCTCGATTCCACCAACGTCGCCACGTCGGTATATGCTGAGCGGCTGGCCAAAGTTTTGGTCCTCTTACCGGCCGGGGAAGAAAATATTGCGATGGCCAACACGATTGCCGATCGCGGCATCACTGCAGGCCAACAGTCCCGGTACTTGTATTGGACACACATGACCAAGGCCTTGGCGCAATATCGAGCCAAGGATTATGCCGATTCAGAAAAATGGGCGGACACCGTTCTCAATGCCCAAGAAGACGGCCGCAAACACTGGGGGAATATTGCCCCTTGCTGGTTCTTCAAGGCGGCAGCCCTTAACCAAAGCGGCCGCGGTGACGAAGCTAAAATTGCCTTTCAACAAGGGCAAAAAGTACTCACCGAAGCTTGGGCAGAGGGAGGAAATGCCATTTATGGCTATTCCCACGATTATCTTCTGTGCAAACAGTTGGAGCGTGAAATTGGGAAATTCATCGGCCTCAAACCATAACGATTCCAGCGTCTTTCCCGGCAAACCATCGAAAAGCTTTGATTTTCAGGCGGAATCCCTGTTTAACTCGCCGTTCCCCTGCTGCCAAAAGCGGTGCGGGCTATGCTCATGAGCGACGGAACGGTTTATTATTTCGACAACAACGCCACCACCCGGATTGCCCAGGAGGTGGTAGAGGCGATGTTGCCGTTTCTAACCGAGCAATGGGGCAATCCGTCCAGCGCCTATTCCTTTGGGAACGAAGTAGGCACGGCCGTGGAGCATGCCCGCGCGCAGGTTGCATCCCTGATCAATGCGGACCCGCGCGAGATCATCTTTACCAGTTGCGGCACGGAGAGCGACAACGCCGCTCTCAACAGCGCCCTGCTCACCCAGCCCGGCAAACGCCACGTGGTCACCACCGTTGTTGAGCACTCAGCCAATATCAAGTACGGTCAGTTGCTGGAGAAACGCGGGGTGGACGTCACTTGGATTCCCGTGGATCGAGCCGGCCAGCTGGACGTTCACGAAATTCACGAGGCCATCCGTGAAGACACCGCGATGGTCTCCGTGATGCTGGCCAACAATGAAACCGGCGTCATTTTCCCAATCGAAGAAATCGCCGCCATCTGCCGCATCAACAATGTGCCCTTTCACACCGATGCCGTGCAAACCCCGGGCAAGCTGAAGCTGGATGTGAAGGCGATGGGGGTGGATTATCTTTCGCTCTCCGCCCACAAGCTCCATGCCCCCAAAGGCATCGGCTGCCTGTACGTGCGCAAAGGGCTGCCCTATCAACCGTACGTCGTGGGGGGCGGCCAGGAAAGCGGGCGGCGCGGGGGCACGGAAAATGTCGCCTACATCGTGGCCTTCGGTAAAGCCGCCGAGTTGGCCGAAGCGGCACTCGGCACCGAGGTGGAACGCATTCGCACCCTGCGAAACCGCATGGAAGACGGCATCTTAAACGCCATTCCCGGCGTCACCCGCAATGGGGCCAAAGAACCGCGACTGGCCAGCACCAGCAACTTAAGTTTTGCCCAGTGCGAGGCGGAGGCAATTCTGCTGCTGCTCGATCGCGAAGGCATCTGCGCCAGCAGCGGCTCGGCCTGCACCACCGGCTCCATGGCCCCCAGCCATGTGCTCACCGCCATGGGGCTATCGCCGGAACACGCCATGGGCGCCGTGCGGTTCAGTCTCAGCAAATATTCCACCGATGCCGAGGTGGATTATTTGTTGGAAAAATTACCGAAGATTATCGAGAAACTGAGGGCCGCTTCACCCAAAACCGAGCAAAATACGGTCGAGGCCGTGGAATCCTGATCCGCAGATTTTTACCAAAAAAACTGTAACTTCAGCCTCAATTCAGGCGTCCTTTTCCAAAACCACACATGAAAATTGTAGCCGCCATTCTGGCCACCGCCATTGTCAGTGCCTCCGTCACCTTTTTGGTCACCGGCAAAACCAAGACCGTGGAAGTGGAACGCATCGTCGAAGCCAAGACCGACGATAAGGACAAAATAATCGCCGCCCTTAAAAAAGAACGCGATGAAGCCAAGGCCGCAGCGGGCCGAGTGGAGGTGGTGGAAACTGGCGTCGCCATTCCCGGCGTGGTCACCGAACCGAGCGATTTGATCGACAAACTGATGGCGGACAAGGCCACCGGGGCTGACCCCGAATCCCAACGCCGCGTGATCCATTATTTTGAAAGCCTCGTCGATGCTGGCAACGCCGCCGTACCGGCCATCAATGCTTTTTTAGACCAGCACAAGGAACGTGAATTCGGACAGCCCACGTTCCGCCAACGCCTCCAAATCACCAACACTCAGATGGAGGAAATCCGGGCGCTCAGCGAAAAAACGCGCGCAAGTTTTTTTGAGAACATGCGCGAAATGCGAGAACTCCCTGAATCAGAACGGCGCGAAAAATTCCAGGCCTTCTTTGCCGGCATTCAGGAGAACTACACGGCCCTGATGACCGAGGAACAAAAAGCTCAATTATCAGAAATGGGTGATGACGGCACCCGCAATCTGATCCGAACATTTATCTTCAGCGGCGGGGGCCCTGGTGGATTTGGCCGTGATCGCGGAGGCCGACGCTAACGTTTTTTTCACACCTCATACGATTTCCCATGAAACAAACTCTCATCTATCTCGCGCTCTTCTCCCTGACGGTTACCCTCGTTGCTCAACCGGGTGGCGGTCGCGGTCCCGCGAATGGGCCCTTTGGCGGAGGCCGTGGCCCGGGAACCTTCGGACAACGTCCCGGAGGACCCGGCCCCGACCCCCGTCGCGAGCTGATGCCCGCATCCCTGCGATTGGGCCTGCTCCAAACGCTCGGCCGGATTGGAACGAATGAATCCGAGGCCGCCTTGGTTAAAGTGCTGGGGTACACGGTGAGCGGCGTGGAAGTCGCACTCATTGACGAACAACTTACCCTGATCGCAGAAGGCGAACACCAATACAAAAAACAGATTCTCGGTGCGGCTAAGGATATATTGATCGATCCCCCCGCCCTTTCAGAAGTGCCTTCGCGTTTGGAATTTCGTGCGGAATCAGCACTTTGGGACCTCATTATCAAGTATCAGGATACCACCTTTGCCGAAGCCGCCGCCGAGTTACTCGTCAAAGACGACGCCATCAATGATTCCGCCCTGCGCTTTTTTTCATCCGTCATGAAAGAACAATCCGTGCCCGTGCTGGCGCAGGCCTATCAACAGGCCAACCTCAGTGACCGCTCCAAGGACCGGCTTTACGGCGTGATCAACGATTACCTCGATCAACACCCCCAATCCGGCCAAGTTCTGGTCGAACGATTTCAGGGATATCTGGTGAAGATGGGCGAAGAAGAAGCCGAACGGGCCAAGGCAGAAGCCGAACGCGAAGCCGCCCGAGCCAATGGTGAAAATCCCAGCGGCGGACGGGGCGCTGATTTTCTGCGCAATATGTTCGGCGGCCGTGGTGGCGGCGGTTCCCGCGGAGCCGCCATTCGTGAGATTCAACGGCTCGGTGAAGGCAAGCCCGATGCCGACGGACTGGCCCTGCGACGGGGCATCCTCACCAGCCTCAAGGCCACCACCAACGACGCGGATTTTGTGGCCATGTTCACCGCCGTCGAGGAACGCTTTAACGCATTGGCCAACCCCGAAGCTGAAGGCTTCTCCGAGCGCTTCCGCGTCACGGACCCTGCCGCCCAACGGCGCGAAGAGGAACGTCGGAAACGGATCGAGGAATTTCGCAATCGGGAAAACAATCCGCCCGCCGAATAATCCTAAATTAAAAGTGGTTTCCCTTGGCCGCGCCTTCGCGCGGCCTTTTTTATTCAGGAGCAGCGCGTTCGTCTAATAGAAACTGGAGATACGTCACATCCCGCCACTGGCCGAATTTGCACCCCGCCTCCCGGAAGACACCGGCAGGTTGGAAGCCGTGCTGGCGATGCAACTCCAGACTTGGGATGTTCTCCGAATCAATCACAGCCAGCAAACAATGCAGTCGCCGTGCGCGGCCCGACTCCAGTAAGCCCGCCAATAACTGCCCCCCGATGCCTTGCCGGCGATACAGGGGATCCACATACACCGCCACACATCCCGTAAACCGAAAGCCACTGCGTTCCTGATGCGGGCCCAGCGACCCCCAGCCCACAACCAGCCCGGCCTGTTCGGCCACCAAAATTGGAAAATTGCGTGCATGATAATATTCAAACCACTCCTCACGCTGGCGAAGGGTCTGAGGAGCGTCTTCGTAGGCGGCCATGGGTTCCTTCACAGCCGCATTGTAGATCACCAAAATTGCCGGCACATCCTCGCGCCGGGCGGGCCGAATTGTGACAGGCTCGCTCACGGCCAAAACCAATCATACACACGCAACCCCGACGAGTCTTTTTGGCGGTTTGACAGGGCACCCATTTCGCGTATGCTCCCCGCCCCTCTGATGAAGAAGCGCAAGTATCATGTCGCTGTGGTGGGCGTCACCGGTGCGGTTGGGCAGGAAATGCTCCGCGTGCTGGAGGCCCGTCGCTTTCCTGTGGATCAGTTGATCCCCCTCGCCTCCAAACGCAGCGCGGGCAAACGGGTCGGTTTCAAGGGCAACCGCTATACTGTGCGCGAATTGACCAAGGATTCGTTTGCCGGCGTGGACATCGCGCTTTTCAGTGCTGGCGGTGGCACCAGCCAAGCATTCGCGCCGGCTGCCGCGGCGGCAGGCGCGGTGGTGGTGGATAATTCCAGCGCCTTTCGCATGGAAAAAGATGTGCCGCTCGTGGTGCCAGAAATCAATGGAGCCGATGTCCATAAGCACAAAGGCATCATCGCCAATCCGAACTGCTCCACCATTATCACCCTGATGGCCCTCAATCCCCTGCACCGCGCCTTTGGCGTGAAACGCATTTTTGCCTCCACTTACCAGGCCGTCAGCGGCAGCGGCGCTCAGGGCATCATTGAGCTGGAACAACAGGTCAAGGCCCTCGCCCGCGGACGGAAGGTGAAGACGGAAGTTTATCCGCACCAGATTGCCTTCAACGCCCTGCCGCATGTGGATGTGTTCTTGGATAACGGCTATACCAAGGAGGAAATGAAACTGGAAAACGAAGGCCGCAAGATCATGCACCACGCCCGTTTCAAGGCCAGCAGTACCTGCGTGCGCATCCCCGTTTACCGGGCCCACTCCATTTCTGTAAATGCCGAGTTCACCAAGCCCGTCACCGTGGCCGCCGCACACCGAGTGCTCAAGAAAGCGCCTGGACTCGATTTGGTGGATGACGTGAAACACAACATTTACCCGCTCGCCTTGGATCTGGCCGAGAAAGACAACTGCGCCGTGGGCCGCATCCGGAAAGATTGCGCGATGAAAAACGGCCTCAGTTTCTGGGTCGTGGGTGATCAAATCCTGAAAGGTGCCGCACTCAACGCGGTGCAAATCGCCGAGGTGATCGCGCGGGGCTGATGGCCTTCGCGCACGAGGCACCGTTGCCCCCCGGGGCGTGCCCCTGTAACCTTGAGGTTTACTCTGGCGTATACCGAAACAACATGCAGGGCTTCCGGTACAGCACCCTTTTACTGCTCCTAGCGGGCATCGATATTCTGTGCGCGGCCCCGGTCAAGACGTTGTCCGGACAAACGATGAACCCCTTCAGCGGCCGCTCGCCCGTGGTCCTGTTATTCACCACCAACGATTGCCCCGTGGCCAATAAAATGGTGCCTGAAATCCGGCGTATCACCCGAGACTACAATGGTAAGGCTCGATTTTTGATGGTGTACACAGACCCTCAAACCACACCGGCAGACTTGAAAACACACCGGCAGGATTACAATCTGACCGGCATCTCTGGCACACACGATCGACGCCATGCACTGGTCCAGGCTGTCGGGGCCAAGATCACCCCCGAAGCCGTCATTGTTCAATCCGGAAAAGTCGTATATCGAGGCCGGATCAATAATTTCTACGAAGACTTCGGCAAACCAAGACGCATCATCACCCAACACGATTTACGGGACGCACTGGATGCCGTCTTGGCAGGCACCCCTGTACCCAAACCGCGCGGCAAATCCATTGGCTGCTACATCACCCGGCTTAAATGAAAATCTGCGCCCTCTCTATCATCGCTCTGTTCGCAGCCGGGCCGGTAACCGCCAAGGAAATCACCTTTAACGAACATGTCGCGCCCATCCTATTTCAACACTGCACATCATGCCATCGTCCCGGTGAAGCAGCGCCGTTTACATTGACGAATTATGCCGATACCCGCAAGCGCGGCCGGCTCATTGCGCGCGTCACGGAAGATCGCATCATGCCTCCATGGCACGCGGAAAAAAGCTCCTTTGCCTTCCATGGCGACCGGCGCCTGACCGAATCGCAAATCGGCACCATCGGCCAATGGGTGGAGTCCGGTATGCCTGAGGGAGATCGAGCGAAACTGCCGCCCTTGCCCAAGTTTCCTCAAGGCTGGCAATTGGGCCAACCCGATCTCATTGTGAAAATGACCCAGGCTTTTCCCGTGCCGGCCGAAGGGCGCGACATTTACCGGAAGTTTGTCATCCCCCTCAACCTGACCGAAGACAAATGGCTCAAGGCCATCGAATTCCGGCCCGGTGCCCGGGCGGTGGTCCATCACAGTTTGTTTTCGTATGACACCACCGGCGAAGCGCGCCGCCTGGATGCACAGGATCCCGAGCCCGGTTTTCGCCGCATGCGCGGACTAAACCGCGGCAATACAGCCCTCGGCGGCTGGGCCACCGGCGGTCAACCCAACAAGCTCCCCGCCGATCTCGCCTGGCGCCTGCCCAAGAACGCGGACCTGATCCTTGCCATGCATTACCATCCCTCCGGCAAACCCGAACGCGATCAATCCACCGTCGGCCTATATTTTACGGATAAACCACCCCGCACTGCTTTTGCCGGCATCCAATTGCCGCCCAATTTCGGCGCACTCAGCCGCATCAACATTCCTCCGGGTGAAAAGGCTTATACGGTCACCGACCGCTTCACCCTGCCCGCCGACATCGAGGCCTTTGCCGTCAGTGCGCACGCCCATTACCTCGGCAAACATCTCCGC
The DNA here is from genome assembly GCA_038145765.1 of Verrucomicrobiales bacterium. Taxonomy (GTDB): domain Bacteria; phylum Verrucomicrobiota; class Verrucomicrobiia; order Limisphaerales; family UBA1100; genus UBA1100. The sequence goes on from JAYQQG010000061.1 coordinate 16,596, forward strand.
ATGACGGCCACCCTTCCTGATGGCCAGACGCTTGATTTATTAAATATCCCCGACTGGGATTTCTCATGGCAGGAACAATATCAGTTTACCGACTTTATTCGCCTCCCCAAGGGCACCGAGTTAAAATCCACCGTGGTTTGGGATAATTCCGCCGACAACCCCAACAACCCTGCCGTGCCACCTCGCCGAGTCCGATTCGGCCCCGAGAGCGAGGATGAAATGGGAAGCCTCACCCTGCAATTTCGCCCTACACTCGGGGCTTCATTCAGCGATTTAGTCAGCGCATATCGCCAGCATGTCCGGCAGGTGTCGCTCAAACCCAATCCGCCTCAATTATCCCAGCCCGATCCCCAAGCCCATGAGCGCGGGCATCTGATCATTACCGGGATCATCCAGCGCTCCGACAAAAACGGCAATCGCCAGCTCGACCGCGGGGAGGAGCCCGCCTGGCTCAAAGGCCCATTTAACCGGTTGGATACCAACTCGGACAACGCCTTGGATCATGACGAGCTGATGGAAGCCTTAAAGCGATTGCGCCCATCGCCATGAAAGTTGCTTTCCCCATTCTGATCGTCGCCGTCGTCAGCGCGGCACTCACGTATGTCGCAGTCAAATCACCGGCACCGACGACTCCCCAACCAGAGCTTAACGAGCTCGCGGCTCAAAATTCCAAACTCCGGAAGGAACTCAAGGCCGCCAACGCTCAGGCGGCCCGGGTGGAAACGGTGGAGATCCGCACCGAAGTCCCGGCCGCAACCCCGGCCGCAGCCAACGGCCATGAGATCGATCGACACATGGCCGCCCTCAAGGCGCTCACCCCGGAACAGGACCGACTCCGACGACTGGCTGTATTTCATCTCGAAGCCATCACCGATGCCGGGCCAGAGGCGCTGCCGGAGATTGTCGAGTTTTTTGAGGAAGGCTTGGACCTGCATTTTCACGCCGTACCCCAGCCCGATCCGGAGCCGGTCACTGAAAACGAGCGCCGCCGCGCCGAGTGGCGTAAACGATTCCGGGGGCGTGTCCCCAACTTGCCGACCCTAAACAATACTTTTCCCGCCACCTTGCGATTGGGACTCATCGAATCCGCCACCAACATTGGCGGCAAACCTGCCGAAACTGCCCTCGTCCGCGTGCTTGGCACCACCACCCGCGGCATCGAGGTGGCCTATCTCGAGGCGGCCCTCGAACGATTGGCTCCTGATACACACCATCATGCCATTCTCAAGGTCGCCCGTGAACTCATCACCCATCCGCCCGTTACCGGCAATGAACCGCTCACCCAGGTGGACCGCCAATCGCTGGGCTATCTCTATGCCCTATTGATCAAGCACAAGGACCTGGATTTTGTGGACATTGCCAAAACCAAGCTGGTCACACCCGAGGGGGCATTGGATTCCTATGCCCTGTCGTATCTTCGCGAAGTTCTTGGCGAACAAGCCATGCCCATCCTGCTCGCCGCTTACACCGATCCGCGCATCACGGATCCCACCGACAAAATCATCCTGCGCGACGCCGCCCTGCGGTTCATCGGAAGCAATGCCCAGGCGGACCAGATTTTCTTTGAAACCGTCAAGGAAGGCCTCGCAAAAATGAAGGCAGGCGATACCTTTGACCTGAAGAAATACGAACACATCGGCCAACCGCTCGGAGCCTTGATGAAGGATATAAACGATCAACCCATCGAAGTCATCGCCAACCGCCGCAAACTGCTCGGGCAAGTGCGCGGCCAATCCGCCGATCTGCTGTTACAGTTCGGACTGAACATGATGGACAAAGAACTCGGCAAAATCCAACAACGCCGCGAAACCCAATCCCAACCCTAAACTTATGAAACAAATCGCCCCACTCCTCGTCGCAGCCATCGTCGGCCTCGCTGCCGGTTACATCCTCCAAACGGACCCATCCTCCTCATCCACCGGAACCGGCTCGGACAATGCCCAAATTGAGCAACTCAAAAAGGAACTCAAAGCAGCCCGCGCGCAGACAGGCAAAACCGAGGTCATCAACACCGAAACCGAAAAAGTCGTGGAACGCGCCGTAGCCGTGCCCCCCGAAACCTACATCGCCCAACTCAAAACCATGCGTCCCAAGGGTGAGACCCGCCAGCAAACCATGCGCAGCATCATCCATCACATGGTCGCCCTCACTCAATCCGGCGAACAGGCCATCCCGGTGATCCGCGGTTTTCTCGAGTCCAATGTGGATATTGAATACGACACGACCGCACAAAACTTTGACCGACAAAACCAGGCCGCCCGCGAGGCCGAAGCGCGCGGCGAAGAAGCCCGCCCCAACGGAATCGGCCGGTTCATCAAATCCGGTTTCGGCAGCTATTTCATGAGTGGCATGGTCGCCCAGATGAAACGCGAACTCGAGCCCGGCTCCCTGCGATTGGGCCTGTTCGATGTGCTCCACGATATCGGCGGGGCTGAAGCGGAAACCGTGTTGACCAAGGAACTCTCCAAAACCGGGCGCGGTCTGGAAGTCGCCTATCTTGACCGGATTCTCTCCGAAATGGCCGGTGACCGATACCAGGAGCAAGTCCTCAATATTGCCCACGATCTGCTCGTGGCCCCGCCCGCCACGGACGGCAGCAGTTTGCTGGATGAATCCTCACGCCTGTTCCTCTTTGCCCTGCTCGTCAAATACAAGGATGCCACCTTCGTCAATACCGCCAAGCTGATGATCATCAATACCGAAGGTCGTGTGGATGGTGCCGTGGTTAATTACCTCACCACCATCCTCGGGGTGGATGCCGTGCCCCTGTTCTATGCCAAAGTGAATGATGAATCCCTGACCGACGACGGCGACAAGATGGCGCTGGGCGATGCCATCCTGAAACACGTCGGCACCAACAGCGACAGCAACGCCTTCTTTACCGAGGTCATCACCAACGAGGAACTCGGCCCGCTGCGTTTCCTGGCTCTCGGGCATTTGACCGGGGGTGATCGCTCGGAAAGCACCCTGCGCAACCGCCAAAAACTCATCACCGACATCAAGGCCAAATCCCCCGAAGACGCCGCCCTCAACCGTGCGCTGTATAATACCCACAACCGCATCGAGGTGATGATCGATCCGAGCAAAGCCGAGGAACTCGGCACGGGCAATCGTCCCAATCTATTCGAACTCTTCAATCGAGGCCGTCAGCAGAATAACTGAGCGTCCACGTGTCTCCAAGATCTCTGGCTCACAACCATCTGGATGGGAGAAAGGAGCCTGCGATTCCGGCCTTCATCCCGTCTCAAAACCACATTGATTGACGGGCTATTTGAGGTTTGCACCGCCGGTGTTGGTCTCTACAGTGAGCGCGCTTCCTCACCATAAAACAACTCAATACATTTAATGAAGCATCATT
>JAYQQG010000062.1:0-19466 GCA_038145765.1 Verrucomicrobiales bacterium
CTTGCGGGGGGGATTATCAAAACCCCAAGCTGTACACGACACTATCCAGTCGCGTTTCCAAAATCTGCAGCATAATCTCACCCGTCACACCCCGACGGCGGATTGCTTTCTCATAAATGCCACGGAACTGCTTCTCCATCAGACCGTAGTAGAATCGCATCTTCTGCTTCTCGGCCAAGGCGAGGGCGTAATCGGTTGCCTTACGGCGGCGGTTTTGCCCGTGCACTCCCGGCGGATACGGCTTCCGCTCAAGATACTTCGAGGAGCCAAACAGAGGAGTGTTAAAGCGGCGGCTTAAACGAACGCGGGGACCAGTATAACGTGCCATGGTATCGGTAAATTCTCAGGTGATAGTTTAGACGCGACGGCGCTTGGGTGGGCGACAACCGTTATGCGGCACCGGGGTCACATCCTTGATGGTGGTGATATCCAGCCCGGCAGCCTGCAAGCCGCGAATGGCGGATTCCCGACCGGAACCCGGCCCCTTAATGCGCACCTCCACTTCCTTCAATCCATGCGACTGGGCATCGCGGGCAGCGCGCTGGGCCACTTGAGTTGCCGCGTATGCAGTGCTCTTACGGGACCCCTTAAATCCGGCACGACCCGCACTGTACCAGCTGATCGGGTTGCCCTGCATATCCGTGATGGTCACCAGTGTGTTATTAAAAGTGGCGCGAATGTGCACGATTCCATGCGTCACATTCTTGGACTTCTTGGCCTTGATGACCTTCGCTTCACCGAAGTCGTCGGCCAACAACTCGGCCGCGGTTGGCGCAGAAGACTTGGGAGCCTCTTCCTCGGCGACCGCAGCGGGTGCGGCGGTTTCTTCAGCCGGGACAGTGGCCTCGGGCTTCTCTGCTGCTGGAGCCGGCTCGGCCTGAGGTTGCTCGGTTGCGGAATCTTGTTTTTCTTCAGCCATGATCGTCGTTCGAGTAAAGAGTCAAATAACAGGTTAAGCTTTTTTGCTTTGCGCACCCACAGTCTTTTTCGGTCCCTTACGGGTGCGGGCGTTGGTTTGGGTGCGTTGACCGCGCACCGGCAGGCCACGCATATGGCGCAGGCCGCGATAGGTCTTGATGTTCTTGTGGCGCTTAAGATCCTCCGTCACCTTCCGACGCAGATCGCCTTCCACAAGGATCACACAGTTTTCGGTCCGGGTTTGCTCCGGCCGCATCTCGGTGGTCTGGATGGACTTGGCAATGGTGGCCAATTCATCCTCGCTCAATGTATGGGCGCGAACGGCCGGATCAATCTTGGCATTCTCCAGCACCTTGGCGGAGGTGGCCGGCCCGATGCCGTAAAGGGAGCGAAGCGCTATGTCGATGCGCTTGTTGCCGGGGATATCAATTCCTAAAATGCGAGGCATGGCTTAACCTTGACGCTGTTTGTGGCGCTTGTTTTTGCAAATGACGCGCACGACGCCTTTCCGCCGGATGACCCGGCAGTTTTCACACAATCGCTTCACTGAGGCGCGTACTTTCATCGTTCAATTTCGTTCTATTGTTTTCGTTCCATGACCCTTCCCTTGGAAAGGTCAAAGGTGCTCACTTCGAGCACCACAATTTCTCCCGGCTGCGCATCCACCAGCACTTCACTGGTGGCCCGCGTGCTGTGCGCCATCAGGCGGTGACCGTTGCTTAGTTCGGCCTGCACCAGACGGCGCGACCAAACCTCGACTATTCGGCCCTCGACTCGGATGGGCTCGGCCCCGGGCATGTCAAAATTTCGGGTTCGCCTTCGGTCACCGCAATGGTGTGTTCCCAATGCGCCGAAGGCCGGCCATCCCGTGTCACCACGGACCAACCGTCTGGCAGAAACTTCACCTTCGGCGTGCCTGCATTCACCATAGGCTCAATTGCCAAGGTCATGCCGGGCCGCAACTCCGGAGAGTCTCCGCCGGTCACGTAATTGGGGATCTGCGGTTCCTCGTGAACCACCTCTCCCACACCGTGTCCAACAAACTCGCGCACGATCGAAAACCCGTTGGCTTCCACCCGATTCTGCACTGCAGCCGAGATGTCCACCACCCGGTTTCCGGGTAACGCGCGAGAAATTCCATCATACAGGGCTTCCTGAGTCACTTCAATCAATTTTTGAGTCTCTTCAGGACACTCACCAACGATCACCGTTCTCGCGTTATCGCCAATGAACCCATCAACGCAAACACCGACATCGATGCTTACTATGTCACCGTCCACAATCTTCCGTTTCCCGGCCAGACCATGGACCACTTCCTCATTCATTGAGATGCAGACATTGCAGGGATATTTCCTGCCCTGCACCTCGTACCCGAGGAAGGCACTTTTGCATCCGTACTCCCGAATGCGGCTGGCGGCATATTCATCCAGCTCACGGGTTGTGACACCCGCTTTCACCCATTCACAAGCATCCCGCAACACGTTGGCTGCGACGCGGCCCGCTTCCCGCATGGCCGCCAGTTGATGCTCATCCTTGATCGGGATCATCCGGCGCGTCCCCGCACCTTTTTGCCGCCCTTCAAAAATCCATCATAATGATGCTGGGCCAGATGACTCTCCATCTGGCGCATTGTATCCAGCATCACGCCCACCATTATAAGCAGGCTGGTCCCGCCAAAGAACTGGGCCACTGCAAAGGGGATTTCCATGTTGATGCCAAGCACCGTGGGAATCACGGCAATGACAACCAGAAACATCGCCCCAGCCAACGTCAGCCGACTCATGGCATGGTGTAGGAAATCTCGCGTGGCGTTACCCGGGCGCACACCGGGGATGTAACCACCGGCCTTTTTCAAATCATCAGCTATCTGGGTTTCGTTAAATTGCGTTGCCACCCAGAAATAGGAGAAGAACAGAATCATCATCGACTGCATGACCAGATTCCAGAATGAACCGTAAGCCAGTGCGTCGCCCAGCCCAATGAAAAAGGTCGAGGCATTTCCTTCTCCCAAGGTGCGGCCAATTGTCCCGAAAATCTGTGCCGGAAACATCAGGATGGCCTGGGCAAAAATAATGGGCATCACACCGGCGTAGTTTACTCGCAGCGGAAAGTAAGTGGAACCGCCCTGCATCATCTTGCGGCCCACCTGCCGTTGAGCGTATTGCACCGGAATCTTGCGCATGGCCTGCGTCACTGCGATCACCACACCCACCACCGCCAACAACAAGCCCAGCAACAGCACGCCGTTGAACGGATGCGCCCCTTCGCCCGTGGCAGGGAAAAAAATGTCTTTAATGCCCAAAAATGCCTGATCCACTCGCGCAATAATTCCAACGGTAATCACTAGCGAAATGCCATTTCCAATGCCGCGTTCGGTGATTTGTTCACCCAGCCACATGAGCAATACCGTGCCCGTGGTCAGAAGCATCATCGTTCGGATGCGATACCAAAGGCCTGGATCGGCCACCAGTTCCCCATCAAAATTGCCGAACCCGGGAATATTCCTCGGATTCTCCCAACCAACGGACATCACAAAACCTTGTCCCAAACAAAGCAACACCGTGAGGTATCGTCCGTACTTGATGATTTGAGTACGCCCACCCTCTTCCCGCGCCAGTTTGCTGAGCGAGGGCACGACCGCGGTCATCAATTGAATGATGATGGTGGCGCTGATGTAAGGCATGATTCCCAGCGAACCCACCGCGCATCGTTCCAAGGCGCCCCCGGTGAACATGCTATACATTCCCAACAATCCCGCACCGCCTCCACTGCCCGTGTCCTGCTGTTCACGCAATTGATCGAAGAAATCCAACAGCTGTTGGCCGTCCAGACCGGGAATGGGAGTCATCGCTACCACCCGACACACCACCAGCAGCATCAACGTAAAGAAGATCCGGCTTTGGAGCTCCTTAACCTTGAGGCAATTCTGCAGGGTCTGGAAGTACTGGCTGAACATTGGGAAACAAAAACGATTTATTCAGCCGCCGGCGTTTCCGCCGCTGCTTTAGGAGCCGGGGCCGGCTTCGGCACATTCAGGGCCTGACATGTTCCGCCCGCTGCCTCGATGGCTTTCTGGGCTGAGCCGCTGAACTTGTGGGCGGTTACCGTCAATTTCTTAGTCAACTTGCCGTTGCCTAAAACTTTCACCAGCACCTTGCCCCCGCCATTGGCGAGCCCGGCGGATTTTAAGGTGCACACATCCACGGTGGCCCCGTCCTCAAAATGTTTCTCCAGATCGGCCAAATTCACCGGCACATACTCGGTGCGGAAACGGGCGTTATTAAACCCGCGCTTGGGCAGACGGCGAATATAAGGCATCTGTCCGCCCTCAAAGGTGGCGCGTGTGCTGCTGCCCGCGCGGGAGCCCTGACCTTTGTGGCCGCGCGTGCTGGTTTTGCCCCGGCTGCTGCCGTGACCACGACCCACACGCTTGCGGCGATGCTTCGCGCCTGGGTTCGGTTTCAAGTCATGTAAACGCATTATTTGTTCCTCGGGTAAACTGGATTACTTGTCGCGACCGGCCATCACATCCTCGCGGCGACGCAATTGTTGCAGTGCCTGCAAAGCGGCCTTGGCCACATTGGCGGGGTTTTTGGAGCCAAGCGATTTGCTCAGGACATCGCGCACACCGGCGCTCTCGAGTACGGCACGAACCGTTTTGCCAGCAATAATGCCGGTACCGGGCGAAGCCGGCCGCAGCAATACCCGGGCTCCATCGTAAATTGAATACACCTCATGCGGCACGGTGGATCCGTTCAAGGACACATTCACCATATTGCGGCGAGCCACTTCGGTACCTTTGGTGATGCAGGATATGACCTCACGCGCTTTGCCCGTGCCCAAGCCTACCTTGCCTTCCTTGTCGCCCACCACAACGAGGGCGCTAAATCCAAAACGGCGGCCACCCTTCACCACCTTGCTGGAACGGTTGATGTGAATCACCTTCTCGACGATACCATCATCTTCCTTTTGCTGACGCGGCCCACGTTGGTTCCGACCACGGGGACCACCCCCGCGACGATCCCCACCCCGTCGATCACCACCCCGTCGATCGCTTCTCTCAGCGGGAGCGGATTGCTCGGCGGGAGCTTCAGCCGGTGCGGCTTCAGCGGCCGGAGCCTCGACGGTCTCAGTCGCCTCAGCAGCTGGGGCTGCGGTCTGGGTGTCCTGCTTTTCTTCGTCTGCCACGATCTTCGTCTTTCTGGTTACGTCTTTTTGCGGTTAAAATTTCAGCCCTTCGGCCCGGGCGGCACTGGCAAGCACATCCACCTTGCCCCCTTTTACATAGCGGGAGCCGCTACGGTCAAAAACCACTTCGGTAATGCCGACGCTCTTGGCCGCTTCTGCGGCCGCTTTGCCGACTTGTTCCGCCGATGTCTTGTTCGCGGCGAGTTTCTCGCGATCGGTTTGGGCCTTGTGGCGCGTGGAAGCAGACGCGAGGGTCTTGCGTTCCACATCATCAATAAACTGCACGTAAATGTTGCGTTCGGTGAAGCGCACACTCATGCGCGGCCGAGCAGCTGTGCCCAGGATTTTATTACGAATCCGGAAGCGGCGCTTCTGCTCAATCTTGCGTTTTACCTCGGTTCTCATCGTCTTATCTGCGGTTCAAAATTACTGGACTTGCTTGCCCTGCTTGCGGACCACGTGCTCATCGTGATAGCGCACGCCCTTGCCCTTATAGGGTTCTACGGGATAATAGGAACGCACCTCAGCGGCCACCTTGCCGACCACAGCTTTGTCAGCGCCCTCAACGGTGACACTGGTGTTATTCTCCACCGTCACGGTGATCCCCGCTGGAATCTCGTGATTAATTTCATGGGAATAACCGAGATTCAGATTGATCACGTTGCCTTTCACGGCCGCCTTGAAGCCAACCCCGTTGATTTCGAGTTTCTTCACGAAACCTTGCTCCACACCCACCACCATGTTGTTGATCAGTGAACGGGCCAAACCGTGCATGGCCTTGGCGCGCTTTTCATCGCTCTCGCGGGTCACCAACACCTGACCCTCCTCCAGCTTGGCCTCGGTGTGGTCCGGCAAATCCAACTGCAGCTTGCCCTTCGGGCCTTCCACCAACACCGTGCGGCCGTCGATCGCCACTTTCACGGCATCCGGCACCGGCACAGGTTTTTTTCCAATACGCGACATCGTTCGTTCCTTTTTCTCGGCTAACTTGATTTACCAAACATGAGCGAGCACTTCGCCGCCCACCTTTTGATCCCGGGCTTCCTGACCGGTCAACACCCCTTTCGGGGTACTTAAAATCGCAACGCCCAAACCGCCCAACACGCGGGGAATCTCATCCACCGCCACATATTGGCGCAGCCCCGGCTTACTCACGCGCTTGAGCCCGGCAATGACGCCTTTGCGAGCCTTAAACTTCAGGTCAATCTGAAGCTCGCGTTTCTTGGTTGTTTCATCGCCACTCACGGAATAATCGCGCACATAACCCTCCTGCTTGAGGATGCGGGCAATGTTTTCCTTAAGTTTAGAATGGCGCACTACCACGTTTGGCTTTAACGCCTGATTGGCGTTGCGCACACAAGTTAGCATGTCGGCTACAGTATCCATCGTAATTACCAGCTCGCTTTTGTGACTCCAGGAATCAAGCCGCTCACCGCCGCCTCACGAAAGGCAATGCGGCTCAGGCCGAACTTACGGATAAACCCGTGACGGCGACCGGTGAGCTCACAACGGTTCACCACGCGCACCGGACTGGCGTTTCGGGGCAACTGTGAGAGCGCCTCATAATCGCCGGCGGCCTTCAGCTCCGCTCGCTTGGCGGCATATTTGGCCACCGCGCGGGCTTTCTTCTTATTCCGGGCTATCCAACTTTTTTTCGCCATATCAAATATTCCTTATTTTTTCGCAAACGGCATGCCCAGCTTGGTGAGCAGATCTTTGGCCTCTTCATTTGTCTCGGCTGAGGTGACAAAGGTAATGTCCATTCCCTGCGTGCGTTTCACCTTGTCCAGCTCGATCTCCGGGAAGATTGATTGATCGCTCACTCCCATGGAATAGTTGCCGTGACCATCAAACCCACGCGGGCTAATTCCGCGAAAATCACGAATCCGGGGCAAGGCCGCGGAGGTCAGCCGATCCATAAATTCCCACATCACTTCACGGCGCAGTGTCACGTGGCAGCCAATGGCCTGACCTTCGCGCAGTTTAAAGTTTGAAACCGCCTTGCGGGATTTATCAATCACCGGTTTGCGTCCGGTGATGGTGGTCATGTCCTTGACCGCGTCATCCAGCGCGGATTTCTCGAGGGTGGCGTCTACCCCCATGCGCACCACGATCTTTTCAAGACCGGGAATCTGGTGCACGTTGGCGTAGCCCCGCTCACTTTGCAGGGCCGGCTTCACCTCATCGGTATACTTCTTGTACAGTCTCGATTCCATCTTGCTTCAAATTAGTTGGCTCGCGCCGGACGTGCGTCCCAGCGGGATTTTTTCATCACATTCGACACATGCACGGTCGGGTTCAGGAACAAGCGCGTGCCGTTTGGAAACTCTTGGCTGCGGCGCTGATGCTTGATCACCTTGTCCTCGTCCTCAAGTCCGTCTACTTCCACTTCCACACGGTCCCCATCATTCACAAACCGAACGATCTTGGCGGTTCGCTCACGGTGTTCGCCGGCGAGGATGACCACCTCATCGCCAGATTTCACTTTGTATTCCGCTTTGGTGCTCATTTTACAGGACCTCCGGGGCGAGCGAGATAATCTTCATGAATTTCTTTTGCTCACGCAGCTCACGCGCCACGGGACCAAAGATGCGCGTGCCTCGCGGCGCGCCTTCTTTATCGATGATCACTACCGCATTGTTGTCAAAGCGCAGATAAGAACCATCCGCCCGCCGGATCGCACGACGGGTGCGTACCACCACAGCATCCACCACTTCGCTCTTTTTCACGCTGCCATCAGGGGCCGCTTCCTTGATGTGAGCCTTTACCACATCACCAATCTCGCCGTAGCGCTTGGCTTCGCCGAGCACGTGGATAATCGCCGCGCGCTTGGCCCCCGTGTTATCGGCCACATCACAAACTGATCGTAACTGCAACATTTCTTCAGATCTCCTGGATTAGCCACCCACCACTTCGAGCAATTCCCAGCGCTTGAGCTTGGATTTCGGCGGGCATTCCTGAATGCGCACCTGATCGCCGGCCTGGGCCTTATTGTCCTCGTCGTGGGCGTAAAATTTCTTATAGCGCGTCACCACTTTCTTGTAGAGCGGATGCCGCACGCGGCGCTTCACCCTTACCACAATGGTCTTGTCGGCCGCGGCCGAAACCACTTCGCCTTGGCGCTGTTTGCGATGTTTTTCTGTCGCTTCACTCATGGGTCAAAATTCCTTTAGGCCGAAGCCGCCTCCTGTTTCTTGGCGCTCAGGGCCGTCTCCACCCGGGCGATGTCCTTGCGAAGCTCGCTGATCCGATGCGGTTTTTCAAGCGTGCCAATGGACTTCTGCAGGTTTAGGTTAAACAACTCCGTTCGGAGTTCGCGGCTCTTGGCCTGCAATTCTACGGGGGGCATTTCCTTGATTTCGGTCATCTTCATGGCTAGCGCTTGATCATACGGGTTTTGATCGGCAGTTTGGCGGCGGCCAGAGCCAAGGCCTCCTTGGCCAAACCCTCGCTGACACCGGAAATTTCAAACAGCATGTTTGCCGGACGCACCACGGCCACCCAGCCTTCCACTCCGGCCTTACCCTTACCCATCCGCACTTCCAACGGTTTCTTTGTGTAGGATTTGTGCGGGAAGATGCGAATCCACACCTTGCCGCGCCGCTTCATTTTACGGGTGATTGTTTGCCGACAGGCCTCAATCTGGCGGGTGGTAATCCAGGCCCGATCCAGCGCCTGCAATCCATATTCACCGAAAGACACATCAGAACCCTTCCACGCGATGCCGGCACGACTGCCACGATGCATCTTGCGGTACTTGACGCGGGCTGGAATTTGCTTGGCCATGGTATTTCTTTTTCCTTCTGCTTACTTGCTCTCGGCCGCGCCGGTCTCAATGACTTCAGCGCCCTTGTTCGAGGGTTTATCCTCACCGGTACAAATCCAGCACTTAATGCCGAGGATGCCGGCCTTGGTCTTGGCCTCGGTAAAACCGTAATCGATGTTCGCCCGGAGTGTGTGCAACGGCACGCGCCCCTCCAGGTATTGCTCCACGCGGGACAGCTCCGCACCGCCCAATCGGCCAGCGCAACGGATACGAATCCCCTCGGCCCCGAAATCCATCGCCATCTGCACCGCACGCTTCATGGCGCGACGGAACATGATCCGGCGCTCAAGCTGCTGGGCCACGTTTTCGGCCACGAGCTGCGCATCAATCTCCGGTTTGCGAATTTCCTGGATGTCCACGTAGACCTCTTTGCCGGTCATGCGGGCAAGCTGCTCCTTGATCTTGTCAATTTCCGCGCCGCGCCGGCCAATCACCACGCCCGGACGCGCGGTCAATATCTTGATACGCACACGCTGCGTGGCCCGCTCAATGAGAATCTTGGTCACGGCGGCACCGGACAGTTTCTCAAACAACAACTTGCGGATCGCCCGATCTTCCGTGAGGTAGTTGGCAAAGTTCTTTTTGTCCGCATACCACTTGGAGGCCCAGTCCTTGTTGACTGCCAGACGTAGGCCGATTGGATTGCTCTTTTGTCCCATGGTATTAAATCCTATTGCTCGTCGGAGAGGGTAATGCGGATGTGGCTGGTGCGCTTGATGATGGACGTGCCACCGCCCCGCGCACGCGTGCGCCAGCGACGCAACGGCGTAGCCGCGCCGGCCATGGCTTCCTTGATCACCAGACTGTCTGCCGCCAGCTTTTTATCCGAGTCGAGGAACGCCTCGTACTTGGCTAAATCCGCCTTCAGATGGCGGTACTTGCGGGCTAGCGTGCCCTTCTTCGTGGTTTTGTTTTGAATGGATTCCTTGATCTCAGCCACTTTATTCTGGATCTCACCCTCGTTCCACTCCTGGCTGATGTGCGCCGCATTGGCTACAGCAGACTTCAATGTCTCGGCAACGAGCCGCGCGGACTTGCGCGGAATGTTGGCTAGCACAGCCTGAGCCTGCGCCACCGGCAAGCCGGCGATTTGGCGGGTCACTTCACGCACCTTCTTCGGCGACATGCGGACGTTCCGGGTTGTGGCAGTAATATTCATCTTAGCGGGTCTCCCGTTTCACATGGGCGGTGTGGCCGCGGAATTGGCGGGTCGGTGAAAATTCGCCCAGCTTATGGCCGACCATATTTTCACTCACGTACACCGGCAGAAACTGTTTGCCGTTATGTACATTAAACGTTAGCCCCACAAACTCGGGCATGATCGTGGAACGCCGTGACCAAGTTTTGATCGGCTTGGTCGAACCGGATTCCTTTGCCTTCATCGCCTTGCCGAGAAGCTTGGCGTCGGTGTAGTAACCTTTCTTGATTGAACGTGCCATAGCAGCTTACTTCCGTTTCATCGGCCGACCATCACGGCGTACGAGGATAAATTTGTTGGAGTACTTCTTCTTGGAGCGGGTTTTGTAACCCTTGGTGATGACCCCCCAAGGGGTCACCGGGTGACCGCCACCGGAGGTTTTGGCCTCACCCCCACCCATCGGGTGATCGTGCGGGTTCTTTGCCACCGCGCGAGTGATACCGCGACGACCGCGATGCCGGGTATTGCCGGCCTTGCCAATGACCTGCTTCTCGTGATCGGCATTGCCCACCACGCCTACGGTTGCCCAACAGTTGGCATTCACACGGCGGATTTCGCCGGAGGGCAGCTTGATCTGAGCGTATTCCTTGTCACTGGCCATCACTGTGGCTGAGGACCCGGCGGCACGAACAATTTGCCCGCCCTTGCCCTGGGTCAACTCAATGTTGTGAATGGCTGTGCCAGCCGGAATCTTTGCCAGCGGCAAGGCGTTGCCCGACTCGGGTTCCGCATCGGGGCCACTATAAATCTTGTGGCCGACATCCATGCCTTTGGCGGCAATGATATAGCGTTTCTCATTGTCCTTGTATTCCACAAGGGCAATCCGGGACGAACGCATGGGATCGTACTCAATGGCCGTCACAGTACCTTCGACCGTTGCGTTTTCGCCATACTTGTCGCGGGCAAAACGACGGCGGAAATCCACGTTGCGAATCTTCTGCTTCGCACCGCCACCGATGCCCCGCATGGTGATGTGACCATCACTGTTGCGGCCGCCGGTCTTTTTCTTGATCTTAACCAACGCCTTTTCGGGCTTGGTCTTGGTGATCTCCTCAAAGGTGGAGCGCTTGATGTAGCGCTGCGAGGGGGTCACGGGTTTATAGGAACGGATGGGCATCTCTCAATCTCCTTACAACAGTTCGATCTCGCCTTCTTTCAACGTGATCAGCGCCTTTTTCCAGTCGGAAGTCCGGCCGGCCACGCGGGTGCGGGCACGCTTGGTTTTACCATTCACACGGGAAGTATTCACCGCCGCCACTTTCACTTTGGGAAACAACTCTTCCACAGCCTGACGAATCTGGTGTTTATTGGCACGCACATCCACGCGCAGCGTGTACTGCCGGTCCACATCCTCTTTCATCCCCTTGGTGCGGCGAAAAGTAAACAGATCCTTCAGGTGCTGCGATTTCTCGGAGTCGTGCAGACCCTTGATGACGGTAAAAGAATTCATTAACTCGCTTTCGTGTTCAGCCGGTTGGCCACTTTTTCGAGGGCGTCTTTTGAGATAATCACCGTATCCGGGCGAAGCACCTCGTAGGTATTCAAGGAATCAGCCTCCACCAATTCCACCAGCGGAATATTACGGGCGGCCAGGGCCAGATTACCATCGGGCTCGCCGGTCACCAGCAACACCGTGCCTTTCGGAGCCAGCGATTCAATTTGCTCAGCCAAGGCCTTGGTCTTGTGCGACTCCAGCTTCAGCGAATCCACCACGATCACCTCGCCATCATTGATTCGCTCGGTCAATGCCTTGCGCAACGCCAGTCGGCGGGTCTTGGTGTTTACTTTCTTGGAGTAATCACGAGGGCGAGGACCATGTGCCACGCCACCTCCGGTAAAAATTGGAGTACGCCGAGAACCCGTCCGGGCGCGGCCGGTGCCTTTCTGGCGCCACGGCTTCTTGCCTGTTCCACTCACTTCACCGCGGGTCTTGGCGTTTGCAGTGCCCATGCGTTGAGCAGCCATGTAGGCAACTACCACATCGTGCACCGCCTGATTGCCCTTATCGGCTTCCACCAGATCAAAGCCCACGGCCACCTTACCGTTGTCGCTGCCTGAAAGTGTCTTTACATCAAGTTCCATCATCGTGCCTCGTATGCCGGTTTATGCTTTGGCTGCTTTCGGTCGTTTTTTGGCTTCCCGGATGACCACATAGTCGCCCTTAGAGCCGGGAATGGCCCCTTTAATCAGGAGCACGCCGTCATCTTCACGCACCTGAATGACCTCGAGGTTTTGTACAGTGCGGCTTTCCTGGCCCATGTGGCCGGCCATTTTCTTGCCGGGCACCACCCAACCGGGTGTGGCGCAGGCGCCGATACCGCCGGGACGGCGGAACCAGCCTTTTTGACCATGGCTGGCCGGGCCACCGCCGAAATTCCAACGCTTCACTACACCCTGAAAACCACGCCCCTTGGTATCGGCAATGGCGTCCACAAAATCGCCAGCCTCAAAAATCGTCACGGGCACTTCATCGCCGGTGGTTACCTCCAACGAATAATCGCGGAACTCCTTAACCTGCTTGACGCTTTTGCCACCCTGCTTTTCGAAATGACCACGCAACGGCTTGGGCTGACGTTCCGGCTTGGCCTGATCATCGTAACCCAGTTGCACCGCGTTATAGCCATCCGCGCTACCGGCATTCTTTACCTGCAGCACACGATTGGGACCGGCATGCACCACGGTCACGCAAACCGCATTCCCGTTGGAATCATACACGCGGGTTTGCCCCAGTTTCTTGCCAATTAGACCGATCATTTCGCTAGAAAATTTTAATGTTAATGTCCACGCCAGCCGGCAAGTTGAGCTTCTTCAGCTCATCTACTGTCGCCGGGGTTGGCTGCAAAATATCAATCAAACGCTTGTGCGTCCGTTGCTCAAAGGTTTCCTGACTCTTCTTGTTCACGTGCGGTGAACGCGTCATCGTGAACCGTTCGCGGCGCGTCGGCAGCGGAATGGGCCCTGCCACTCGGCTCCCTGTGCGTTTGACGGTCTCTACAATCTCGGAGGACGACTTGTCCAACACGCGGTGGTCGAAGCCCTTGAGTCGAATACGAATTTGTTGTCCTGCAGCCATATTATTTCCTTACTTCTTGGCCTTCTCCAAAATTTCCTCTGAGATGCTGGCGGGCACCTGCTCGAATGTGTCCGGCTCCATGGAATAGGAGGCCCGGCCACTGGACAGCGAACGAATATCCGTGGCGTAACCAAACATTTGGGCCAGCGGAATTTTCGCGGTGATGACCGTGCCGGAGGGTTTGGAGTCAATCCCCTGCACTTCGCCCCGACGGCGGTTCATGTCGCCAATGATGTCACCTTGATATTCATCGGGTGTGGTGGCTTCCACTTTCATCATCGGCTCGAGTAGAACGGGCTTGGCTTTGGCCACGGCTTCTTTCATGGCCAAAATGCCGGCCATTTTGAATGCGAGCTCGTTGGAGTCCACCTCGTGGAAGCTACCATCGACAATGGAAATTTTCATGTCGATCATCTCATACCCAGCCAGCACTCCGCCGGCGATAGTTTCGAGAATTCCCTTTTCCACGGCGGGGATGTATTCGCGGGGAATCACGCCGCCCACAATCTTGTTTTCCACCTCTACACCACTGCCCCGTTCGGTGGGCTCGATAGTGATGGTGGCGTCGCCATACTGACCGCGACCACCGGATTGTTTCTTGAAGAGTCCGCGCCCCTCAGAAGCTGCGGTGATGGTTTCGCGATAGGCGATCTGGGGGGCACCGGATTGTGCCTGCACCTTAAACTCGCGCATCAGGCGATCCCGAATAATCTCGAGGTGCAGCTCACCCATGCCGGCCACGAGCGTCTGGCCGGTTTCCTCATCGGTGTAGCATTTGAAAGTGGGATCTTCCTCGGCCAATGCCTGTAGTCCACCCGCCATTTTTTCCTGATCCGCCTTGGAGTCAGGCTCGATGGCCATGGAAATAACGGGCTCAGGGAAGGTGGGCGGCTCGAGGCAGACATCAATGTCCGGCGTGCACAGGGTGTCCCCGGTGGTGATGTTGCGAATCCCCACCAAGGCAGCGATGTCGCCGGCGTACACGGTTTCGACATTCTCCTGCTTGTCGGCCTGGATCATCATGATCCGGTTCACGCGTTCCTTTTTACGGGTCCGCGGGTTGTACATCGTATCGCCTTTACTGATCTGGCCGCTGTAAACGCGGAAGAAAACGAGCTTGCCTGCGAAGGGATCGGTCCACAGCTTGAACGCCAGAGAACAGAACGGCGCATTATCGTCGGCGGGAAATTCCGTAATCTTGGTTTCGTCATCCGGATCGGCCCCGGACTGCACATTTACGTCCAGTGGGGAAGGCAGATAATCGATCACGGCATCCACCATCGGCTGCACGCCCTTGTTCTTAAAGGCGGAGCCACCCAGAACCGGCACGAATTCACCGGCAACGGTCAGGCGACGGATGGCCTGCTTGAGCTGGGTGGCATCGGGTGTCTTGTCTTCGAGGAGCATTTCCATGATCTCCTCATCGCGATCGCCCACCGCCTCGAGCAATTCCTGATAGGCCATCTCAGCCGTGTCCTTGAGATCGCCCTCGAGTTCCTCGACGTCAATCTTGGAACCAAAGTCATCGGATGGATCGTGGATCAACGCCTTTTGGTTAACCACATCGATCATTCCCTTGAGGTTATCCTCTGAACCAATCGGGATACCAACCGGATACGCAGGAGCCCCGAGGCGCTCGCGCATTTCCGCCACTACGTTGGCAAAATTTGCGCCTGTCCGATCCATCTTATTGACGAATGCGATCCGCGGAACGTTGTATTTAGTGGCCTGACGCCAAACGGTCTCGGACTGGGGTTGCACGCCGGCGACGCCACAGAAAACTGCCACCGCACCATCCAGCACACGCATGGAACGCTCCACCTCAGCGGTGAAATCCACGTGGCCCGGGGTATCGATAATGTTCACGCGATGGCCCACTCCAGACCACAGCTTGGTCGTGCCATCATCGGCCTGTTTCCAAAAACACGTGGTAGCCGCCGAGGTAATGGTAATACCGCGCTCTCGTTCCTGTTCCATCCAGTCGGTCACGGTGTTGCCATCGTGTACTTCACCGATCTTGTGGCTCAGGCCCGTGTAAAAGAGGATGCGCTCGGTGGTGGTCGTTTTGCCGGCGTCGATATGCGCGGCAATGCCGATGTTCCGAGTGCGCTCCAGCGTGTACTCGCGGTTCGGCGAGTTCAACGCGCTGGTGTCTTTTTCTGCTGCTGTTTCCATCTTCTCTATTCGACTAAAAAAACGCTCCGGGAAAATCGTCGGCCCGGAGCGAATTCATCTGCAAACTGTCCTACCAGCGGAAGTGGGCGAACGCCTTGTTCGCCTGAGCCATTCGGTGCACTTCGTCGCGCCGCCGGATGGAGCTTCCTTCGCCTTCGTAGGCTTCTAAAATTTCTTTGGCCAAGGCATTCCCCATCGGGGTTCCCTTGCGGGATTTGGCAAACTGAACAATCCAACGAAGCGCCAACGCCTCGGAACGATCCCCAGTGACCTCCATCGGCACCTGATAGGTGGCACCGCCCACACGGCGGCTCTTGACTTCGAGACGCGGCTTGGCGTTTTCCACCGCACGCTCCAACACCTCCAAGGCTGTGGTGCCTTCCTGCTTATCCACAATCTGGTCAAAGGCACCGTAGACAATCCGTTGGGCGACGCTGCGTTTGCCGCGTTCCATGACGGTGTTGACCAAACGGCCGACCAGCCGGCTGCCAAATTGGACATCCGGATAAATCTCTCGTTTAACTGCTCTGCGTCGTCGTGACATCGTCTATTAAATTTTTACTTTTTGTCTGCCTTCGGGCGTTTCACGCCGTACTTGGAGCGGCTCACTCGGCGTTTCTCCACGCCCTGTGCATCGCGTTGACCCCGCACCACGTGGTATCGCACACCCGGTAAATCCTTCACCCGGCCGCCGCGCACCAGCACGATGCTGTGCTCCTGCAGGTTGTGGCCTTCATCCGGGATGTAGGCGATAATCTCCTGACCATTCGTCAGGCGCACCTTGGCCACTTTCCGCATGGCGGAGTTGGGTTTCTTCGGTGTACGGGTATACACCTGCAGACATACCCCTTGTCGGAAGGGACAATTCTGCAAAGCCGGAGAGGTGCTCTTCTCCTTGATCTTCTTCCGCCCTTTGCGGATCAACTGGTTAATGGTTGGCATTTTGTCTTAAATACCTTGCAAAAAAGCACGTTACCGCGCTGTTTTTGGCAAACGGGGGCGGGATATTACCAAAGGTTATCCCCAGTGCAACAAGTTTTCTTACTTTTTTTCCAAAAAGATTCTCATCACACTTTTTTGTGCTCCCACTTCGGTTTGTTTATCCCACCAACGGGTTCGGCTCTTCGTTACCTGAAGCGAGCAACAGGTTGGTTTCCTCGTCCATCTCCACCGGGTCCACCAGCGGTTTGAGGTTTAACTTACGGTGACCGTCAAAGCCCGTGCCTGCCGGGATGATGTGACCCATGATCACATTTTCCTTAAAGCCGTGGAGCGTATCTTTCTTGCCGAGCGTGGCCGCTTCAGTCAGCACACGGGTGGTATCCTGGAAGGATGCCGCGGACAAGAAGCTCTCGGTTTCCACCGAGGCCTTGGTAATGCCCAGCAATACCGGGCTCGCTTCGGCGGGTTGACCGCCCATTTCCTCGATGCGCTCGTTCTCAATCTCGAACGTCACCTTGTCGACCTGCTCACCCCACAGGAATGTGGTGTCGCCCGACTCGGTGATGCGCACCTTGCGGAGCATCTGACGCACAATCATCTCGATGTGTTTGTCGTTAATCGTCACCCCCTGAAGGCGGTACACCTCCTGCACCTCATTCACAAGGAAGGCCTGCAACGCGTGCACGCCGAGGATGTCCAAAATGTCATGTGGCAGGATCGGTCCTTCGGTCAACTGCTGACCCTTTTTCACGAAGTCGCCCTTGAACACAATGCAGTGTTTACCGATCGGCACGAGATGTTCCTCCTCTTCACCCGTGGCTTCATTGGTAAGAATGAGCAAACGTTTACCGCGTACGATGGGCCCGAAATCCACCACGCCATCGATCTTCGCGATCTCGGCGGCATCCTTCGGTTGACGCGCTTCAAAGAGCTCCGATACCCGTGGTAGACCGCCGGTAATATCCTTGGTCTTGGATGTTTTCCGAGGCGTCTTGGCCAGCAATGTACCCGGGGCGATCTTGTCGCCTTCATCTACCGTTACGTGCGCGCCGGCAGGAATTGGATAATCCGCCACAGCATGCCCCTTGGTGTCTTCCACAATCAATTGCGGGTGGAGGTCTTCTTTGTGCTCAATAATCACCATGGATTCCTGACCGGTCGCCGGATCCACTTCGTGATCCATGGTCACGCCCTCAATTATATCGTGGAACACGATTTTTCCGCCTTTCTCGGAAAGAATCGGCACATTGTAAGGATCCCATTGTACAAAGGTTTGCCCCTTTTTAACGGTCTCACCGTCGGCCACGGAGATCACCGCGCCAATCGGGATATCGTAATCCTCCAGTTCAGCGTCTGTCTTCGCGTCATGAATGCTGACCCGGCCGTTTTTGTTCAGCACAATGTGACTGCCGTCTTCTAGGTCCACAATGCGGAGCCCCTCATACTTCAGCACACCGCCTTCGCGCGCAGCGATTTCGGGCTGCTTAAAGACTGAAGACGCGGTGCCACCAATGTGGAAAGTCCGCATGGTCAACTGCGTCCCCGGCTCACCGATGGATTGAGCGGCAATGATCCCGACCGCCTGGCCGTGTTCAGCGGTCTTGCCTGTGGCCAAGTTCCGGCCGTAGCAGTGAGCACACACACCGTGACGCACCTCGCAGGTGAGCACGGAGCGTACCTTCACCTTTTCGATGTTGGCGTCTTCAATGGCGGCCGCTTTCTTTTCATCAATCTCTTCGCCGGAGCGCACAAAGAATTCATCCGGGTTAAACGGATTGATGACATCTTCGCAGGAATGGCGCCCCACAAGGCGGTCGGCCAGGTGCACAACCTCTTCTTCACCCTCGTAGATCGCTTCCAGCCAAATACCATTGGTGGTTTGGCAATCGGTTTCCTGGATGATAACGTCCTGCGCCACGTCCACGAGCTTACGAGTCATGTACCCCGAGTCCGCAGTCTTCAGCGCGGTGTCAGCCAATCCCTTACGCGCTCCGTGCGTGGAGATAAAGTACTCGAGTACCGTCAATCCTTCGCGGAAATTGGAGAGAATAGGCTTCTCAATAATATCACCGCTCGGTTTGGCCATTAGTCCCCGCACACCGGCGAGCTGACGCACCTGTTGACGGTTGCCCCGCGCTCCGGAATCCACCATCAACGCCACGGGGTTGTATTCGTCCTTACCCTGGTTCGATTCAAGTGTCTCCAACATCACGTTGGAAATCTTATCGGTCGCATGCGTCCAGATATCGATGATCTTGTTGTAGCGTTCCCCCGGGGTAATCACACCCTTGCGGTACTGCTTCTCCACATCATCAATCTCCTTTTGAGCCGCCTTAATTTGTTGGCTCTTTTCGGCTGGGATAATCATGTCATCCACGCCAATGGAAACACCGGCCTTGGTCGCCTCCTTAAAGCCCAGTTCCTTGAGCCGATCCAGTGCCACCACGGTTTTCTTTTGACCGGCAAATTTGTAGGAGTCCGCGATCAATTCGCCCAGCTTGCCTTTAGCCACCTCAAAGTTCGGGAAGCCCAATTCCTCAGGCCAAATCTCGCTAAACACCACTCGACCCGCTGTGGTTGAAATGATCGCAGCGTCCTTGTCACCATACACCGTATCCTTGCCCCGGTCCGGGTTCGCCAAGTGAATGCGCGAATGGTGATCAATATCCTCTTCGTCCAGTGCGAAGAAGACTTCCTCCATGTTCGCGAACAAAGGAATACGCTCTTCCTTTTTGCCCTTCTTGCTGGGCAACTGACGTGGCTCCACAGTGAGGTAGTAGGAACCCAGCGTGATATCCTGTGTCGGCGTCATGATCGGCTTGCCGCTGGATGGACTGAAGATATTATTTGGCGCAAGCATCAGCAGGCGCGCCTCCATTTGTGCTTCCACCGAGAGCGGCACGTGTACGGCCATTTGGTCGCCATCAAAGTCTGCGTTGTACGCAGTACAAACCAGCGGATGCACTCGAATCGCCGAGCCTTCAATCAGGACCGGCTCAAACGCCTGAACAGATAATCGGTGCAGCGTTGGGGCGCGGTTAAGCATTACCGGATGGCCCTTGGTCACTTCTTCAAGCACGTCCCACACTTCAGGAGTCTGGCGCTCAATCAATTTCTTGGCCGAACGCACCGTGTGCACGTACCCC
>JAYQQG010000063.1:0-19112 GCA_038145765.1 Verrucomicrobiales bacterium
AACACTCACCAATTCCCCTTGACCGGTGCGCGATAAATACGGTTTTTCAGGGGCGCAGCCACTGATGAAGGCCAAAGTCATTATTACCCCAAAACCGGAGGTGCTCGATCCGCAAGGGAAGACCGTTCAGACCGCCCTCGAGCACATGGGCTGCACCGGCGTGGGTGAGGTACGGGTCGGCAAATACATCGAGATCGAGATGGATGGTGACGCTGAAACGGTGAAGGCCAAGCTCAGCGAGTACGCCGACAAATTTCTGGCCAACCCGAATATCGAGGATTACCGGCTCAAGCTCGAGGACTGATGAAGTTCGCCGTTCTCCAGTTTCCCGGCTCCAACTGCGATCAGGATTGTGTGCATGTATTGCAGAATGTCTTGGGGCATCCCACCTGTCTTCTCTGGCACAAGGAAAGTTCCCTGGGCGATGTGGATGCCGTGCTGGTGCCGGGCGGGTTCAGCTACGGCGACTACCTCCGTACCGGATCCATTGCGCGTTTCAGCCCGGTGATGCAGGCGGTGAGAGAATTCGCGGATCAAGGCGGCCATGTGCTCGGCATTTGCAATGGATTCCAAATTCTCTGTGAAGCCGGACTGTTGCCCGGCGCGCTCATTCGGAACCGTTCACTGCAGTTCCGCTGCGAGCATGTGTATCTCAAGGTGGGCACACACCATTCGCCATTCACCAACAAAGTGCCGGAGGGCAAGGTCCTGCGCATTCCCATTGCGCATGGTGAAGGCAATTACTTTTGCGATGCGCAAACGCTGGAGGAACTGGAGGCCGATGACCGGATCCTCTTCCAGTATGCCGACCGCGAGGGCGATGTGACGGATCATGCCAATCCCAACGGCTCACTCAAAAATATTGCGGGCATCTGCAACGCCGGTCGGAATGTGGCCGGCATGATGCCGCATCCGGAACGCGCCGCCGAGACCGCCCTTAATGAGGATGATGGCCGCCTGATTTTCGAAAGTCTCATTGCCGCCCTGAACCCTGCTCCCCTCAACACCTAGTGGCCGCCGATCCTTCCATCACCCCGGAACTCATCGCCGAACACGGCCTCACGCCGGAGGAATATGAGCGTATCCAGGAGATCATCGGGCGCGAACCCAACTATACCGAGCTCGGCATCTTCAGCGTGATGTGGAGCGAGCATTGTTCGTATAAGAACACTCGCCCGTTACTTAAAGGGTTCCCAGTCAAATCCCCGCGCGTGTTGGTGGGAGCCGGTGAGGAGAATGCCGGCATATTGGATATCGGCGATAACCTCGCCATTTCCTTCAAGATTGAGAGCCATAATCACCCCAGCGCTGTGGAGCCGTTTCAGGGTGCGGCCACTGGAGTGGGCGGGATCATTCGGGATATCTTTACCATGGGCGCGCGTCCGGTTTGCGCGATCAACTCCCTCCGATTCGGGCAACTCGATAACAGTGAAGTCCGCCGGCTTTTCCGGGGCGTGGTGAGCGGTATTGCGCATTACGGCAACTGCTTCGGTATTCCGACCGTGGCGGGTGAAGTTTATTTCGACAAGAGCTACGAGGGGAATCCGTTGGTGAACGCCTTTGCGCTGGGTGTGTTGCGTCATGACCAGATCGCGCGCGGTGCGGCCAAGGGCGTGGGAAATCCCGTATTTTACGTGGGCCCGGCCACCGGCCGCGATGGTTTGGCTGGGGCCGCGTTCGCGTCGCAGGATCTGACTGAAGAATCGGCCGAACAACAGCGCAGCGCGGTGCAGGTGGGTGATCCGTTCATGGAAAAGCTTTGCATGGAAGCCTGCCTCGAGTTGCTGGCCACCGGCGCCGTGGCCGGCATTCAGGACATGGGCGCTGCCGGGCTCACTTGTTCCACTTGCGAAACCGCGGCACGCGGCGGCACGGGGATTGAGATTGATTTGGCCAAGGTGCCGCAACGCAGCCCCGGCATGACACCGTACGAGGTGTTGCTGAGCGAATCGCAGGAGCGCATGCTCATCATCGTGACCAAGGGGCGCGAGGAAGAGGTGAAACGGATCTTTGATAAATGGGATTTGCCCTGGGCGGAGATCGGTTTCGTGACCGACACCGGCCAGATGGTGGTAAAAAATCACGGCGAAGTGGTGGCCGATCTGCCGGCCAGCAAGCTCGCTGATGACGCGCCCATCTATCATCGCGAAGCGCGCGAACCGGCTTACCTTGCCGATGTGCGCCGCTACACGCTTGAGGGCGTCGAGGATTTGGATGATCCCACCGAGGCACTGGAGCAGTTGCTCGAATGGCCCAGCATTGCCTCCAAGAACTGGGTCTATCGCCAGTATGATCACATGGTGCGCGCCAACACGATGGTGAATCCCGGCAGCGACGCCGCCGTGATTCGAATCAAGGCCGACAGTGTGCCCGGTGGCGATGACCGTGAGGAGTTCCCCGAGAAACTCGTGGCACTGGCCGTGGATTGCAACGCGGCGCATGTGTATCTGGATCCCTACGAAGGCTCCAAGGCCGCGGTGGCCGAGTGCGCGCGTAATCTCGCCTGCAGCGGAGCCACCCCGATCGGCACCACGGATAATTTGAATTTTGGCAACCCGCACAACCCCGAACTCTTCTGGCAGCTCAAGGAATCGGTGCGCGGCTTGGCTGAAGGTTGCACAGCCTTCGATGCACCGGTGACGGGCGGGAATGTGAGTCTTTATAATCAAAACCCAGACGGCGCCATCGATCCCACCCCTACCGTGGCCATGGCCGGTTTGGTGGAGGATGAGAGCCATGTCATCACCCAATGGTTTAAGGACGAAGGGGATGCGGTGATTCTGCTTGGGGAACCGGTTGCCGAAGGCGACGCTCTACAGGGACTGGGCGGATCTGCGTATCTGCAGGTGGCACATGACACCAAGAACGGGACGCCGCCCCGCTGCGATTTGGATACCGAACGCACATTGGGCACCACGCTGCTGGGGCTCATTCAGAGCGGGTTGGTAAAAAGCGCGCACGACTGCGCTGAGGGCGGATTGGCGGTGGCGTTGGCCGAGTGCACATTTTCTGAACTGGAAGCCCGCAACACGCCACGTTTTCTTGGAACCGAAATTGATTTATCGGCGATCGAGGATGTGCGCCTCGATGCGCTGCTCTTTGGCGAAAGCCATGGACGCGTGGTCATCACCACTTCCGAACTCGACGCGGTGAAGGCAGTCGAACGCGCCAAGTTGGTGGGGGTGCCGGCCCAGCGAATCGGCAAGGTGGGGGGCAAACAGCTTAAGCTCAAAACATCCGCCGGCGAGCATGCCTGGGAGGTTGCGGGCTTGCACGATCTCTGGTGGAATTCAATTGGTAACGCGATGGCCTGAACATGGAGGAGCAAACTCATCCCAAGCATTACTGCGGCGTGTTCGGCGTGTACGGTCACCCCAACGCCGCGGAGCTGACCTACTACGGCCTGTACGCCCTGCAACATCGCGGTCAGGAAAGTGCCGGCATCGTGGCCTGCGACGGCAAACTTTTCCGGCAACACAAGGGCATGGGGCTCGTGCCGCAGGTTTTCAAAGGGGAGGTGCTGCACGAGTTGGTCGGCAAAATGGCCATCGGCCACACGCGATATTCCACCACGGGCAGTTCGCATATCGGCAATGCCCAGCCGCTCACCGTCGATTGTTTTCGCGGACAGATTGCCATTGCCCATAACGGCAACCTCACCAACGCGGCGGCGTTGCGCGAGGAGCTGGAGGAGCGCGGTTCCATTTTTCAAACCACCGTCGACAGCGAAATCGTTTTGCACTGGCTCGCGCAGCCGACCGACAACGGCGACAACACGCTGGTGTCCACCATCCGCAAGCTGAAAGGCGCGTATTCGCTCCTGATCATGACCGAGAAGGAACTGATCGGCGCGCGTGATCCGCATGGCTTCCGGCCGCTGTGCATTGGGCAACTGGACAATGGCGCCTATGTGATGAGCAGTGAGACGTGTGCGCTCGATTTGATTCAGGCCAAGTTTGTGCGCGATGTGGAGCCGGGCGAGATCGTCATCATCGATGACAACGGCCTGCGCAGTATCCAGGCGTTTCCCGAGCAGGAGAAGCGGTCGTTTTGCATTTTTGAGTACGTGTACTTTGCACGGCCCGACAGCAATATCGCCGATCAAAATGTCTACAAGGTGCGCGTGAACATGGGGCGCGAGTTGGCGCGTGAAAATCCGATCGATGCCGACATTGTCGTGCCCATTCCGGACAGCGGTAACTGTGCGGCGCTGGGCTATTCGCTGGAGAGCGGCATCCCGTTTGAGATGGCCTTTGTGCGGAACCATTATGTGGGCCGGAGCTTTCTTCAGCCGAGCCAGCTCATCCGCGATTTTAACGTGCGCGTGAAGCTGAACCTCATCACCGATCTGGTGAAGGGCAAACGCGTGATCATCGTGGACGATTCCATCGTGCGCGGCACCACCTGCAAGAAGCGCGTGAATAGCCTCAAGGAAGCCGGTGCCAAGGAGGTGCATGTGCTGGTGAGTTGTCCGCCGCATAAAAACCCGTGCGTGTATGGCATTGATTTTCCGGATCGCAGCAAACTGATGGCGGCCAACCACACGCTCGAGGAAATCTGTCAGTACCTCGATGCGGACTCGGTGAATTATCTTTCCCAGGACGGCATGGTGCGCGCCACAGACAAACCGGCTGATTCCTTTTGCATGGCCTGTTATGATGGCATTTATCCTGTGGAGTACGATGCCGCGGTGGACAAGCACATCATGGAACGCCGGCGCGAACGCACCGACAGCCTCGTGCCGGACGATTCTCAACCCAAACTGTTGTAATGGCTTCGCGCAAAAAATCGAAGAGCGCTTACGCGGCCGCCGGGGTCAACCTGGAGGTGGGCAATTCCCTGAAATCCGGGCTTGGCCGACTGCTCAAGGCCGCCTCGCGGCCGGAGGTGCTCGGCAAGGTGGGCGGCTTTGGCGGTCTGTTCGCGCTCAAGCCCGGCAAGTACAAGCAGCCCGTGCTGGTTTCCAGCGTGGACGGCGTGGGTACCAAACTCAAGGTGGCCTTCGCCATGAACCGGCACCACACCATCGGGCAGGATTTGGTGAACCATTGCGTGGACGACATTGCCGTGCTCGGTGCTGAGCCCTTGTTCTTTCTCGATTACCTCGGCACCGGCGAGTTGAAGCCGCATGTGTTTGAGGAAATCGTCGCCGGCTTCGCTCAGGGCTGCGCGGAAAACAACTGCGCCCTGATCGGCGGCGAGACGGCGCAGATGCCCGGCTTTTATCAGAAAGGCGAGTACGATGTGAGCGGCACCATCGTCGGGGTGGTGGAGAAATCGCGCATGCTCGATGGGCGCGGCATTAAGCCCGGCGACGCCGTGATCGGCATGGCCTCCAGCGGGCTGCACACCAACGGCTATTCCCTCGCGCGCAAGGTGTTTTTTGAAACGCTCAAGCTCAAGCCACGCATCCGCGTGCCGGAGCTGGGCGGCAGCGTGGGCGATGAACTGCTCAAGGTGCACGTCAGCTACGGCCCCGTGGTGCAGGCGTTGCTCAAAAGCTATAACAAGCCCGGCCGCGCCCGGGTGGTCAAGGGGCTCGCACACCTGACCGGTGGCGGTTTTATCGACAACATCCCGCGAGTGCTGCCGAAAAACTGTGGAGTCACCATCGAGCGCGGCAGCTGGCCGGTATTGCCGGTGTTTGAGCTGATCGAAAAACACGGCCAAGTGGACAACACCGAGATGCATCAGGTGTTTAACATGGGCATCGGCATGACCGCCATCGTCAGCGGCAGCAAAGCCGACAGCGTGTTGCGCAGCATCCGCCGCCGCGGCCATGATGCCTGGATCGTCGGCGAAGTGACCAAGGGCCGTGGGAAGGTGAAACTCAGCTAATGAAGGTTTTATTGATTGGCGGCGGCGGACGCGAACATGCGCTGGCGTGGAAACTGGCGCAGAGCGAGCGCGTGACCCAGCTGTGGGTGGCACCGGGCAACGGCGGGATTGCCGGCGAGTTTACCCGCAACGGCGAGCCGGTGGAATGCGTGGCGGTGGGCGCGGAGGATCTGCCGGCGCTGGTGATGTTTGCCAAGGAACAGAAACCGGACCTCACAGTGGTGGGGCCGGATAATCCGCTGGCCATGGGCATCGTGGATTTGTTCGAGGAACACGGCCTGCGCATCTGGGGGCCAAACCAGTCGGCGGCCCGATTCGAATCCAGCAAGGTGTTCAGCCAGGATTTCATGGCGCGCCACAACATCCCCACGGCGCGCTCGGGTACGTTTGATTTTCCCACGGCCGCCAAGGCGTTTGCCGTGGAGCTGGACGGCCGTTGTGCGGTGAAGGCTGACGGCCTTGCGCTGGGCAAGGGCGTGCTGCTGTGCGAATCGGTTGAGGAAGCCGAGGAGGCCATCGACTCGATCATGGTCGATGAGCAGTTCGGTGAGGCCGGTGCTAGCATTGTCATTCAGGAACTGCTCGAGGGCATCGAGGTGAGCCTGCACGTGCTAGCCGATGGGCGGTCGTACATATTGTTTCCCACCTCACAGGATCACAAACGCGCGTTGGACGGCGACGCGGGCCTGAACACCGGCGGCATGGGCACTTATTCGCCTGCGCCGTTTCTCAATGACGAGGAACTGCAGGCGGCCGCGGCGGCCGTGGTGGAACCTTGGCTGCAGGGCTGTCAGGCGGAGGGGATCAATTTTCGCGGGATGCTGTATCCCGGCCTGATGCTCACGGCCGACGGCCCGAAGGTGCTGGAATTCAACGCGCGCTGGGGCGATCCGGAAACGCAGGTGTATATCATGCGGCTCCAAACCGATCTGGTGGATCTCTTCGAGGCCTGTATTGACCGGCGCTTAGCCGAGATGGACGTGAGCTGGACCGACGAAGCCGCCGTGTGTGTGGTGATGGCGTCCGGCGGTTATCCCGGCAGTTATCCGAAAGGTAAGGTGATCGAGGGCATCGAAGATGCGGACGCGCTCGAGGGGGTGAAGGTCTTTCACGCCGGCACGAAACTTGAGGAGGGTGAGATTGTCACCAGCGGCGGGCGCGTGCTAGGGGTCACGGCCCTGGGCGCGGACCTTGCGGCGGCCCGGGATCAGGCCTATGCGGCTGTGGAAAAAATAAAGTTTGATGGCGCGCATGTTCGTAGTGATATTGCCGCCAAGGCGCTGCAGGATTAATCGGCCGGCCGCGCCGCCCAGCATATTGGGCCATGAAAAAAGTACTCTTCGTCTGCACGGGCAACATCTGCCGCAGCCCGATGGCTGAAGGTTTCTTCCGCGAACTCACCAGGGAGCGGGGAGGCTTTGAATCGCTGTCGGCCGGCACCTCGGCCGTGGACGGTCAGGCGCCCAGCACCAACTCTGTATCGGCTATGAGCGAGCTGGGCATCGACATCAGCGGCCAGCAGAGCACGCAATTGACGCCGGAATTGGTGGCGGAGATGGACTACATTTTTGGGCTCGCCCAAGGGCATGTGGAAATTTTGACACGCTATTTTCCACAGGCGCGCGAGAAGATTTTTTTACTACGGGAATTTGTGGAGGAACTGCCACGGCATGAGCGGGAAATCTCCGATCCCTTTGGCGGCAACCTGGCGGTGTATCAGGCGTGCCGCGATGAAATTAAGCAGGGCGTGGAATCGATCATTCCCTTTTTGGAACAACAATCAATGACAGACGAAAGCAGCAGTCCGTTGACTCTCGCGCTTGGCGCGGATCACGGGGGATTTGAGTTGAAGGAAAACCTCAAGGAACACCTTGCAGGGAAGGGCATCACCGTGCAGGACTACGGCCCGGCCGATGATGAATCCTGCGATTACCCGGACTACGCCCAAGCCGTGGCGCGCAGTGTGGCCAGCGGCCAGCACGCGTTGGGCCTGTTGATCTGCAAAACCGGCATCGGCATGAGTATCGCCGCCAATAAAGTACCCGGCGTACGCGCCGCTCTGGTGACCGATGCCGAAACCGCTGCGCTCACGCGCAAGCACAACGACGCCAACGTACTGTGCCTCAGCGCCACACAGATTGGCTGTGAGACCGCCAAGGGAATCATTGACGCCTTCGTGAATGGCGATTTTGAGGCCGGCCGCCACGAACGCCGTGTGGGCAAGCTGGAAGGCAGCGGCCGAGTGGAAGTGGTGGATCCGGATGTGGACGAGGTGATTCGCCGCGAGAAACAGCGCCAGCAGGAAAACATCGAGCTGATTGCCAGCGAGAATTTCACCAGCCCGGCCGTGATGGAGGCGCAGGGCTCCGTGCTCACCAACAAATACGCCGAAGGTTATCCAGGCAAACGCTGGTACGGCGGTTGCGAACATGTGGATGTGGCCGAGGAACTGGCCATTGCCCGCGCCAAGGAAGTGTTTGGCTGTGATTACGTGAATGTGCAACCGCACTCCGGCAGCGGCGCGAACATGGGCGTGTACTTCGCCGTGCTCAAGCCGGGCGACAAGCTGTTGACCATGGACCTCAGTCACGGCGGCCACCTCACGCACGGCAACGCGGCGAATTTCTCCGGCAAATTTTTCGAGATCGTCCACTACGGGGTGGGCCAGGAAGATGAGCGGATTGATTATGATCAACTCGCCGCCATGGCCGCCGAGCACAAGCCACGCATGATCACCGTGGGCGCCAGCGCGTATCCGCGTGTGATTGACTTCGAGCGCATGGGCGAGATTGCCCGGGACTGTGGCGCCATGCTGCTGGCAGACATCGCACACATCGCCGGCCTCGTGGCCGCCGGTTGCCATCCGAACCCCGTGCCGCATGCGGACTTTGTGACCACCACCACGCACAAGACCCTGCGCGGTCCGCGCGGCGGCCTGATCATGGCCAAGGAGGAATACGCGAAGCAGCTACAGAGCAATGTGTTCCCCGGCATTCAGGGCGGGCCGTTGATGCACGTGATTGCCGCCAAGGCAGTGTGCCTCAAGGAAGCGCTCGCGCCGGAGTTCAAGGAGTACCAGCAACAGGTCATCATGAACGCCAAGGCGCTGGCTGAGGGCATGGAACGCAACGGGTTCCGCTTGGTGAGCGGCGGCACGGATAATCATTTGCTGCTGGTCGACGTGCAGGCCAAGGGGCTTACCGGCAAGGAATGCCAGGAGGCACTGGATCACGCGGGCATCACCGTGAACAAGAACACGATTCCGTTTGAAACACTCTCGCCCTTCAAGGCCAGTGGCGTGCGCTTGGGCACCCCTGCAGTGACCACCCGCGGCATGCGCGAGCCGGAAATGGCGGCTATTGCCGACATGATTGCCGAGGTATTGGCGGACGTAAATAATGTTGACGCCGCCAAAAAAGTGCGCCAGCGTGTCCGCGAATTGACCACGCGATTCCCCCTCCCTTACTAGCTTTCGGGCGGGCCGCGCGGACCCAATCTCCCCGTGAATCCCACTAAAAACCGGACGCCGATCCGTCGGCGCGGGGTGCGTTACTTGAAGCCTATCGAGAAACGAAACCATGCCCAAACCCGCTAACAACAATTCCAACAAGCGACGACCGCAAAAACGCGGAGGCCGCAAACGTTCGAATACCTCCAACCTGCCTGAGGGCCTTCCGGCCGACGTGGAGGAATACGGCGAGGATCTCGCCGCACTGGAGGAGGCCGACGGCGAGGAGATCAATATCGGTCACCTGCAGATGAAGGACATCGCCGAGCTGAACGTGATGGCCAAGGACATGGAGGTGGAGAACTTCGGCACCATGCGCAAGCATGAGATGATCTTCCAGATTCTGCGCAAGCATGCGGAGAACAAAGGCGTGCTCATTGCCGACGGGGTGCTGGAGATTCTGCCAGAAGGTTTCGGCTTCCTGCGCAGTCCGCATTACAATTACCTGCCGTGTCCGGAAGATGTCTATGTGTCCCCCTCGCAGATCCGGCGCTTTGATCTGCAAACTGGAGACCAGCTGCAGGGCCGCATCCGACCGCCCAAGGAGAAGGAGAAATTCTTCGCGTTACTCATGGTCGACAAGGTGGGCGATGAGGAACCCGAGAAGGCCAAGGATAAAACTCACTTTGACAACCTCACACCGCTTTTTCCTGAGGAACGGTTTCTGCTCGAGACCGATCCGGAGGAATATTCCACGCGCGTGTTGGATATCATTTGTCCAATTGGAAAAGGCACCCGCGGCCTGATTGTGGCGCCGCCCCGCACGGGTAAAACCGTGCTCATGCAAAAGCTGGCCAACGCCGTGCTGAAGAATAATCCGGACACCTACCTGATTATCCTGCTGATTGACGAGCGCCCCGAGGAGGTGACCGACATGCAACGTACCTGTATCGGGGCGGAAGTGGTCAGTTCCACCTTTGATGAACCGCCCGAGCGTCACGTGCAGGTGGCCGAGATGGTCATTGAAAAAGCCCGCCGCATGGTGGAACACGGACAGGATGTGATGATCCTGCTGGACTCCATCACCCGCCTCGCCCGCGCCTACAACACCGTCCAGCCGCACTCCGGAAAAATCTTATCGGGCGGTGTGGACGCCAACGCACTGCATAAACCCAAGCGCTTTTTCGGCGCGGCGCGTAACATTGAGGAAGGCGGCTCGCTGACGATCATGGCCACCGCGCTGGTAGATACCGGCAGCCGAATGGATGAGGTGATCTTTGAGGAATTCAAGGGCACCGGCAACATGGAAGTGCACCTGGACCGCTCGTTGGTCGATCGTCGTATCTTCCCGTCCATCAATGTGGCCATGAGCGGTACGCGCAAGGAAGAGCTGCTGTATCATCCCGACGAATACACCAAGGTCTCCGTCCTCCGCCGCGCCCTTACTGAGGTGCCGGCCGTCGAGGCAATGGAACTGCTCCTCTCCAAGATGCGTAAGACCCCCAACAACATCGCCTTCCTGATGACGTTGGATTTGAAGTAGGTGAATTCCACCCGTTGGATGTGCGTCCCAAACTTTACGAATTCAAACAGGGCATGACATTAAACCGCATCATTATGGGCGTCATCGGCGGGGTTACCCTGCTGTTGTCGGCCTGTTCCCAGCCGCCGGAGATTGAAGTTTATACCATTCCGGCAGAGCCCACTCCGCCCGATAACTGGGGTTTTGCAGAACGATTTGGCCCAGAAAAGGAGCGGTATGAAATCACCGATAGCTTTTTTGGCAAGGCCAACGTTTCGCTGACCGTACTGCAGGGCGATGGCGGTGGCTTGCTGGAAAATATAAACCGTTGGCGCGGGCAGTTGGGGTTGGAACCCGTGGAGGAATCTGGACTGGAAGAACTTCTGCAGCCGGTGCCGGCTCTCGGCAATGATGCCGTGCTGGTGGATTTTACTGGAACCTCCCAGCGCTCTCAATTGGAAGAACGTCTGGTGGGCGTGATTGCCGGGCAAGGGGAATTGACTTGGTTTTACAAGCTGATGGGGGCCCCATCGGTGGTGGAGAAAAGTCGGGAGGGGTTTTTGGCTTATCTGCCGGATTGGCACTAAGGGAAAAGAAGCATGAAGGATCATCCGCTATTAAAGTTGCTGACCTCGTTGAAAGTGACGATTGCGTTGTTGGTGATTTCCTTGATTATCATTTTCTTGGGAACCATGTCCCAACGCCCGATCGGGTTGGATCAGTCCTTGGATCGTTTTTTTCTGAGCTGGGCAGTGGATTCGATCGCCATGAAAGCGGCGCTGTATCAAACCGCCCAGTTGTTTAATTGGGAACTCACACCAATTACGCCGGAACAAGTTGTCGGGCCGCATGGGTTCCCTGTCTTTCCTGGCGGATTTTTGGTAGGAACGTTATTGTTAATCTGCCTGACGGCCAGTTTTTACCGGCACTTTACTTGGTCGGCCAAAAAGGCCGGAATATACCTGACCCACATAGGCATTATCTCCCTGATCCTTGGGCAAATCATTATTGATGTGTTCAAGGAGGAAAGCTTTGTGCACATGGAACGCGGGGACCGAAAGGATTACGCCGTGTCGTTTCAGGATAACGAATTGGCCTTTCTCCTGCCCATTACCAACGACGATGGACAGGTCGTATCCAATCGGGTGGTGTCGATTCCGGAACCTTTGCTGAAGGAGGGAGCCACCCTGACGCATCCGGAATTGAACGGGTTATCCATCAAAGTGGATCGTTACTGGAAGAACGCCTCCCTGCTGACCGCCCGGCAACTGGTGGAACAGGATCGTCAAGAACAACTGGATTTGGAAAAGGAAGTGCTCGAAACGGTGTATGACATCATGGGCGGACGCATTCGAGCGATGGAAGAACACTTGGATGAGAACGCGGATTCTGAAAAACGAGAGGTCTTGACACAGGTAAAAGCGGGGTTCTTTGAGGTCAAAGGTGCAGAACCCAACTTGCAGCGTTTGGCATCCTCATTGGGCGAGGTGCATGAGATGGAAAAACGAGTGTTCGGGCGTGCCGATGAAGATTCATCACTGGTCTTTAATAGTGAATCCGTGCGTAACCTTTTGCTGAAAGTGCGCGCGTATGAAGATCAACGGCAGATAGCTAGCCTGTTTGATAGCGCCACGCACGATGTACTGACCAGCACCAACTGTACGCTGAATGCCTTTGACAGTAACGCGACGGATTTTCAGGAAAAGATCCGGCTGTTTCCCGGCGAGACCAGTGACAAAATGATAAAAGGTACTGAGCAGTTCGTGAAACGCATCCGGAGTCGGGCAAAGATGTATTATGTGGGCGCCGATCACGGCCGGTTGGGGAGGCATTTTCGATTCGTGAAAAATGAATTGCCTGTATTCAAAAATGACGAGCGAGATTTTCCAGCGGCATTAGTCACGGTCAACCATCCCGAAGCAAAAAACAAAACAGTGGGAACATTTTTATTTTCCAGTTCTCGAGGGCTGCAGCAGGTCGTTGAAGTGCGGGATGATTCTGAGGAATCTGCATTGATCGACAAATGGAAAGCGGTCCTTCGTTCCAAGCACCATTTCATTGGGTTTGATCTGAGCTTGGTGGATGTGAAGTGGGATTTGTATCCGGGAACCGAAATTCCCAAAAATTTTTCCAGTAAAGTGGTGGTTGAAGATGGCGCTGATCCCCGCACGATCCTGATCAAAATGAACGAACCGCTCCGAAATCAAGGGCGCACCTTTTACCAGCAGTCGATGACAAAAAATCAACTGGGCGATGCTGAGCAGACGACTTTGCAGGTGGTTAAGAATCCGGATTTTCAGATCGGTGGATTCGTCGTGTCCACCGCCAGTATCCCCTATATTGGGTGCATTATTGTGTCGGCCGGATTGATATATCAGTTCATGTTTCACCTGTTGGGATTCGCCCGGCGCCAGAAAAAGGATCAATTGAAACAGACGGAGAACAAGGAAACCGAGGGAGCCGGAAATGAGTAAACCCAACCCACAAACCAACTGGGCGCCTTGGGTAGTCTTGGGCCTGTGTGCGCTGCTGTTTGCTATCAAACCGATCTTCTCCAAAAAACAAGTGGCTGAGGGTGAAATCGATTTCTACGCCTTTGGGCGATTGCCTGTTTTGAAGGAGCACGGCCGGTTGCAGCCGATGGATAGTATTGCCCGGAATGCCTTGCTCCAGATCGCCGGCCAGCAACGGATTTCACTGGAAGGCAACGGGCCCAACAACGAGTGGGGCGATCTGTATGAGCTCAGTCTCAAGTCCAACGGACAAGGGTTATCCTACCAATCATTCAGCCAGAAGTTTACTAAGCGACCGAAAAAGCTGCATCCGACCGAATGGTTGTTGGAAGTCATGATGCAACCGGATGTGGCGGATAAACGCTTTATTTTCCGCATCGATCACCCCGAACTTTTGAGCGAATTACAGTTGGAAAAACTGGGCGTCAACAAGTCCGGTCTGCGGTTCTATAACTTCCAACAACTGCGCCCGCATGTCTTGATGTTGCATAATAAAGGGCAAGTGATCGGGGCAAAAAAAGCCCAGGAACGATCGCTCTACGAGCAGGCGGCCTATCGGTTGACGCAAGGACTTCATATTTATATCCAGTTGCGCAACAGCCTGCAGCCGAACTATCTCGCTCTGAGTCGGGATGGGGGCAAGCCGTTTACGGGAGTGGCGGATTACGCGGCCGATCTAAAAGCCATGCAATTGGCGGCCGAGGAATTGAACCAATTGTTGAAGGAACGACGCAAAGCGGCGGAGGAAGGTGAACCAATGCCTCACTTGCTGGAGGGATTCGAATGGACGCTGAAGGAAGGGAAACACCAAAAAGGCGAGATCCCAGGCAGCACCTACGTGCGTGACTCTCCGGTGGCTCAGGAAGCGGAAGATCTTGGGAAAATGTTGAATCAGGTCATTCTCGGAGCCCCTGATTTTTCGGCTGATGAACTAAAACCGGAATCAGCCGAAACCCTTACACAGCGAGTGGTTGAAAACTTGGAATCAGTGGTCGCGCGTGCCCCAGAAGGGAATCAACAAGCCAAATATTTCGCACATATCGCTGAAGATTTTTTGGGATTGGATGCGCAAGCCCAACAAAAGGTTTTGCGTTACTTGTTGCTGGTAGAGGGGCGGATGCAGGTGATGTCGGAACAGGCCAGCTTGATGTTGATTCCACCGGCTAAAATCCTTGTCGATGAATGGGAAGGGGATCCGTGGGGTTGGCGCAAGGCGGGTGCGGCTGGATTGCAGGACTTGGGCGGCACGGGAACCTTGCCGGAGCCACTGAAGATTTATGGCAAAATGAGTTCGGCCTACAACGCTGTGGAAGCAGATGGAAAAGTGGCCGGAGATGCCAAGGCATTTAATGCGGCCGTGGAAGAATATCGTTCTTGGTTGGCCGAACATGGCTTTACCAAGGAACTCAAGAAGGGACGGGAAGAACATTACTTTAACACCTTCGCCCCCTTTGCCCGGGCGCAGGGTATTTACATCATCGCGTTACTTTTGGCGTGTTTCTCATGGTTGAAACTGTCGCGCGGTTTGGCCGACACGGCCTTTTATTTAATTGGTTTGGCCTTTATGTTGCACACGGTGGGATTGATCTTCCGCATGTATTTGGAAGGACGTCCGCCGGTGACCAACCTATACTCTTCCGCCGTGTTCGTCGGCTGGGGGGCGGTATTGTTGGGTTGGATTTTGGAACGCATCTATCGGAACGGAATTGGCAGTTGTGTGGCGGCTTTGGTGGGTTTCTCCACGCTCATCATTGCAAACCACTTGGCGCGGGAAGAAGGGGATACCATGGAGATGATGCGGGCAGTGCTGGACACCAACTTTTGGCTGGCCACCCATGTGGTGATTATCACCATCGGTTACTCGGCCACATTCCTTGCCGGATTTTTGGCGATCGTCTATGTCGTGCGAGGAGTCTTCACGCCGTCATTGGAAGAAGAAACCGCCAAAGGCCTGGTGCGGATGGTGTACGGCATTGTGTGTTTCGCCACGCTCTTTAGTTTTGTGGGCACGGTGCTGGGAGGCATTTGGGCGGATCAATCTTGGGGCCGTTTCTGGGGTTGGGATTCCAAGGAAAATGGCGCGCTCATGATCGTGGTGTGGAATGCCATTATCCTGCACTGTCGTTGGGGCGGCTTCGTGAAAGACCGCGGTCTGATCAATCTGGCGATATTCGGCAACATTGTCACGGCTTGGTCATGGTTTGGAGTGAACATGCTGGGAGAAGGACTGCACAGTTACGGATTTATGGACAGTGCCTTTATGTCGTTGCGTTGGTTCGGGGTGAGCCAGCTGCTCCTGATGATGATTGCGGCCCAACCGCTCACAAATTGGTTGAGTGCGAGGCATTTAGAGAAAACACAGAACCGCCTGATCGGAACGATTTGCGCCATCCTGATGGGATTGGGGCTCGTCCTGCATATCGCCGCCTTCTTTTTCCACTCGGAAAAAGGAGGGATCTTGATGTATTTAGGCATCGCGTTGGTGAGCGCTGGGCTGGTGCTATCCTATTTGCCGTCGGGCGTCACCGGGGTGAGCCCAGAGACAAAGGCCGCTTGAGCACAGAGGCTGCGAGCACTGGATTTCCCAAAGGGGTGAATCACCTCTTTGTGTTTTTCTTTTTCAATTTCGTGTCATGCATGATCGTGATGGACAGTCCGATCTTTCTCTACGCCGAGAGCTTGGGGGCCAGTGCGACAGTGATGGGCCTGATCGCGGGGCTGACGCCATTGATGGTGATCTTTCAAATTCCCGCAGCGGATCATGTAAACCAGTTCGGTTTTAAACGCTTCATTACCACGGGCTGGGCGATCCGTTTGGTGTTTGTGTTGCCGCTCATCGCCGTGCCCCTAATGGATGGCCGGATTAACCCGCAAAGCCAGCTGGCCATCGTGATTGGTGCGTTGTTTTGTTTCAATCTGGTGCGCGGCATCGCGAGTACGGGGTGGTTTCCCTGGATCACTGGTTTGATTTCCAAACCGGTGCGTGGCAAATATCTCACCTGGGAAAATGCCTCGAACAATATCGGCAGCTTGGTGTCCCTTTTGCTCACGGCGTGGTATCTTGGGGCGAATCCGGACAGTCAGCAATTCGCCGTGTTATTCGCCTTTAGCCTGCTCGCGGGATTGGTGAGTTTATGGTTCATTCATCGGGTGCCGGATGCGCCGGTGAGTGAAGAAAATGCCGGCCGAATACAACCGATGCCTTGGAAAGAGATTTTGCAACACAAACGGTTCCGACGGTTGCTGCGCATCTCATTCATCTGGGCGGTCGTGATGGGCGGGCTCATGGCGTTTGTGGTGAAGTTTTTGAAAGGACCCGGCGCCATGCCGGATGACAGGGTGCTTTATGCCAGCGCGGTCAAATTCGTCGGCGGTTTGGCGACCTTGTGGTTTTTGCATTCCCGGCTTGATCGATTGGGCAGCCGATCGCTGATGGTGTTGGCGATTGTCATGTGGGCCCTGATCTTTGGGGTTTGGACGGGCATGAGCGGCGGGCGGTTATCTGTTCAGTTCGTGTGGATCTGCGGCCTGACATTGGTCATGGGTTTTGCTTTTTGCACCTTTAACATGTGCCTGACCAAACTCGCCATGGCCATCGTACCAGAGCGGGGCAAGAGTCATTTTTTTGCGCTCTACTCGGTGGTTGGCAGCTTGGCGGTGGGCGTGTTCCCCATTCTATGGGGCATTTTGATTGATGCCCTGGAAGGGGTGCAGGTGCGCTGGCTGGGGTTGGAGTGGAACCAGTTTAGCATTTATTTTGCCGCATTGATTGCGGTTTTAGCGGGGCTGCTGGTGTTGGTGTTGCAGCTCAAGGAGGAACACGCGGCGGATCTGAATGCGATGCTGCGGGATTTCATTCGGCACAATCCGTTGCGCGACTGGATGCGGCGCTAGGGATCAACGCGAACCGGGGTGCCCACGCGCACCATTTTGGCTAGGCGCTGGGCATTCCAGTTGGATAATCGGAAACAACCCAGCGAGGTGGTGCGGCCAATTTTTTCGGGGTCCGGCGTGCCGTGGATTCCGAATCCTTCCTGACTGAGACTGAGCCAGGTGGTGCCGACCGGATTGTTTGGGCCGGGCGGTAGAATCAGCTTTCCGGAATTAGCCTGCGCCTCCGGTGAGGTGGGAAAATTGGCCGGGTCAAATGTGTAGTTGGCCTTCTCGGCGATCGCGGTGATGGTGAGGTTGCCCACCGGACGCTTCTCCATCTTGGTAGCGATGGAGCAAGGGAATCGCGCCACGATGTTGGTGTTGCCATCGTAAACATCCAGCGTGCGTGCGCCGAGTTGAATATGCACCAGCGCCGCCTGCACAGTGGGCAGGGGGACCGCGGTGTGCGGTACCTTCACCTGAGTGCCGGCCGTGAGGGCGTTCCAAGCGACCGCCGGGTTGACCCGCATCAGGTAACGCGGCGAGCAATGGTGTTGCTCGGCAAGCATCTCGAGCACACTTTCATAGGCGAGCGATTGCTGCTGTGATTTGGCGGTCCACGATTTACCGAGAGGCTGCACCTGTGCGAGTTCGTTGGTGCTAATGGTGCGGGTGACCAGCGCGGCTTTCTTGAGCAGAAGTTTGGCTTTGGTGGCGGCATCCGCCTTGCCGGTGATGGGTAATCCTTCGCGTTGTTGAAAGACCATCAGGGCGGCCTGTGTTTGTGGGCCGGTAAAACCGTCGATTGAGCCCGGCGAATAACCGAGCCGATCAAGCGCCACCTGCACTTCAAAATCCGTCTGGACAGATCTTGTATTAAACTGGTCACTATCGATCTCGAAACCCGGTGCATCCTGCTGGCCTGGGTTCAGCCGTGTGAGGCCGAGTTGTGAGGCGGCTGTCCGGTTGGTCACCACCGGGACGCCACGGGTTGCATGAAAATTGTTGGTATCGCCAGTCTGCAGCGGCTGCGCCTGAATCGGGGCGTTGTTGGTAGCAGGCACGCGGATAATGTTGGTGCGGTAAACCGGCTCAACGACCTTCACTTCCTTGATCACCTCCACCGTGTGTTCGATCGGTTTCTTGAGCCAATAGCCCAACATGGCCGTGGCCGCCATGCACGGCAATGCCCACGTCAAATGATACCACCAAGGTTTTTCCGGTTCGGGTGGAAACATGCTTACCTCCTATACGCGGGATTGAATCACACTTTTATCCACCGTGCGAGTCCGAATTACGGAGCTATCTGTGTTTGCACATAGAATCTTATTCCTGCAAGCGCATTCGCCAAAATGACGGGAACCGAGGCAGGCCGCGCCTTGTGAAGCCGCGATAGCGAAACGTCACCACTGAACCAATCGGCGGCGGATCCTTTCGCTGCGCATTCGTGAATCCCGTGCCGATCGA
Source organism: Verrucomicrobiales bacterium (assembly GCA_038145765.1). Classification (GTDB taxonomy): domain Bacteria; phylum Verrucomicrobiota; class Verrucomicrobiia; order Limisphaerales; family UBA1100; genus UBA1100. The sequence goes on from JAYQQG010000063.1 coordinate 18,662, forward strand.
AAACTCTTTCCCCTCCTTCGTCCGCACCCGCAACGAGCCAAGCATGCCGGCAAACTTCCCCTTGCCTGGCTTGTGTCCAATGACGGTTGACTCCGCGTCATCGTGCGTCTTGACCTTCAGCAATGTGTCGGAACGCTTGCCCTCATAAACGGATTCCGGCTCGCGAATCATCAACCCCTCGCCGCCCGCCTTTACGATCCGATCCCGCTCCGCGAACAAGTGCGCCTTCCCTTTGCAGCGCCACATCCGCGCCGCCCAAACGTGCTGGCTCACCTTTGGCAGCTTCGTCTTCAAAAACGCCAGTCGCTTTTCAAACGTTCCTTTTACCTTCGGCGCATCGAACACCACGTAATGCATTTCCTTCCACCGCTCATCCGGCCGCTCGGTCCGCACGATGCTCAACGTCTCCTTAAACTTCCCACGCCCCAGCCAGATCTCCCCATCCAGCGCC
>JAYQQG010000064.1:0-18844 GCA_038145765.1 Verrucomicrobiales bacterium
GGCCAAAGCAAAAAACCAACGAAGCCTGTCTATGGCGCAGCAAACTCGGATGGGGCATATATACGTTATTTCTAATGAAGGATCTTTTGGAGAAGGTATTTTGAAAATTGGGATGACAAGACGTTTAGATCCGATGGATCGAGTTAAAGAATTAGGTGATGCCTCAGTTCCCTTTGAGTTTGATGTCCACGCGATGATTCGATCGGATGATGCGCCATCGTTAGAGAAAGAATTACACCACCACTTTCATGAGCAAAGGCTTAATAAGGTAAACAACCGTAAGGAGTTTTTTAGGGTGCCTCTTCAAACAGTTAGGCAGGCTTTGGAAGGTAAGCAGTTGGAAGTTTCATTTACTATGATGGCAGAAGCTCGAGAATATAGGGAAACTAAAGCCATTGAAAATATGCCGCCCGAAGAGCGAGCGAAATACTTGGCACGATAATTACATAGCTTTATTTCGCCTTCTAAGGTGTCAAATACCAACGGCCAAACCCCGTGCAAACCACCATCCAAGCGGCTTCATCTCCAGAACGCAGGCGCTGGATATTGGGCAGGATCAAGGGAGGATTCTATCCCGTCAACCCGCATATACCAAGAGGCTTTCCCTAACGGAGTATTGCATTTCTATCGAATGTATTATTACTGGAACCCTTTGTGAAGCAAATCGCCTTATCCCTGCACCTGACTCCGAGCCAGGTGGAAGAATATTATCGTGGCCGGGCGCGGCACGTAGTGGCCGAGGCAGCGGATGGCCGGATGATTCAGCTCCCCATCCAAGTGTTACACGGCTACATCAGCAAGCAAGGCATCCAGGGCAACTTTCTCGTGACGACGGATGATGATAATAAATTTGTAAAAATTACCCCGCTGAATCAAGGCGACAACCGCGGCGGCTTATTGGATGCCTTGAGCTAGAAGTTGATCAAGAGCCGGAGGTTTTTTTCACTCACAATCCGCGCCTTATCAATCATGTCCATCGAGGATTGGATCAGGATTTGATGTTTGGCAAAACGGGTGCTTTCGGCGGCAACATCCGTGTCTTTCATACGACTCACAGCCTGTGAAAGATTTTCACCCAACAACGAAAGATGGTCGTTAATCCGCTGCAACCGACTGCCGGCAGCCCCGAGAGAAGACCGGTCGGTGGTGACTTGATCGAGCGCGGTTTTAATCTTGGTAATCGAGGTGCCCGCACCCAGTGAGGTGAGTACGTGCGCATAAGCCACCTCCGAAGCGCCGGTATCCACCCCGGTGGGATCCGAAGAAACTATTGAACCCGCCGCATAATAGGTCGCAGCGTTGTCTTAGGAGGCAGGGTACACTGAGATAAAATAACCAGCCGACACAGCCGTATGACTGGCTCCCAAACCGGGATCACTCGCCACAAAACTGCCTGCTGTGAATTCGGTTGTATCCGGCGGATCAATGGTATTCGTATTCGGATTTGCAGTGGTAAACGAGCCTGAGCTTAAAAAAGTAAAGTCTCCAGATTCCAAGTTCCCCAATGGGGCAGCCATGGGATTGGCCTCAGTTAAATACTTGGAGCCATCGGTAATTTGTTCTGCCCAAAGATAACCCACACCGGTAGTCCAGTAAGGCAAAGTTAATACGTTTTGCGAACCGGACCCTGTGCCTGATTTAATGAATGAATGTTTGGAATACTTGGTGCCCCCATTATCCGTATCGGACCAGGATCCATCCACACTGCCACCATTATACCAAAGATCTTTTTTGAGCCGATTTATCGTCACACCATCGGCAACCACTTCGTAAGCATCTTCACCCAATTTCCATGCTGAGGAATTGATGGTGTAACCGGCTTTTGAAACCTGCCAAAGATTGATGGAAGTTTCCCGTTGGTTCACCGAATCCACATTGCCGGTGGTTAAATCGGTAAGGGCTGCAGCAGCGAGATTTGCGTTGTTGTAGGAATAAAAATTGCCGTTATCATCCTTGGTCACACTTTGAGAACTCCCATCAAACAGGTTCTGTCCATTCATTTGCCGGGTGGCCACATCACGGATGTACGCTTTCAGATTTTGAACTCAGTGTTATAGTTTTTCTTATCCGTGGCGGACTTTGTGTTGTCCATGGCCAATGCTGCCAATTCACTCATTCGTTGTAATGCATGGGTGACGTTTTCCAAATATCCGTCAGCTGTCTGGATTTTGGATAACGAGTTTGCCACGTTACTGCGGGCGGAATTGATGCGGGTTGCCCGACCTCAAACGCTCCATACTATCAGTCGCCCGTTTCAGGTGCGACCGATACGCATTGATCGTTCTCGCGGCACTGGCGGCATCAATCTCCATAACAATACGTTCTGCCCAACGGCACAACCCAACAGGGCAATCTACATGCCAAAATTCTTTTTATTATGGGCACACGTACTAATTCGCACCTGCGAATTAGTACGTGCACGTACTTTATGGTTGCTTTTCGAAGTTATGGTGGAATAAATGAGCCGAGCGGTCGTCCGAAAGATAAGCGGTAACAGAGACATATGATGCATCCAAGACATTCATCCATTATTGCCGTTTTTAGCGGGTTGTTAGCTCTCGGAGTGGGCGCCGAGGATTGGCCTTTGTTTCGGGGGGATCGCGGGCTCACAGGATTGGCGGGAGGGAAACTGCCGGAGAAGCTTTCGTTGTTTTGGAAATTTGACGCCAAAGGACCTGTGAAAGCGTCGGCAGTGATCGCTGATGGGATGGCGTATGTGGGGGGGGATGACGACGGTAAGAAGGGGCTAAAGGGCAAGCTGTTTGCCATCAACATGGCCACCGGCAAACTGGTTTGGGACTTTACCTGCAACGATCCGATCGAGGCCTCGGCGATGGTGCTGGACGGACGCGTGTATGTGGGGTCGGTGGATGGTTTCGTGTACGCGCTCGATGCCAAGACCGGCAAACAGTTGTGGAAGTTTGAAACGGGCGATCAGATCACCGGCGCGCCGAATTGGACCAAATCACCTGACGGCAAAAAGACCTATGTGCTGGTGGGGAGTCACGATTTTTTCCTCTATTGTTTGGACGCCAAAACGGGTGAGAAGGTGTGGGAGTATGAGTCGGAAAATTACATTAACGGTTCTCCCGCACTGACCGATGGCCGGACGATGTTTGGTGGATGCGATGCCATGCTGCATGTGATCGACATCACCAAGGGCAAACGTGAGAAGGTGATTGATGCCAATTCGTACATCATCGGCAGTGTGGCGGCGGATGCGGGCCGGGTCTACGTGGGGCATCACGATAATGAGTTTCTTTGTATCGACTTGAAGGCCGGCAAGATTGTCTGGAACTACAAGGATCGCCTGTTCCCGTACTCTTCCTCGCCGGCGTTAACCAAGGACCGGGTGTTGTTTGGCGGCCAGGACAAACGACTGCATTGTCTGCGGCGCGATAACGGTGAGGCCATCTGGACCTTTGCCACACGCGGGCAGGTGAACAGTTCCCCGGTGATTTGTGATGGCAAAGTGTTGGTTGGCTCAAATGACGGCCGCCTGTACATGGTGTCCTTGGATAAAGGGAAACAACTTTGGAGTTTCGAGACGGATGATTCCATTTCCGCTTCCCCGGCGGTGGCCGGTGGAAAAGTCGTCATCGGCAGCGAGGATGGCACGGTGTACTGCTTCGGGGCGAAGGCGAAATAATGAGCACAACTGCCGACCCTCCCATTCCCAGCAAACCGCCGTTGGAAACCCAAACCACGGTGGGCAATTATTTTGTCTCCAACTATCCGCCGTTTTCCTTTTGGCAAAAGGAATCGGTTCCGGAGATTGAGGCCGCCATGGAACGTGCGCCCGGCCCGGATACGCCGCTGGGTGTGTATGCGCACATCCCGTTCTGTCGCAAACGATGTCACTTCTGCTATTTCCGCGTGTACACGGACAAAAACGCTGATGCCATCAAGAGCTATCTGGATGCGATGCTGGCGGAGTTGACGATTTATGCGAACAAGCCGTTTATCGGCGGGCGCAAGCCGAGCTTTGTTTATTTTGGCGGTGGCACGCCGAGTTATCTCTCGAGCAGTCAGTTGTTTCACCTCACTGATGGCATGAAGGCGTTGTTGCCCTGGGACGAAGTGAAGGAGGTGACCTTCGAATGCGAGCCGGGCACGTTGACGGACAAAAAACTCAAGACGCTGCATGAGGTGGGCGTCACTCGCCTCAGTTTGGGGGTGGAGAATTTTGATGATCACATTCTGGAGATCAACGGCCGCGCGCATCGGGGCGGGGAAATTGATCGGGCGTACGGTTATGCGCGGGAGGTGGGTTTTCAGCAGATCAATATCGACCTGATCGCCGGCATGCTGGAGGAGACGGAGGACAACTGGAAAGCCTGTGTGGCCAAGGCCATCGAGATGGCGCCCGACAGCATCACGATTTACCAGATGGAGGTGCCGTACAACACCACCATCTACAAACGCATGAAGGAAGAGGGCAAATTGGCCGCCCCGGTAGCTGACTGGGACACCAAGCGGCGCTGGACGGATTATGCCTACAATGAGCTGGCCAAGAACGGCTACACCGTCACCAGCGCGTACACGGCGGTGAAGGATTCCTCCAAGGTGACGTTTGAATACCGCGATCAGCTTTGGGCGGGGGCGGATTTGCTGTCCGTGGGAGTGGCCTCCTTCGGGCATATTGGCGGTACGCATTATCAGAATCATCACGACTTTGATCCCTACGTGGAACAGCTGGGCAACGGTGAACTGCCGGTGTATCGGGCGCTGACGCCGAGTGATGACGAGCGACTCATCCGCGAGTTTATTTTGCAGCTCAAGCTCGGCTCGGTGAGCCTGCAGTATTTTACCGACAAATTCGGCACGAACCCCGCCGAGCGTTTTACCGAGCCGCTGCAGCGTATTGCCGACTGGGGATTCCTCACCATCGATGGCGATCGGGTGAACATCAACCGCGAAGGCCTGCTGCAGGTTGATCGTCTGCTCCATGAATTTTTCCTGCCCGAACATCGCAACGCCCGTTACGCCTAACCTAGCCTAATGCCAGAAACAGCCCCTAGCCTTTCCTTAGAAGATGCCGCTCGCCCGTTGCTGGAGTTTTACCAGCGCGCTGGTGAGGCCGCGCCTGATCTGTTGCCGATCGATGGTAGCGAGATGCCCGAACCTTACCGCCGCCTGTTGGTGCATGCCGATGATATGACGCCGACGTTAGAGGAATTTCATGGCGACCGAATTCACTTGCGCCTGCTCGGCCGCGAGGAAACCGAGGCCAGCTACAAGCGAGAGGTGGTGCTGGAGGCCGGGGCCGGCAACAAGCCGGTGGAGTTTGGGGCCATCGCGATTCATCTCGAACATTTTCCTGAAGAGGCGCGTGAACTGGTGTTGGGCGAAAGCGTGCCTCTGGGTACGATCCTCAACGAACATGCCATCCGTCACGAGAGTTGTCCGCAGGCATACTTCAAGGTGCAGTCCGATCCGCTCATCACCGAGGCGTTTGGGTTGGATGCCTCAACAGAGCTTTATGGCCGCTGCAATATTCACCGGGATTTGGATGGTAATCATCTGGCTGAAATCGTGGAGATTTTGCCACCTGCCTAATTTGTGAGAGACTGATATGATGAGAAATTGTGATTATGATGTTATCGTGATCGGAGCAGGCCCCGCTGGGGCTTCAGCCGCGACTATTTTGGCTGAAAATAATCGTAAGGTTCTGGTCTTGGAGCGAGAGAAGTTTCCCCGATACCATATTGGCGAGTCGCTAATTCCTTTTACTTTCCACCCATTAGAACGACTTGGAATGGTAGATAGATTGAGGGATTCAGCCTTTGTAAAAAAATATAGCGTTCAATTTATCTCCCCTGAGGGTGATGCCAGTCAGCCATTTTACTTTTTCAATCGCTATGACCGCGACACAGTTGCCCAAACTTGGCAGGTTATGCGGGCAGACTTTGACCTAATGTTACTCGATAATGCCCGACAAAAGGGGGCCGAAGTTATCGAAGAAATAGCGGTAAAGGAACTAATCTGGGATGACGATAAAGTTGTTGGCGTTAGGGCTACTACCAAGGAAGGAGAGGAAGCAGAGTTTTTTGCACCCTTAACCTTTGATGCCACAGGAAAAGAGGCATTCACCGCAACACGAAATGGTTGGCGAGAGCGAGACCCTTATTTGAATAAGGTAGCAGCTTGGGCGTATTACGAAGGCGCCATTAGGCAGGAAGGTGTGGACGAGGGAGCGACCGTAGTTGCGTTTGTCCCAGAAAAAGGTTGGTTCTGGTGGATCCCACTTCATGACAATCGCGTCAGCTTGGGCATTGTGGCTGAAGGAAAATATCTCAGCCGCGATGGGGTCCGTAAACCTCAGGAAATGTTGGAGCGGGAAATAAATAACAATAAGTGGGTAAAAGAAAGACTGGGGCCTGCAAAAAGGATTTCTGATTTTTACATAACCAATGAATATACTCATCACTCTAGGCACTGTGGGACAGATGGTTTACTTCTGCTAGGCGATGCTTTTTGCTTTTTAGACCCTGTTTTTTCCAGTGGCCTTATGCTTGCCTTGAAAAGTGGCGTGATGGCGGCCGATGCAGCTGATAAAGCCCTTGAGGAACAAGATTTCAGCCCTGAACGTTTTACGGAGTACTCCCAAACACTTCGCCAAGGCATAGAAAACATGAGAAAACTTTGCTACGCATTTTACAACGAAAACTTTAGCTTTGCAGACCTAGTAAAGAAGTATCCTGAAGTTGCTGGAGATGTAACTGATTGTTTATCCGGAGATGTAAATAAGGACTTCTCAAAACTTTTCGAGTGCGTGGAAGATTTTTGCCCAGTCCCTGAAGTCCTTGAACTGGGCAAACCTCTAATCTCAAAACAAGAGCCGGCACTCAACTAGAGTCGAAAACGTTGTTTGCCTATCTGGACTGGTGGGCTAAAAAAATTCCGTGAACATCTTCCAGATTACTCCTGGTGCAGGTAAGATGTATTGCGGAAACTGTTTCCGCGATAACGCGCTGGTGGGGGCCTTGAGGGCGGCCGGGCATGAGGTGACGATGGTGCCGCTTTATCTGCCGTTTACGTTGGATGAGGAAAATCAGGCGGGCGACACCCCCATTTTTTACAACGGCGTCAACGTGTACCTTGAGCAAAAGTCCGCGCTGTACCGGGCCGCTCCGCGCTGGGTGCATCGGATGGTGGGTTCGGACACCCTGCTTAATTGGGCTGCCGGTCAGGTGGGCAAAACGCGTGCCGAAGAGGTGGGCGAGCTCACCATTTCCATGCTGCGCGGCGAGGACGGCAATCAGGCGCGTGAACTGGAGGAACTGATCGATTGGCTGAAGACGCAGCCCAAGCCGGATGTGATCTCGCTCTCCAACTCGCTTTTGCTCGGCTTGGCACGCCGGTTGCAGGAGGCTATTGGTGCGCCGGTGGTTTGCCTGTTGCAGAATGAGGCGCCTTACATCGACAGCATGCCCGAGGATTTGCGCGGGCAGGTGTGGGAGCTGATGGCCGAGCGGGCGCAGGAGATCGCGCGCTTCATTGCGCCCAGTGAATTCTATGCCGAGCGAATGCGCGACCAACTCAAGCTACCGGTCGATCGCGTGCGAGTGATCCATAACGGCATCAATCACGAAGGCTACACAGCCGAGCGCGTGGCACCGAATCCGCCCGTGATCGGGTTCTTTTCGCGCATGTGCCAAGATAAGGGCCTAGATACGCTCGTCGACGCTTTCATCAAAATCAAGGCGGACAATCATATTCCGCAGGTGCGCCTCAAAGCGGGCGGCGGTTGTGGGCCCAGTGATCAGGCATTCGTGGATGCTCTACGCAAGCGCTTGGAAGCCAAGGGGTTGAGGGAAGATGTGGAGTTTTGCCCCAACCTGAGCCGCGAGGAGAAACAGGCATTTTTGAAATCGCTCTCTGTACTCTCGGTGCCGGCGCAGTTTGGCGAGGCCTTTGGGTTTTATGTGATCGAGGCAATGGCGGCAGGGGTGCCGGTAGTGCAGCCCCGGTGCGCGTCATTTCCGGAATTAGTGGCGGCCACCGGAGGCGGTGTGGTGTATGATCACGCCGGGCCCGAGAGTCTGGCGGCCGCGTTGGAGGAAATGCTCCACAACCCGTCCGAGGCCAAGGCGATTGGCCTGCGCGCGCGCGAGGCGGTGCGCGAGAATTTTTCTGTTGAGCATTCAGCCGCCGAACTGGCTAAACTGCTCGACGGGTTGGTGTCCGGTAAACCCCAAACCACGGAGGCATAATGGCAGCACACGAGTTCATCACCACGCGGCGCGTTGAGTTCAGTGAAACGGACATGGCCGGCATCGTTCATTTTTCCAATTTCTGCCGTTACATGGAACACGCCGAGCACGCCTTCTTCCGGTCGCTCGGCCAGTCGATTGTCGACCGCGACCTCGGCGTGGGTTGGCCGCGCGTGCACTTGAGTTGTGATTTCAAAAAACCGCTCCGCTTTGAGGACGAGGTGGAGATCCATCTGCTGGTGTCCGCCAAGAGCAGCAAATCCATCGGTTACCAGTTTCGTTTCCGCGTGGATGGCGTGGAGGCCGCGCGCGGCGCGGTCACGGTCGTCTGCGTGCGCCGCAATGAAGCCGGCGAAATGAAGGCCGCCAGCATTCCGCCGGAGATCGCCGGCCAAATCGAGGTGGCCCCTGCGGATAAGTTGGTTGATTAACATTTGAAGCGCTTTAACCCGAACCCTAGAGTCAAAAAAATTATGGCAGACAGCACTACCGCATCCGGCATCCCATGGTTCGCCTGGGCCCTGCTCACCGTCATCTGTTGGGGCACCTACGGCGTGTGCATGCACACCGGCTCCATAAACATGGATAGCAAGGAGCACGGCCGCATGATGGCCTTCCTGTACGTGGGCCTCGCGTATTTCCTCACCGCGGTCATCGCGCCCCTGATCATTCTCAAGCTTCAGGGTGGCCCGGTGGAATTCTGGAAGTATCCGGATGCCGGATGGAAATGGAGCCTCTTCGCCGGCATCCTTGGTGCCATCGGAGCATTGGGCGTGCTGTTGGCTTTTGGAGCTTCGCCAAATCCGCCGGTGTATGTGCCCATCGTCATGTCCATCATCTTTGCTGGTGCGCCCGTCGTAAACGCGGTGGTCAATACCACCAAACATGACTGGTGGGGCCACGTGCAGCCGCAATTCATCATGGGCATTGTACTGGCTGCCGCCGGCGGCGTGCTGGTTACCTATTACGCGCCCAAACCCCCGCCTCAAGCCGCAGCCCCCACTCCCGCAGTGACGCAGGACGCCAACACCTCCGGCGATTCCAAAGATTAACCGTTATGGCCGAGGTGCCGTCAACCGGCCGGGAAGCCGTTCGTGCCCGGCAACTCGATCAACTGCGCGACCTCATTCGCGTTGTGCGCCCGGCCAACGCGTTTTACGAAGGCAAACTGGCTGCGGCCGGCATCGATGACAGTATCGCCAGTCTCGAAGACTTCGCCGCGCGCTGTCCCTTCACCACCAAGGACGAACTCGCTGCCGATCAGGCTGCACATCCGCCCTACGGCACGAACCTCTCCTTTCCGCTGGAGCACTACAATCGCATTCACCAAACCAGCGGCACCACCGGCAAACCCCTGCGCTGGCTGGATACGCCCGAAAGCTGGCAATCGATGCTCGCCAGCTGGCAGGCCGTATACCGTGCTGCCGGCGTCTCGCCGGCAGACAGAGCCCTGTTCGCATTCTCCTTCGGCCCCTTCATCGGATTCTGGATGGCCTACGAAGCCGCCGCGCAGATGGGCTGCCTTTGTTTTCCCGGTGGCGGCCTCACCAGCACCACTCGGTTGCGCATTCTACTGGAGAACGAAGTCACCGTCCTCTGCTGCACGCCCACCTACGCCCTGCGCTTGGCCGAGGTGGCCGAGCAGGAAGGCATCGATCTTGCCTCGGCCAAGCTCAAGACTATCGTGGTCGCCGGTGAACCCGGCGGCAGCATCCCGGCCACGCGCGAACGCATCGAAGCCGCTTGGCCCAGTGCGCGCGTATTTGATCATCACGGCATGACCGAGGTCGGCCCGGTGACTCATGAATGGCCCGCCGAGAAAAATAATCTGCAAATCATCGAGGACGCCTACCTTGCCGAGGTGGTACACCCCGGCACCAACGATCCCGTGGCCGAAGGTGAAGAAGGCGAACTGATCCTGACCACACTCACCCGCACCGCCATGCCCTTGATGCGCTATCGCACCGGCGATCTTGTGCGGCCCGAGGTCCACGGCGAAGCCCTGATCCTGCGCGGCGGAATTCTGGGCCGGGCCGATGACATGGTCATCGTGCGCGGCGTTAACATTTACCCCAGTGCCTTCGAGCACATCCTGCGGCGAATCGAAGGCGTGGCCGAATATCAGGTGGCGATCACCGAGCAAACCGGCATGGCCGAGCTTCGCCTGCGCCTGGAGCCCACCCCGGATGCCGATGCCCCCTCCCTGCAACAGGAAATCACCGATGCCCTCCGCCAACAGCTCAACCTCCGCATCCCCGTCGAACTCGCCGAACCCAACAGCCTCCCGCGTTTTGAGTTGAAAGCCCAACGCTGGATTCGCGAGTAAACCCTCGCCATCAGGCTGCTCGAGCCCTATATTAAAAACGTGCTTGATTGGAACACATGCCACGCGGTGGAACGCTTGCCCGACCGGGTCAGCGGCGAATGGGTTTTTGCCGGCACTCGCGTGCCCGTGCGCGCATTATTCGAAAACCTTAAGTCCGGCGCGAGCGTGGATGAATTTCTCGAGTGGTTCCCCGGCGTAAAGCGCGAGCAAGCTGCCAGCGTGCTCGCCCATGCCGAGCGCAGCCTTGCCAAGGCCTGACATGCGCATCCTCTTTGATCAAGGCACACCCGTTCCCCTGCGAAATCAACTGCCCGGCCACGACATCGCCACCGCCCACGAAGAAGGCTGGAGCACCCTTTCCAACGGCGACCTGCTCGCCCAAGCCGAGGCCGGCGCCTTTGAGCTGCTGATTACCACCGACCGACAACTGCGTTATCAGCAAAACTTAACAGGCCGTCAGCTCGCCATCCTTGTTCTGCCCACCACGAGCTGGCCGATCATCCGTGAACACTCGATGCCAATTGCCGAGGCAATCAATAAACTCTCGCCCGGCGAATATCTTGAGCTGAGTTGGTAGCTTTTTTGTTTCGCCTCAACTCGCCCTTCACTAACCTCACGCCATGGCCGCTGCTTCGCCGCTCCTCAAATTGGAAAATGTCTCCCGCGAATTTCCCTCGGCCGAGGGAGGCGACCCGTTGCCCGTGCTGCGCGCACTCTCGATGGAGGTGGCGCACGGCGAATCCGTCGCTGTGGTAGGCCCGTCCGGTTGCGGCAAGAGTACCTTGCTCAACCTCATCGGCACACTGGATCAGCCCACCAGTGGCAGTATCACCTTTGACGGCCGCGACCTCGGCGAACTGGACGACAACGAGCTGGCCGCCCTGCGCAATCGCGAGATGGGATTCATCTTTCAGAGCCACCATTTGCTGCCGCAATGCACCGTGATGGAAAACGTGCTCGTGCCTACGCTCGCCCAAGGCTCGGTCACCGCCACGGATGAGGACCGGGCCCGGCGCCTGCTCCAACGTGTGGGCCTTGGCGAACGCCTCGCGCACCGGCCCGGCCAATTGTCCGGAGGCGAACGCCAACGCGCTGCCGTCGTCCGTGCATTGATTAATGAACCCCAGCTTTTGCTCGCCGACGAACCCACCGGCGCCCTCGACGAAGCCACCGCCGACAAGCTCGGCCAACTGCTCGTGGAGTTGAATGCCGAAGAAAACCTGACCCTCATCACCGTCACCCATTCCCCCGACCTCGCCGCCCGCATGGCCCGCACCGTGAAACTGGCCGAGGGCAAAATCGCCTGACATGACCCGCCTGCGGCTCATCCTGTCCAGCCTGCGCCATCATGCCCGCGCGCATATCGGAACGCTGCTGGGGGCCGTGGTGGCGGCAGCGGTGTTGACCGGTTCTTTGGTGGTCGGTGACTCAGTGAAGCGCACATTGCAGGATCAGGCCGAACAACGGCTCGGTTATGTGCAAGTGGCCGTGGAACAACACGACCGGTTCTTTAGGGCGGATTTAGCCGAGCGCGTAAACCTCGGCGAAATGGCCCGAACTTCAGCCCTATTGAAACTCAACGCGGCTGGTTATCGTGAGAACGAGGACGGGCAAGTGGCGGCCCGGGCCAACAACATTCAGTTAATCGGCATCGACGACAATTTTTGGTCGTTTGCCATGCTCAAGGCTATCAAGCCGCCGGTATTGGACGAGGGCCAGGCCTTGATCAATCCGCGGCTGGCCGAGCAATTGGGGCTCAAGGAAGGAGATGAATTTCGCTTGCGCATCGCCAAGCCGAGCGTGTTGCCACGCGATGCGCCGCTCTCGGTGGCGGAAGATTTAACCACCCGCCTGCGCCTGACCGTGGCCAAGGTGAGCAGCCCGATATCAGAATTGGCCAACTTCAGCCTGCGTCCCGGGGCCACGGCCCCGTACAACGTATTTGTGCCGCTGTCGTGGTTGCAGGATGAAGCGGACCTGCCGGAACGTGCCAATATTCTACTGGGTTGGAGTCTGAAAACTCCCAGCCAAACTTTAGTTTTCGCCAACGAACAACTGCAGTTGGCTTGGCGGTTGGCGGATGCCGAACTGGAATTGATGGAAAACGAGGAAGACGATGTCATTGACCTGCGAACGGATCGTATTTTCCTGGATGCTCCGATGATCCAGGCCGCCGAGGCGCCATTGACCGCGTTAACCTACATTGCCAACAACCTGAAATACGGCACCAATGCCACACCGTACTCCATGGTTACCGGGGTGAGTTCCAATTTCCTCGGGCACATCACACCGACCGATGACAATATGGTGATCACCGAATGGCTGGCGGACGATCTTCAGGTGAAACCGGGAGAACAAATCACGGTGGATTATTATGTGCTCGGTCTGAACCGTCAGCTCGAGGAACGCTCGCATACCTTCACCGTCAGTGGCACGCTGGACACCGAACAGCCCGGCTGGCGTGAGTTGATGCCGAATTTCCCGGGTATCGTCGACCGCGACAACCTTCGCGACTGGAATCCGGGCATCGATTTTGATTCCGGCCGTGTGCGGGATCAGGACGAGGACTATTGGAAACAACACCGCGGCACGCCCAAGGCATTCATTGCCTTGGAAACGGCTCAGAAACTTTGGGCCAACCGGTACGGCGAGGCGACTACCCTGCGTTTTCGGCATGATCCCGGCAAACTCGACGAGATTGAGTCCGTCTTGCGCGAGAATTTTGATCCGGCCCAGATCGGCCTGCGCTTTCGCGATGTGCGGACCGAGGCGGTGACCGGTAAATCCGCCAATGATTTCGGCGGCCTCTTCATTGGCCTGAGTTTCTTCCTCGTACTCGCCGCGCTCATCCTAATGGGTTTATTGTTTGTGTTTGCTGTGGAACAACGCGCACCGCAGATCGGCACACTGCTGGCCATTGGGTTCACCGGTAAAACCGTGCGAAACTTGCTGCTGTCGGAGGGGCTCGTGCTGGCGTTGCTCGGAGCGGGGCTGGGGGCCTGGGCTGGCTTGGGCTATACGCGTGTGCTGGTGGATTTGCTGAACTCCGACTGGGGCGGTGCCATCGGCAACGGCAGCATCGTTTACCATGCCGAACCACTGACCGTGGTGTTCGGAGTGATTGGCGGCCTGGCGGTAGCCTTGTTTACCATTTGGTTGACGGTTCGAAAACTGGCTCAGGCCCGAGCCATCACACTCATTCAGGGCGTTCCGGCTGATTCTGGTTCCGGTCATACTGGACGCAAGGCACTCATCACGGCGGTCGTGTGCGTGCTGGGCGCGGTTGGGCTGGGGTTGGCCGTGAAAGATGCCCAGGGACAAATGAAAGCGGGCGGGTTTTTTGGGGCCGGTATGCTGCTGCTCATCAGTTGCCTGTGCGTATGCCATCTGTGGCTAGGTAAAATGGCCACGGGCGGCGGAGCTTCCTTTGCCACATTGGGAGCCATGGGCTGGCGGGGCAGTGCGCGCCGGCGCGGGCGCAGCCTGTCCTGCATTGGATTACTGGCTTGCGGGGTGTTTATGCTGGTGGCCGTGGGTGCGTTTCGCTTGGACCCGAATGATGGAGCCAAGGAACGTTGGAGTGGTACCGGTGGATTTGCCTTTTTTGGCCAGAGTGATGTGCCGGTGTTGTACGATCTGAACACCGAAACTGGTCGCGATGAAATGGCCGTGAACGGTCCACTGAGCCTCGTGCAACTGCGTGTACGCGAGGGCGATGATGCCAGTTGCCTGAATCTGAACCAAACCCGCGAACCGCGCGTGCTCGGCGTGGATCCCGCCCAGCTGAAAGATCGTAAGGCATTCACGATTGCCAAGGGCGATGGGTGGTCTGTGCTGGAGAAATCTGAAGATGAAATTGTGCCGGCGGTGGTGGACATGAACACCGGCATGTGGGCGCTGCACGTGAAAGTGGGGGACGTCATAGATTATCCCAATGAAACGGGAGGCACCTTTCAAATCCGCATTGCCGGGTTCCTTGCCAATTCCATGCTGCAGGGGGATCTGGTCATTTCAGAGAAGAATTTTGTGAAACATTTCCCCTCAGCCAGTGGCTATCGGGTGTTCCTGATTGATTCCGATAATCCGGACGCTACCGCGGAGGAACTGAGTTTTTCGTTGGAAGATTACGGGCTGGAACTGACTCCCGCATCCCGGCGGTTGGCTGAATTTAGCCAAGTGCAAAATACGTATCTCGACATCTTTCAGGCCCTCGGGGGCTTGGCCCTGTTGCTGGGCAGCGTGGGGTTGGGTGTGGTGGTACTGCGCAATGTGCTGGAGCGCCGGGGTGAACTCGCCCTGCTGCAGGCCGTGGGTTTCCGGAAAGGTGCCCTCCATTGGCTGGTATTGGCCGAACACGGCGGGTTGCTGGTGCTGGGGCTGGTGGGGGGCGTGGTGAGCGCGCTGCTGGCGGTGGCGCCATCACTTACGGCGCCCGGACAAGGCTTACCGTTCGATTTGTTGCAATGGATCGTGGGCGGCATCCTCGTCAGCGGCCTGTTCTGGACCTGGCTGGCGTCCATAGCGGCATTGCGGGGGCCGTTGCTTCCGGCGTTACGGAGCGAGTAGCTTTTTGCTTTGCCGGTGGCGGTAGGGCGGGTTTAATCCGCTCAGACAATGGAATCCATGAAACGACGTACCTTTTCCCTCATTCTGGCGTTCGGCCTGTTGCTCAATATGACCGCTGAAGCGGCCGACCAGTATCAACCCAAGCTCGGTTTGCAAACGTGGACCTGCCGCAACATGGATTTTGATCAAATGATCGCCTTTGCGGTGAAGCATAAGCTCAAGTATATCCAGCCTTTCAGTAAGCATATCAACCCGATGGGCACCAAGGAGGAGACACTGGCCAAGAAGGCGGTTCTCGATAAGCATGGGCTGGTTTGCTACACGTTCGGCGTCACACGCACCTACAAGGAGAAGGAACAGAACCGCAAGCTGTTCGAGTTCGCCAAGTTGATGGGTATCAAGGTGATTGTCGTGGAACCTGGCGACCTCTCGCAATGGGATGTGTTGGAGGAACTGGTTAAGGAATACGATATCAAGCTCGCCATCCATAACCACGGAATCAACTCCACCTACGGTTCACCGGCGAAAGTTTGGAAAGTAATTCGCAACCGCGATAAGCGCATTGGCGTGTGCATGGATGTGGGCCATATCACCGGTGCCGGATTTGATGCCGCCAAGGCATTTGTGGAATATGAAGGTCGCGTATATGACATTCATCTCAAGGATAAGAAAGTGGAGAAAGTTGGCGACAAGAGCGTGTTAATCGATGTCAAAGTCGGCACGGGCGATTCCAACTACGCCGGCCTATTCAAGGAACTGCGCAAAGCGAAATGGGAAGGAGTGCTGGCTATTGAAACGGATAACGGCACCTTCGCGCGGAACCCGACGGATTTCGTGGTCGCCGCAATTCAGTACGTGAAGAAAAATCACTGACGTGACTGGGCGCGTCCTTTTCATTCTGCCGCTCTTATGGGGCGGAGCTGCCTGTGTGGTGCCGCCGCCGCCCGTGGATACATCGGTGTTTTTTTCGGAGACTTTTGATCAACAATCAAATTTGTCACCGGCCTTTACACCGGTCAATGGCGGCGGCCGGGTAGTGTCGGCGGATAACGGGGGATACTTGGAATTGCCTGAGTCACCCAAATCGGAACACGGCGTTCTATTCGGCTCGGCATTGGCCGAAGGAATACGGGTCGGCGCTCGGTTTCGGGCAGAATCTTCGAAGGAGGGTGATGCCACCTTCGCCGTCGGTCTGAGTGGCTTGGAAGGATACCGACTGCGAGTGAATCCGGAACGCCAACGGCTTGAATTGCTCCGGGGCACGGTTCTGGCGTATGATGTGGAATTTCAATCGGTGCCCGGCCAGTGGACGCATCTGCGGCTTCAGGTCCGGGCGTTACCGGGGTTGAAGTGGGCGATCGAAGGCAAAGCATGGGATGAGTCCCAGATCGAGCCGGAGGCCTGGACTCTGGAATGGGCGGATACCGCCGAGCCAGAGCTGGGTCAGGCCGCGGTTTGGGGTACCCCGCACGGCGGCCAACCGGTTGCCGTCGATGATGTGCGATTGTGGCGGGTGGACTAACGGCGGAAGCCGTTCGCCAACAAGAATGCTACCGATCACAAATCGATCGGGCCGTCGAGACGTTCGCCGTCCATCTCATAGATGCCCACGAGGTATCCGTTTTCCAATACTTCGCCGACCTTAAGCGTGCCAAAGATGGTAACGGGCACATCCATCACCGGTTTCACGCCCTTGTTCTTGGCCATGCGCACGCTGACCCATTCATTGATCTTGGGTACAGCACCATAGCAGCACATCGATTGATCGCGCAGGATTAGCAACTCCGTAATTTTGCCATCCTCCACTTTGAGCGGCAGCATGTATCCCTTGAGGGCGACCTTTTGCTCGTCAAATTTCTTGATGGTCTCGGGAATCTCATTGGAATCCATGATCGCCTTGGCTTTCGGTTCGGTCACCGGATCATCCGGTACTTCGTAGGCAAACGACGCGAGTCGATCAAAGCCAAGCAACGAATAGTCGCCAATTTTTTGAATCGGACCCAAAATCTTGGGCACGGGAGGCACGCCGGCAAGCTCCTGGGTTGGCTTGGGAGGCACCGGGGCTTCCAGCTCGGATGTTTCGGGATTGGTTTCGCCGACGGTACCCGGGGTGGTTCCCGGATTCACTTCCTGAATGAATGGCTCCGCTTCGGCGATTTCGCGCATGACCGCTTCACCGCGTTCCACTTGCACGTTTTGTTGGATGGGAAGCTGCTGGCCGCAGCCGATCCAGCTGATCGCAGTGAGCATCCCAATTCCCTGCCAAGCTTTCATGTCCTCTAACCTAGTCCTTTTTCGTGAATTTGAAAGTAATATTCTGGAGCGTGCGTTGTTCAATCAGCAACTCCTTGATCGTGCCGTCGAACGTCGGGGTTTCCTTCAACCAATCCAGTTCCGCAGTATAAAGCGAGGTGGCCTCGGTGGCGGGCGTTTCTCCGTCTGGTTGAGTGGGGCGGAACAATATGATCTTTTCCTCCTCACCAATCTTGGCAGTGGCTTCCACCTGTTCCATGAAAAACTGCACGGGTGCCTCGCGCGGATGGAAGCGCATGGCATGCATTTGCAATCGGCCATTGCCGGGGTCGATAACGAATTCGAGGTGGCAAAATTCATTGTCCACATCAACCAATACCCCGCCGTGCGGGGCCTCATGCGAATGAACGTGTGGGCCGCCATGGTGGTGACCGTGTTCATGATCGTGGTTGTGGCCGCAGCTGATGCTCAGGCTTGCCAACAGGATTGGGAGAACGAGTTTCATGTTAACTTTGGGGAATCAGGTTTTTAGCCACGTCTGTATTATATGCCTTGGCGGCTGGCACAATGCCCACTAGTGCGCCGAGTGCGATGAGCGATAGTGGCACAATGGCCATCACCACATGCGGCTCGGTAAGATTCAGGGTCACCCCGATTTCGGTGCGGAGTGTGTTTTCAGCAGCCATTAGAATTAATGCATATACACCGAAGCCGATCAGTGCGCCCAACGCCGCGATAGTGGCACTCTCCAGAACAATAACGCTAAAGACCGTGCCACGACCGGCGCCGAGCGCGCGCAATATGGCGAACTCACGCCGACGTTCATTCATGGAGTTATAAATACTCGCCAACACGCCGGCGGCGGCCACTACGGCAACGAGATAGGCGACCCAGCGGAGGACAGTTTCCGCCCAGGCAAATTGCGCGAACAAACGTGCCACCACATCTTCTGTGGATTTGACGTACGTCAGGTGGTCGGTGCTTTTATTGTAAATACTGTCGAGCCGGTACATGTCGAATCCTCGCGCAGTGGGGTCGTCTTTCATCTGGATTAACACCGCACTGACATCACCGGCAAACCGGGGGTCATGCCCATCCATCTGCTGCAGACCTTCAATGGGGATCCAGATGACCCGATCCGCCGGAGTGCCGGTAGGCTTGAGGATCCCCACCACCTTATACTTATCCTTGTGCGGCACCTGCCCCTTGGCAAAGTTCAGGCCGTGGTACGGGTGAAACGAATCGTTTATGTTTAGATTCAGCCGAACGGCTACGGTGGCACCGATCACGGCTTCCTTGTTCCACTGTTTTTCGTTTTGAATGAACTGTTCACCCATCAGGAGTTCGTACTTTTGACCGGGGGAATGTTCCGCTTCAAACAGGTCATGGGTGGTGCCGACAATGCGATAGCCCTTGTAGTTATCGCCGACCGCCATCGGCACGGCTCGTTCATAATAACTTTGGTCGCGTTTACTGAAGGTTT
>JAYQQG010000065.1:0-9150 GCA_038145765.1 Verrucomicrobiales bacterium
GTCCTGAGTCTGATCGTCCCGCGGTTCGCCCTCGGCTTCCGATTCTCCGTTGTCCTCAGGCTCGGTGGATTCAGATGGAGTTTCGGTGCCACCGGAATCCGATTCCGGCGTATTACCTAAATCGGATTCACCGCCAAACGGAAGTTCTCCCTGATCTTCGGAAGAATCCGGCGTATCAGGGGAACCATCTGAGCGGGGACTATTCTCCTCGGGCGTATCGCCGTTTGGATGTGAACCCCCGGGGTGATCTTCGGGGTCCTTGGGCATGTTGCAGACTGGAAACTAGGCCTTGGACTCTGAGGATTCGTTTTTATCCTCCACCTCAGCCTGAGCTTGTTTCTCATCACGTGAAGAGCGCTCTTCCTCTTCTCGGCGTGCTCGCTCACGTTCGTAGTCCTGTCGTTCCACCTCGCGATCCATCTCATAGCTGATTTCGCTCGAGGCCTTTTTGAATTCGCGGATTCCTTTGCCGAGGCCTTTGGCCAACTCAGGCAGTTTTTTGGCGCCGAATAGGAGTAGAATGGCCAGAATGATTATGACCCATTCCCAACCCTGAATAAATGCCAGCATATACGTGTTCATTGGTGAAAAGACGTGCGGGGACCCTAACTTTATTCACAATCCAGTAAAGCAAAAAAGCCCCGGTCGCCCGGGGCTTCGCCAAGGGGGACTTGGCGGGTGGATTAATTTGCAGGCCGTAACAGGACGAATTCACCCCGACGGTTTTGGGTAAACGCCGCTTCGGTAAGGCCATCCATCAGAGGTACTTTCTCGCCATAACTGGTGGTCCGCAATCGTTCTTGGCTGATTCCCAGTCGGAGCAATTCGTCCAACACCGCGAGCGCACGGCGTTCCCCGAGAGACACATTGTAATCCTCCGTGCCCCGTTCATCGCAGTGGCCTTCGATCAACAATTTGTGTGTCGGGTTTTGGATCAAATGTTGCGCCACCAATTCGACCTTGGGCAAATCGCTGGGACGCACCGCTGAACTGTCGTAATCAAATTGGACCATCTGCGCGAGAAACGTGTCTCGATCCTCAACCTCGTTTCCACTGAACCCATTGCCCAACGCTTGGTTCAGAGGATCCTGTGGAATTTCCACAATGGTTGTGCCGCCATTCCCGCCACCCGTAGGGTTGCCGCCGGTCAACGGATTGCCCCCCGGCAACGGATTCCCACCGCCTAATGGTTGGGCTGGGCCTGGCACGGTGACGGTCTTCACAATTGGCGTCATGGTGGGAATTTTGGTAAGTCCCACCGGTTTTTGGCTTTTGCAGCCAACGCCTAGCGTTAGTCCGATCGTTAGCGCTGATAGTTTAAAGATTGTTCCTCGCATCTCCTGATTCTCCCGGATCCTCCTTGGATCTTGATTTGCTGTGCTCTCACACTGCAAATTCATTCTGCGGCGCACGCGCCGTTCGGTCAAGCCGCCCACGCGGCTTGTTATTAACCTGTCGTGAGCAACCCTTCCCAAGTCAAACCGCCGTCCCCCAATAGGGACGGCGGCCTGCCTGAAATCAAAACGGGTTGCGTCGTGCTAGTTTTGCGGCAATTCCACCACGCCGGTCATCGGCATGAATAGCACAAATTCACCGCGCCGGTTCTGCGCGCGGGCCGTCTTGGTACTGCCCTCAGACAAGGGCACTTTTTCGCCAAGGCTTTGAGTCCCCAATCGTTCGGCTGCGACGCCCAAGCGGACAAGCTCTTCAGCCACCGTCAGGGCGCGGCGTTCACCGAGGGAAAGATTATATTCCTCCGTGCCCCGCTCATCGCAATGCCCTTCCACCAGTAACATGTGCTGCGGGTTTTGAATCAGGTGTTGCGCCACCAGTGCCACCAATTCCCGATCGCCCGGGCGCAATTCCGAACTGTCGTAATCAAAATGCACCCGCTCAAACACATCGCGTTGTTCCTGAAAATTTTCCGGAATACTCAGCGGCTCATTGGGATTGCCGTTGTTCGTGCCGCCAATATTGGTGCCGGTCGTATTCGTACCATTCCCACCGGGGTTCCCTCCCGGCAATCCGGTATTATTGCCGTTGTTTCCCGGGGTGGTGTTGGTGCCGCCGCCGCCATTATTTCCGGTACCGGCAAAATTCGGGATACTGGTAAGCCCGGCGGTGTCTTTGGATTTACAACCCATGCCGACAAACCCCAGCAGGGCCGCACAGGTTAGAGTTTTGATATACAGTTCTCCACGCATTGATTTACTCCTTGTTGTCCGGCCCTCCTTTGACCGGTCGATTCCAAACTGATCGCAACCCTAAAGCATACGATCGGGGGTGTTAATTGCCCCATGCCGGCTGTGATGCACTGCCGGCAAAGGCTGGGACGATTTTCACCTGTTTCGTGGGCACGTCAACAATTGCGAGCTGTCTCTTATTCACACCCCTGCGAGTAAAGATCAAATTACGACTGTTCGGCGCCCAAGTCGGCGCCTCCCCGGCCGCCACCACCGTGGCCGCTCCACCTTGTGAGGGCACGACGCAAACATTGAACCCCCCCATCGCCGCAGTGAACGCAATGGACTTCCCATCTGGCGACCAGTTGGGCTCGGAAGGGTTTAATACGCCATTGGTTGGGATGCGGATCATGTTCCCTCCTTGTGCCGCCACTTTGACCAACATCCGTTTACCATTGGCGCGTGTCGCAAAGCAAAGCCATTGGCCGTCGGGAGACCATGTCACTCCATTTTCCTCCTCGCGTGTCACACACATCCGGCGAAGATTCTGCCCGTTCAGATCATCCATGAACTTCCATCCCGGAGGGGCCACATACACATCCGGGCTTCCGCCGCGGCTCAATATCAATGCCAAAAAACCTTGCGGCGACATTGCGCCTCCAGTGTTCAGCCCGCGGTAACGTGCCATCACCTCGCGTTCGCCGGTCTTCATGTTCTGTTGAATCACAGTGGTGTTCTCAATCCCTCCGCGCTTCAGCCAGGTTGTGTAAAACACCTTGCTATGATCTGGCGACCAACGAGGGGCACTCACCAGCGTCTTATCGTTTGTCAAGGCAACCGTTCCGTGCCCATCATAGTCAGATAAATAGACTTCTTCCGACCGCTGGCCCGTTTTCATCTTGAACAAGATTCGCGTGCTCGCAATTCCCGGCGTTCCTGTCAGGGCTTGAATGATATCATTACTCAGCGCATGTGCCTGATCGCGAAGGGTCCCCCCGCTGTAACGGCGATTGAAACCGGGATTCCCCGCCTTGTCGGTCAAGGCCCCAACCACGCTGCCATCCACCTTGCCCTTCACCACGAAAGCCGAATCATCCAACGGCACAATCTTGCAACCCATGACCTCCAGATCGAACTTCAAGACGGACGCCACCTCTCCGGTGTAGCCTTCAAGGGCAACCGGAATCAACTTGTTGCGGGCATCACCCACGACCTGAAAATTGCCTCCACCGCCCGGCGCAGCTCCGGCGTATGAATCATCAATTAGAACTCCCAGTAGACTGGCAACCAGCAAACACCAAACCATTCTCATCATGTCATCCTCGAATCCGGGGCGTGAAGTCCAAGGTAAACGTCCGCTTGGAATCATTTGAGCCCGATGGGAAAGGCTTGCCAATGCTGCGGACCCGGTCAAGTGCACGTTGTACAGATCGATCCAGTGCGGCATCCCCGGTTTTCTGAATTATCCGGGCACTGAGTACTTTTCCCGTACGGTCGACAGTTACTGACACCACGGCCACTCGGGAACGAGCCAGCGTCTTTGGAATCAGTGGTTCCCAAGTCCGGCGGTATACTGAGACCACATACTGCGCGTATGAGGCAAAGGCCGCCGCATTGGCCCCGGAGACATTCACCTTAATGCCCGCAGACAGTTGCGTCCGTAAATTTTGCACTGTTTTTCCCAAACCCTCAGTATTGACCGCGGGTCGAGTTTGTTTTTTCGGCGCAGAATTCGCGGAACTGTCGCCGCCATTCACCGTTTTGGTGTTGGTATTTATTTTGATGGTCGGCCGTTTCGTCGCCGGCTTGGGTGGCCGTGTGGTTTTCTTGGGGGTCGGTTTCGACTTCGGGGTGGATGCCTTTTTCGGTGCCGGTTTGGGCGTGATCTGTTTCGGCGGCGTGGGCACAATTGTCTTTACTGGCGGTCGAGGCGTCGGCGGCTCGGGAGTGCGGTTGCGTTGCACTGGGGGCTGAGGCGGTGTCGGTGTCACTTTTGTGGCCGCAGGGGCCGCCTGAGGGTTCAATAGATTATCCAGCACTTCCGGCGCAATCATGCTCAGGGTGGGCGTTACCTTTTCTGGCTTCGTAATAAAAAACGCCGCCGCCGCGATCAACAGCGCCGCCACCACCACATGCAGTCCCACAGATAAAACTATGCATTTCTTCAGCAATCGAGTCATCATTCATCCTCCTGAGTGCGCAGCGAAAATTTGGTCAAACCGTTCTTCTGGCAGACATCAATCACCGCGTATAAATCCTTGTTAAACCCATGCTGATCGGCCCGAATATAAACGACCGTTTCCGGATTACCCGCATGCGCTTCCTTTAACGCAGTCTCAAGCTGCGCCAAGGTCATTGGTTTCCGATCCAGCAAATAACGCCCATCGCGGCTCACCTCCACCGTGCGGACATCATCTCGTTTCACTGCGGTATCCGCCGCACCGCCCTCCGGCAGCTCCAGTTTCATGCCCTGTTCCAATAAGGGAGTTGCGATCACGAAAATGATGAGCAAGACAAACGCCAAATCCAACATGGGCGTAACATTCAGGTCGCTCAAAGTCACCAGCTGGTTGCGCTTGGAATATCGTTTCATGACTCCACCTCCGTTTCCGGAGGCAACAGATCCGGCTGATCCGTTTCCTCCCGTTGGATCACTTGCGTTTCTTCGGCCGGTTTTGGCTGCGATTGCGGTTGCGGTTTCACCTGAGGCACAGGGGGTTGTATGGGCTCTAACACAGGATCTGCCGCATCCTTCTCCATCATCGTTTTGGGTTCGCGCACATTAACCGGAATTTCCTGCAGGTATTCCGCCTCAATTTTGGCGCTCAATTCTTGAGCGAAATTATCCATCTCCACGGTGGCTACCCGGAGGTTATGCACCAGCCAGTTGTAGCCGAACATCGACGGGATCGCCACCATCAGGCCGGCCACCGTCGTCGCCAATGCCGCTGCCACACCCGGGGCCACCGTGGTCAATGATGCATTCCCTTCCTGAGCCGCTGCACTAAACACTTCCATCACGCCCCAGACCGTCCCCAACAATCCCATGAACGGGGCACCGCTCACGGCGATCGCCAGCAGGATGATGCCCGATTCCAGCGCCACCGATTCACGCGCCACCGCACTTTCAATCAAGCCCTTAATGTGTTCCACGGATTTCAACGAAACATACCGGTGCCGGTTGCCTTCCTTGTCGCGCAATCGTTCCTCCAAGGCCATGCAGCCCTCCTGATAGACGTTAAACAACGGGCAACCCTCCGCAGCTATCCGCCGTTCAAACATTGCCAATACCCGCGATTGACTGCGGAATTCCTGATCAAAGTAGCGATTGTATTTGCGCGCGCGCCTTAACTGAAGGGCTTTGAACGCCATGACTCCCCAGGCACACGTGGAGAACAGGACGAGGATGACGATGATCACCAATCCAGGCCCTTCCAACTGTTCCCATACGAACAGATACGTAGGCTGCGTCTCAGCTGGTGCCGCAGACGCCGCCGCAAAAAATGCCGTGTTATGCATGCCTTACCTCCTGAAAGGCAGTTCTCCTTGGTCGTGTTTACCTATCAAGAAACCTGACTTTTGTCAACTTTTCGGGCGTTTTCTTGGTCAAACGACACGAAAATCGCCCATCGTCAGTCAGAGTCAAATTGATGATATCAACCACCTGTGAATCACGAACGAACGAAAACGGAGCAACTCAAGGGCGGCAGGGTGAATTCGGCGGACCAGGGCTGATTGTGCCAAGGCGTTTCCTCAGCCGTGACTCCGCCGGCATTCCCGATATTGCCGCCGCCATAATATTCAGAATCGCTATTCAATGCCTCTCGCCAATAGCCCGGTTGCGGCAAACCGATCCGGTATGATGAGCGAGATAAAGGTGTCAGATTCAAAAGCACCAGGATGCAACGGCTGCAATCCGGAGTTTGTCGAACAAAACTCAACACACTGTTCAAGTGATCCGCACAATCGATCCAAAAGAATCCAGACCCCTCATAGTCCCCCTGCCAACAGGCCGGTTCTTCCCGGTACAAACGATTTAAATCACTCACCCAACCCTGTAACCCGGCCGGCAAACTTCCCGGTTCGAGGCAGGCCCAATCAAGCTCGCCGTCTTCATCCCATTCGGTTCGTTGCCCTAACTCGCCCCCCATAAACAAAAGAGGTTTTCCGGTGAACAGCCATTGATATCCGAACAAGGCCCGCATGTTGGCAAACCGTTGCCAATCATCTCCCGGCATGCGGCCCAGTAGGGAGCGTTTTTCATGAACGACTTCATCATGAGACAACGGCAACAGATAATTTTCCTGATCACGATAGGAGGAAGCGAAGGTGATTTGATCCTGATGCCAAGGGCGGTGTACGGGGTCCTGCTGGAAAAAATTTAATGTATCATGCATCCAGCCCATATCCCATTTGAAGGTGAACCCCAGCCCTTCATTCTGATGGGATCGCGTCACCCCCGGCCAAGCTGTGGATTCTTCGGCAATCGTCGCCACGCCCGGGAATTCTGAATGCACCACCTGATTTGCCTGCCGCAGCAGATCAATGGCCTCCAGATTTTCGTTACCCCCGTGGACATTCGGTACCCACTGGCCGGCTTCACGAGAATAATCCAGATACAACATCGATGCCACCGCATCCACGCGGAGACCGTCCACGTGAAACACATCACACCAAAAACGGGCGTTAGCAGTCAGGAAATTGCGCACCTCGGGTCTGCCGTAATTGAAAATGGCTGTGCCCCAGTCCGGGTGCTCCCCCTTGAGCGGGTCCGGATCTTCGTACAAAGGCGTGCCATCAAAACCCGCCAAGGCCCAGTCGTCTTTGGGAAAATGGGCCGGCACCCAATCGATGATCACGCCGATGCCGGCATCGTGCAATGTATCAATCAGAAATTGAAATTTCTCCGGGGTTCCATAACGACTTGATGGAGCGTAAAAGCCGGTGACCTGATAACCCCAAGAGGGATAATACGCATGCTCGGCCACCGGCATGAATTCGACGTGAGTGAACCCCATCCGGCGCACGTAATCGACGAGTTTGCCGGCGAGGCGACGGTAACTAAACGATTCCCCTTTGCTTTTCTTACGCCAGGAACCGAGGTGCAATTCATAGATGCTCATGGGTTGGCGCCGCGGATCCTGCCCGGCCCGCTGTTGCAGCCATTTCTCATCGCCCCATGCGTAGTTTTGGTTTTCCCAAACAATCGAAGCGGTCTTGGGCGCGATCTCGAAGAAAAACCCGTACGGATCCGTCTTCTCCAGCACGCGGCCGTCACGCGTGAGAATTTGAAATTTGTAATGACTCCCCACCCCGCAACCTGGCGCAAATAATTCCCACACACCGGATTGACCCAGCACCCGCATGGGGTGATGCCGGGCGTCCCAGCCGTTAAAATCCCCCACCACACTCACCCGCTGGGCGTTGGGTGCCCAGACGGCAAAACTGGTACCGGTCACGCCATCAATTGTCCGGGGATGGGCCCCGAGTTTTTCATATATGCGACGTTCATTGCCCCGGCCAAACAGGAATAGATCATCCTCACTGATCGTCGGCAGAAAAGAAAAAGGATCGCGCGTGCGCCATTGTTCACCACTCCCCCAAGTGATGGCCAGATCATAAGGGAACAGATCGGCCTCTTCCTCCGCCACGCCCTCGAACAAATCCGATTCCCCCACCCGTCGCAGTGGGATCACCGGTTTATTCACGCTATCGACTGGCACAGCGACCACACCTTTGGCCAGCGGGAGAAATGCCCGCACCACCAGCCCCCCTCCGGGCATGCGATGCATGCCTAGTAAATCATGCGGCGACGCGTGCGTGCCGTTGGTGATGGCCTCGAATTCCGGGGCGGAGAGGATCATCGCCGATCCGTAAGCTTGGGCGGATCGCCGGGCAGCCGTTCATCATCATCTTCCATGACATGCACCGCAGTCTTGTTGTCTTCCAAATTCGCCTCTCCCGCGCGCATGCCCCAAAGCGTCTTGATCAGGAACAGCATGAAACCCAACACGCCGGCATCATCAATCACTCCTAACGGGCCCAGAGCAATTTCCGGCACAATATCCAGCGGGCTAATGATGTAAATCCCGCAGCAAACGATCCCAATGATGACCCAAGTTTTTTTATCCATCACAATACTTGCTTCAATTGCTCCAGCATCCCCTCAGGGGTTCCCTCGTTCCACAGAACATAATCGGCCTGTTTCATCTTTTCGGCAATATTCATTTGTGAGGCGATTCGGGCCGTGATTTGACTATCATCCCAGCCGCGCTCACGCAGCCGGCCCCGTTGCGTATTGGCCGTGCAGGCCACACAAAACACGGCATCAAATGCATCTTGTACGCCCACTTCGTATAACAGCGGAATGACCACCACGCCGGCCGGCCGTTTCTGTTCTCGCCATTGTTCGATCCGTCGCTCCCAGCCTATGCGTACGCGGGGATGAATAATGGCCTCCAGCTTTTGACGGGCCATATCATCTTGAAACACCTTGGCGGCCATCTGGTCCCGATCGAGTGTGCCATCGGGCTTTAGAAACTCGGCTCCGAATTCTTCGATAATTTCCTCCAAACCCGGTGTGCCTGGCATCACCTCTTCGCGCGCGAGATCGTCCGAATCGACCACCGGCAGACCGGCCTTCTTTAGGAACCGGGCCGCAGTGGATTTACCCATGCCCACACCGCCGGTCAATCCGAAGACTCGCGTGCTCATTCGATCAGCCCGAGGTTTGCCGACACGGCCAAAGTCGCGCGCGATTTGTTCAGCGTATAAAAATGTAGTCCATCCACGCCGTTCCCGATCAGGTCGGCACATTGGCGAGAGGCGTATTCGATCCCGAATGCACTTACCGCCTCGTCATCATCACCCAGTTCATCGAGCCGGGATACAATTTCAGATGTGAGTTTGGAACCGCACAAATCGGTAAACCTTTGAATCTGCCGAGCGCTCAGGATTGGAATGATGC
>JAYQQG010000065.1:9160-18733 GCA_038145765.1 Verrucomicrobiales bacterium
ATGCCCGCGACAATCGGATGACTCATGCCGCGTTTACGCAGATAATCTCGGAACCGATAAAAATCCTCATTATCAAAGAAGAGCTGAGTGATGACAAAATCCGCGCCGCAATCCACTTTGGCCTGTAACCGATCCCAATCCACCTCCCGCCCTTCCGTGCAGGCAATGTGTCCTTCGGGGAATCCGGCCACGCCAATACTGAACTCATCGCGCGCCCGAATATGCTCCACCAATTCGTAGGAATACTCGAAGCCTCCCTCCGGTTTGGTAAAGGCTTCACCGGGAGGCGGATCGCCCCGAAGCGCGAGAATATTATCAATGCCCCGCCGTTTGGCTTCATCCAACACGACCCCGATGTCCTCGCGCGTGCTCCCGACGCAGGTGAGATGCGCCATGGTAGGCACCTGATGATGTTGTTGAATCGCTTCCACGATGCCCAGAGTTTTATCCCGCGTGCCACCGCCGGCCCCGTAGGTCACGGAAAAGAATGCGGGATTTAACGCCTTGAGACGGGGCACAACTTTCTCCACCAACGCCCGCTCGCCTTCGGGTGTTTTGGCCGGGAAAAACTCGCAGGAAACCGGCGTGCGCCCTGCAGTGGCGGCTTCCGAAAGAATATCGCGAATCAATCGCATCGGGCGGATGCTGCACTAAACCCGCGCTTCATTCAAGACACGTCACCCGCCAATGGCACTCATCGTGCGATCGGGTTGTTGAAATTGCGCCTGCCCGATCCGATGTCCGGGCTCTTTATGCAACACAACCGCCTGCAACCAATTGGCCACCAGGGCGTCATCCGTCTCATTGCGCAACACGGATTTGAGGTCATGCTCCTGAAGGCTAAACAGGCAGGTGCGCACATGGCCATCGGAAGTCAGGCGGATCCGATTGCATTGACCACAGAACGGCTCGCTCACCGGCGTGATCAAACCGATTTCGCCCTGCCCTTCCTTGAAACGCCAACGCTTGGCAGTCGCAGCCGCGTG
The DNA here is from genome assembly GCA_038145765.1 of Verrucomicrobiales bacterium. Classification (GTDB taxonomy): domain Bacteria; phylum Verrucomicrobiota; class Verrucomicrobiia; order Limisphaerales; family UBA1100; genus UBA1100. Next base: position 10,147 of record JAYQQG010000065.1, read on the forward strand.
TTCCGGGCTTAACAGCTCCAATTCAAAGGCCTCTTGTAATTGTGCCAGAATTTCTTTTCCGCTCACCACATGATCCGCCTGCCAAGCCCGGCCGGAATCCAGCGGCATGAACTCGATGAATCGCATTACCAAACCCCGCTCACGGGCGAAGGCCGCCATCGCCGGCACTTCATGGTCGTTTAACCCACGGATCACCACCGCGTTCACCTTGACCGGGTTCATTCCCAGCTGCTGCGCCAGCTCAATGGCCTCCAGCAATTCCTCCAGCCCAGCCCGACCGGTCAATTTCTTAAAGTTACCCGGATCCAATGAATCGAGACTGAAAGTCACCCGGCGCAGCCCCGCCTCGGCCAAAGCCTCCGCGTGTTGGGCAAACAGAAACCCATTGGTTGTCAGCGCCAAATCCTCGATGCCTCCCAGTCCAGAAATGGACTCGACCAACCGCGGCACATCCCGGCGCAGCAATGGTTCCCCGCCCGTCAGCCGGATCTTGTTGACGCCCAGCCTGACCGCCACCCGCACGACGCGGGTGATTTCTTCATAGGTTAGGAAATGCGATCGCGGTTTCCATTCATGTTGGATGGGCCGCGGGGAGCCGGAAGAAGTGCGCCGATAAAAATCCGCTGCCTCTTCCGTCTCTGGGAGACAGTAGAGGCAGCGGAAATTACAGCGATCTGTGATGCTGATACGCAGGTCGCGTACTACTCGGCCATGCGCATCATTGAGTCCGGTCACAGGCTGAGTTTGCATCATGCCCGCCACCGGCGCAATCGGATTACTTCTCCTCCGTGCCAGTCGGCTGCTCTGGAGTCGTTTCAGCAGAGGGAGCTGCCGGTGCCGCCGGTGTTTCCGGTGTGGCTTCTGGTGTCGCGTCCGATTCCGGAGCTTCCGGAGCCTCCGGCTCTATCACTTTACCGTTGATAATCACGCGACCGTCACTGGTGAGTTCCACGGAAACATTTTGGTTCTCAGTTGCTTCAGCCGTCACAGGTTGCTCGCCTGTGCTTCCGGCCCGCAGGGCAGCGTTCTTCTGGGTGATGGTTTGATTTTTTGCGTAGATCCCAATGCCGCGCCGCATCCAATCCATGCGTTTCGCCACGGCGATGTCGGACTTGATACGTTTGACTTGGGCGCTGAGGAACTCGATGTCGTTCATCTGTTTGACCAGCACCGCTTTCTCGTCCTGTAAGCGAAGCAACTCTCCCTCGAGGAAGGTGCGGTCGCCTTCGGAGTCTTCCAGCTTTTTGTTGGTCTCAGCAATCTCGGTATTCAGGTTGGCAATCTTTACCTCCAATGCGCCCTTTTCCTGATTCAGATTGTCATTCTTGGTTTCCAAGGCCGCGATCAATTCCACGCGTTGCTTGGTTTCATCAGCCACTTTGGTTTGAAAATCCGCTAATTCCTTTGTCTTGGCTGCAACCAAATCGGTTTGAGCCTTAAGATCGGCTGCGGATTTGGCGAGATCCTCTTCGGCCTTGATCTTGGCGGTGTTCACCTCAGCCAATTTGGTTTCCACAGCGCCAATATCCTGTGCGTGCTGCAATTTCATGGTCTCCATCTCGGAGCTCTTTTGCGTAAGCGTGTTATCCAGCTGGGTCACCTTGGCCTTTTCGGCTTCAATTTCGGTGTTCAGTTCAACAATTCGCTTGTCCTGCGTGGAAACAGTTTCCTGCAATGTTTGGCGCTGGGTATCGAGTTGATCGCGCTGTGTCCGGAATGCATCCCGCTCGGTGCGGACCTCATCCCGTTCCTGCTGGATGGAATCCCGCTCGGTCTTGAGCTTGGTGTAGGCATCGAGTTTACTTTGATTGCTGACGATCGAGAAGATACCGACTCCTACGGTAATCGCCGCCAGCATCACAATGGCGATAGATTTTTTGTCCTTCATGGTGGACCTTCATCATGCCACTGAAGCCATGCCTGACACGCGAAACTTATTGGGGCCGTGTCAACAGATTGCTGTTAGATTACTCACAGGATGTGCGCAACTCCGCTTTTTGAGTTGGCCCGGCGATTACTTAGCGTCAAACTCCTCACGTGGACAACATGGATCTCCCGCCTCAACAACGCATGCCGGAAACGGCCGATGAAATTGCCGCAGCCATTTTCAGCGAATGCCTGATCACGCTGGTACGCACAGCCGCCATGCTGCTGGGCAAAGTCACCGCCCCGGCCACCGGTGAACCGGTCAAGGACCTCCCCCGAGTACAGCTCGTCATCCAGCAACTTGAATTATTGGAGAAAAATGCCGCCAAGCTCAGCTTGGATGAACAACAACTCCTTAGGCAAAGCCTCCAGGAACTCCGCATGGCTTACGTCAGCGCCGCCGGCCAACGTCCGGAGGATGCTCTGGATGAATCGGAGCCTACCGAAGATAAGGGCGAACCCACTCCAGATGCCCCGGCCCCGGAACCTGTTTCAGACGCCCCTGAGCCGGGTGATGAGGACGAAGACGATGAGGGACCGCGCAAACGGTTCGTCAAGAAATACGATTAATTCAAAAACGTTTTCACGCGGGCCTGCTCCATCAGGAGCTTCACATACGTGGGCAGCTTCTCGTTAAGCTTGGTCTGGTATAAATGTTCTCGAATCTCCGCACGCACCTCACCGATTTTCTTTGAACCGGCAGGGTGATTCTTCATCACCCGAATTATATGGAAACCGGTCTCGGATTCGATGAGTTCAGGCACATTAATGCGCATGGAAAACACCCGTTCAGCCACCTTGGGATCCGCCGCCGATCGGTACAGATGAAACTTTCCTCCGTTCTCTTTGGTCGCCAGATCTTCTGAAAATTCTTTCGCCAATTGCGAAAAGTTCACACCCGCCGCAGCCTTGGCCTGCACCTTCGCTGCCGTAGCTTGCTTTGCCGCACGTTCATCGGGGTTTAAGCGCCGACCGGTGGCCAGATCAATCTTTGCCAACAGCACATGCTCCACCTCGGCATACTCCGGGGTTTTCCAAAGCTTGAGGTTTTCGTTGTAAAACTCCAACACCTCCACTTCCTTGATCATCGTTTGCGCTTTCAGCTCGCGCTTCAACACTTCCTGCGTCAACGCCTGTTCCTGCAAAAACAACCGGTAGGAATTCGTGCTCATCCCCATGCCTTCCACCTTCAGGCTAAAGGCTGTCTCGGAAGTAAACTGTTCTCGCAATAGGGTGTAATTATCCTTTGCTTGAATGTAAGCCTGAGCGCGGTCGGCAGCATTCGCCCGCAATGAAGTGATCTTGGCCAGCACCAGCTCATCGAGCAGTTGCTTTTTGAAAAACGGCTCCATCGCCAACGGCACATCCACTCCATTCACTGCCCGCGACAGAACAAACCGCCGAAAGGCCCCATCCAACTCATTCTGGTCAATATTAAATCCCAGCCCGCTGGCAACCACTTTATTAGCGCCCGCAATGGGCTCTACGAATATCAGGCTGCACCAAAGTACAACCAATAGGCGTTCATGCCACTTCATGATTTGGTTCACTGAATTGTTAGAGCGAGATTACCTTCACGTTGGTGATCTCTGAATCTGCACCCACTTTATCCAGCAAAGCCGCTGGAGGTGCGTGATCCAGATTCAGCAGCATCAGTGCCTCGCCGCCCTCCTCGTCGCGGTTCAGGCTCATGTTGGCGATATTCACCTGATGCTCGCCCATCAGTGAGCCAATGTAGCCCACCATGCCCGGTTTGTCGACGTTATTCATGAGGAACAATACTCCCTCGGCCGCGGCCTCCACGTTGCGGCCGTTGATCCGGACGATCCGGGATTGGCCGCCGAAAAAGGTGCCCCCGGCGGAAACCACACTGCCATCCTCCGCCCGGGCTTCCACGTGCATCCATTCGGCATAATCCGGCCCTTCATGGGCTTTAACCTCTTCCACCAAAATCCCCAACGAACTGGCCATGGCACGGACATTGACCTGATTCGCCTCGTTGCCGCCGGCAGATTCCAAAAAGCCTTTGAGCACGAATCGGGTAACCGGATCGGCCGGCACCTCGGCCGCCTTGCCACCGTAGGTAATCTTCAGGTGCTCGTTGCGCTGAGCCCCCAACTGGGCCACCAGTTTGCCAAGTTTTTCCCCGAGATCGAGGTAGGGTTTCACGGCCTCATAAGCTTTGGCATCGAGGCTGGGCATGTTCACAGCGTTACAAACAGCGCCGTTTACCAAGTAATCAGTGATCGCTTCGGCCACCTCGATTCCCACGCTCTCCTGCGCCTCCTTGGTGCTGGCACCCAGATGCGGGGTCATGACGATATTCGGCTCAGTGCGAAGCGGGGAATCTTCCGGACAAGGCTCCGTTTCGTACACGTCCAACGCGCAACCGCCCACCTTGCCACTCTGTACAGCCGCCACGATATCCGTTTCATTGATGATCCCGCCGCGGGCGCAGTTTACGAGAAACACCCCGTCCTTCATCCGGGCAATACTCTCGGCATTGATCATATCCCGCGTTTGATCCGTCAACGGCATGTGCACGGTGATAAAATCGGACCGCTCCATGAGCTCATCCAATTCAAGGAGTTCCACCTGTAATTCCCGTGCCTTGCTGAGTGACAGGAATGGATCATAGGCCAGCACACGCATCCCGAAGGCTATCGCCCGGCGAGCCACCTGCCCGCCAATCCGTCCCATGCCGCAGATGCCAAGGGTTTTGCCGCTCAGTTCAGTGCCCGCAAATTTTTTCCGATCCCATTTACCGCCTTTCATGGAGAGATGGGCCTGGGGAATGTTCCGCGCCAGGGCCATCATCATCGAGAAAGTCAGCTCGGCGGTCGAGATGGTGTTCCCCGCGGGCGTATTCATCACCACGATCCCCTTGGAGGTGGCGTAATCCACATCCACATTATCCACCCCCACTCCGGCCCGCCCCACGGCCCGCAGCCGGGGGGCCTTGTCCATGACTTCCGGCGTGATCTTGGTGGCAGACCGCACGATGATCGCCTCGGCATCGGCCAGGAGTTCATCGGTGAGTGCCCCGTCCACCACGGTGACATTGAGTTCTGGGCTGGCCTCCAGTGAGGCCACGCCTTTCGGGGATACGTTGTCGCAAACGAGTACTTGCATCGGCGGGCGCAGTCTAGGGACGGGCTTAGGCGGTGTCAAACCACGCGCGCAATTCCGCCTCCAAACGCTCCACCGGAAGGCCAACCACGTTGGTGAACGAACCCTGCACGGCTTCCACAATCCATTCGCCCTTTTCCTGGATCGCATAGGCTCCCGCCTTGTCGAGGACCGGCACGGCCTTGAGATAGGCGTTGATCTGACGAGCAGAAAGCTCGCGGAACTGCACCCTTGTGGTCACGGAAAAGACCCGTTGCCTTTGCCCCTTCACGAGCGCACATGCGGTGGTCACCTGATGTATCTTTCCACTCAAGCGTGCCAGCATTCGCCGGGCCGCCGTTAGACTGGCGGGTTTTCCCAATAGATCATCGCCCAAATGAACAAGGGTATCCGCTCCCAACACGGTTTCACGGGGGAGCTGTCCGGCCACTGCCCGCGCCTTGGCTAAGGCATTTCTCCGGCAGATCGCCCGGGCAGCCTTTCCTCGACCATGTTCTTCAACCACGGCGGCGGTCTGCACTCGAAATCGCACTCCCATCTGCTCCAGCAACTCTTGCCGACGGGGCGATCCGGAAGCCAGAATGATGCGCCTCATTTCAGCGCCCCCTGAAATGCATTCAGTTTTTCTTCCCACGCGGCATTTTCCAGTACCGGCGTGGTATCGGAAAAATTCATTTCTGGCACTAGCTCAATCCATGATTTGCAGCCGCCATACCCCTCCAGCATGGGCATCTCCACCGGCACCGCCAAACGCCGCACCCGGACGGCCATGACGTAAATCCCTTGATCTCGCCCCCAATCGAACCGTTCGGCAATGACTTCCTCCCGCCAAACGTGCTGGCCTTGCAGTCGCTGCGCCTGCTCAAGCGATTTTAACTCCCGCACCTCCACCACCTCGCAGCCAAATTGAATGGGCACCATTCCCACGGCCGGCCGTTTCATTTCAGCAAAACGCCCCGCAACCTCCGGAAGCACGCCCTCTGCCTGTTGATGAAACTGCGTGGGGAACAGCCAAAAGCGACCATGCTCCGCGCGAAAGCCGCCCGCCCCCTCCGCAATGCCGCCCTTGCGCAGGATCACGATCTGCTCCCCGCGCCCCAGCGCCTCGACGACAATTCCCCATTCCTTAAAGGCCATTTGCACGCGCGCAGTGTATGATCCACTGACATAAAGTCGAGCCCCACAAGCTTGTGTTTAGGGGCCGTTTGCCGTATACAAACGGCCAACGCTCTGGCCAAATGAGTTCTAAAAAATCCCCCGCGCCGCTGGACACCGGCCTCAATGTCAAGCTGTCCACCATGATGTTTCTCCAGTACGCAATCTGGGGAGCTTGGCTAACTATTCTTTACCCATTCCTGATGGGCTATCGTGGAATGCCCTTGAGCGACGTCGGCTGGATTTTCGCCATCGGTGCCGTCGGCGCGATCGTGGCACCATTCTTGGCCGGACAAATCGCCGACCGCTGGTTTAATACGGAAAAATATCTCGGCATCAGCCACATTCTCGGCGCCATCCTCATCTGGCAACTCGCTTCCATTAGCACCTTCTGGGGGTTCTTTTGGTTTTCCCTTGCCTATTCTGTCATTTATTCACCTACCATTTCCCTGACCAACTCGCTTTCTTTCCACCACCTGCCCGACCGCGACCGTGACTTTGGCCGGGTGCGCGTATGGGGCACCATCGGCTGGATTGCGGCAGGCATTGTTATGGGCCATTGGCTGCTGAAAAGCTGGACCCCCGATGACAAAGAGCCCGCTCCTGGTGTCACCATTGAAGCGATTTACAATGATACCGAAACAAACGTAGACGCCGCCGTGCCCAAGAACACCAAGCATCTGGAAGGCGTGCTTTCCGTTGACCTCGTCCAAAAGGCCAAGGAAAAAACTGTTACCACAATTTTGGAGGAAGCCAAGATAAGTGTTCCGCAGAAGACTGTCACTGATGAAGATGGCCAGGAAAAGCAAACCATAGATTACGCAGCTGCGCGGGCTGCAGTTTTGGCAACGCCGGACATGAACGCCACGACGTTGGCAACCGCCGAACAAGCTGCTATAGCCAAAGATATCCAAACTGGATCCCAAAACAAAGGTCGTGCCGATGCCTTCCGTCTCAGTGCCCTATTAGGTCTCATCATGGGTGTGTTTTGTTTTTTCCTGCCGAAGACTCCACCTGCCAAGAGTAAGCAAAAGAGCGCCGCACTTTCCGCTTTGAGCGAAGTAAAACGCCAACCGCTTATTACTCTTTTCCTGCTGGCTGTGCCGATTAGTTGTATTCACCAATTTTACTTCGTGTTTGCTTCTGATTTCCTCACCCAATTCCAAGCGGGCGCTGAAGGGTTCGTCGAAACGGTCAATAGCATCTTCGGCGTAGGCGGTGGCGGACTAATGACCATTGGGCAAATGTGTGAAATAGCCGTGCTAGCTGCAATGCCGCTGGTGGTCAAACGATTCTCCAGAAAAACACTTCTTGCGGCAGGAATTGTCGCTTACGGACTGCGTATGTTCCTGTTCGCCTATGTGAATTCTTTCCCCGAAGCGTTACACCTGCCCATCATAATCTTTGGTTCAGCAATGCACGGCTTCTGCTTTGGCTGCTTCATCTTTGTAGCCTACATGGTAGTTGACGAAGAAACTAATGATGATATCCGCGCCAGCGCTCAGAGTTTGTTCAATGTCGTTATCATCGGCGTGGGAATCATCGTTGGCAGTAAGATTTCTACCGGCATTGGCAATCTCGCCTTGGAGAATGGTGTAATGAATTACCCTAAACTCTTCAGTTACCCAATGTGGGCTTCCGTGGTTTGCCTCGTACTGCTTCTGTTTTTCTACCCACAAGGTAAACCGGCCGTGGCAGACGGCTCGGTCGATGACGAATCTGACGAAAACTAAAAAATCGCTTGCTCCCAAAACCGCCGTCGGTATTATCGCCGCGCGGGATGGAGCAGCCCGGTAGCTCGTCAGGCTCATAACCTGAAGGTCGTCGGTTCAAATCCGGCTCCCGCAACCAAAAGCCCTTGGCGTTTTCGTCGAGGGCTTTTGATTTTTCGTCGAGGGCTTTTGATTTTTAGGCTCCCTTGATCACTGCCAGAACTTCGGCTACGTGCTCTTCGGGGTTCACCTTGGGCCATATTTTTTGAATCCGGCCTTGAGGATCAATCAGGAAACTGATGCGGTGAATGCCCTCATATTCTTTCCCCATAAATTTTTTCGGGCCCCAAGCGCCGTAAGCCTTCACGATGGATTGATCTTCATCCGCCAACAATTGAAATGGAAGATCATACTTGCTGATGAATTTATCATGCTTAGCCACTGAATCACAGCTTACACCCAGCACCACGGCGTCGGCTTTTTCGAATTGAGCGTGTTCATCCCGGAACGCGCAGGCTTCCTTCGTTCAGCCAGGCGTGTCGTCTTTGGGATAAAAGAATAGAATCACATGGCGGCCCAGAAATTCCTTCAAGCTGACTTGCCCCCCCCCATCGGTAGCGGCACTAAAGGCCGGAGCCGTGTCCCCTTCTTGGTGGATAAGGTTG
>JAYQQG010000066.1:0-18515 GCA_038145765.1 Verrucomicrobiales bacterium
CCGGGTGCACCTGTTTCACCCGCTGGCCCGCCGCTGGCTTGCCCTCAGACAGCTTGGGCAAGGCAAGGTCCGGCTTAATCGTGGAAATATCCGGCGCGGCCAAGGCACCGTTCACAACCATGAAAAAGACTAACCCCCGGATCTTCACTTCAAGCGCTTGATCTGGATGTTCCGGAAATGCACCGGAGAAGCATGGTTTTGCAGTCCAATGAAGCCTTTCGTGCGCTTGAGGCCGGTGACGTTTTTGGATTTGGCTGCAAGGGCGTCCAGTTTGGCGTCAATAACGCACGTGCCGTTGATCCACACGCAGCATTGGTTGCCGTTGCAGCGAATACGCATGGACTGCCATTCGCCAGCCTTCTTGGTGACACGCGAACTGGGTGCTTGTACGGCATAAATGGAGCCGGTGAATTGCACGGGCTTCAGATTTTTCCATTTCGGCCCGTAATCATCGAGCACCTGTATCTCCAGGCCAGCCACCCAAGGGGCCCCGTTCTTGGGGGCGCGGATGAACACGCCGCTGTTCCCATTCTCGGGGATATTGTATTCCAGTTTCAGTTCAAAATTGGCATATTCCTCCTGAGTGGCGACCCAGGCCGATCCGCCCTTGCCGGTGCAGGAGAGCACGCCGTCCTTGATTTCCCAGTTGGTCATCGGCCCGCCCATGCCCTGCCAGCCGGTGAGGTCTTTGCCATTGAAGAGGGGTTGAAATTCCTTGTCCGCCGCCGTAACAGACAGTGCACAAGCCGCGATCATTCCGAGGATGAGCTTCATGTCCCCACTGTAAACCGCCCGCCGCGGGCGGCAATGCATTTATCCTGTTCAGCCTTGCCCCGGTGACGCCATACTTTGCCCATGCAAAACACGACGCGTCGCGACTTTTTGAAAAAATCCTCCGCCGCCACTTTCGGCTTCACCCTCCTGCCCTCCTACTTGGCCACCGGACGCTCGGCCGAGGGCAAACAGCCGCCCAGTAAGCGGGTGAATCTCGGTTGTGTGGGCGTGGGCGGCCGGGCCTCGGGCGTCATTCCGAGCGTGTCCGCCAATGGCGCCGCTACCCCCGTGGCTTTTGCTGATGTGGATTTCAGCGCGCGTCGCGTCGAGGCCAACCTCAAGCGCTACCCCGGCGTGAAACAGTTTGCTGATTTTCGCGTGATGCTGGAAAAGATGGACAAGGACATCGACGCGGTGACCGTGGTGACACCGGACCACACACACTTCCCGGCCACCATGATGGCCATGGCCATGGGCAAACACGTCTACGTGGAAAAACCGCTTACCCATTCCTATCGCGAGGCGGATTTGTTGATGAAAGCGGAAAAGAAATTCGGTGTCGTGACACAAATGGGAAATCAGGGCCATACCTCCGGTGGGTCCATTCAGTTCGCCCAACTGCTCAAGGCCGGGGCCGTGGATGATATCAACCGGATCGACGCCTGGAAATCACCCGGCCTGTTTTTCATGGATAAGAAGCGCCGTATCAGCGCCTTTCCCAAAGGCGAGGAACAACCCAAAGCTTTGAATTGGGACCTCTGGTGCGGGCCGGCCGAGATGAAACCGTTCAACAAACTGTATCATCCGTTCGATTGGCGGGCCTTTTATCTGTATGGCAACGGCATGCTGGGTGATTGGGGGGCGCATATCATCGATTTCGCCCATGACTTTCTTAAGCTCGGCCAACCGACTAAGATTTCACCTTTGTTGATGGAAGACCACAACGATGTGATCTTTCCGCTCAGTTCACACATCAAAATGAAATTTCCTGCGCGCGGCAAGAAATTGCCGGCGGTGGACCTCACCTGGCGCGACGGCGGCGGCTATCATCCCAAGGTGGCCGAGCAATATCACGTCAACGGCAAGGCCCCTCGTCTTGGCGGGGCCGGCACCTTGCTGCATCGTGCTGACGGCAAATACGCCCTCACACGCGGTTCCCACAGCGGTTCCTCGAACATTATCTCCGCCGACCCCAAGTACCGTGAGCAATATGCCGAGGCCCTAAAGCCTAACGGGCCCAAGTTTAATCATGGGGCCAGCTTCACCGCCGCCTGCAAAGGCGAAGACCAAACGCTGTCGCCCTTCAGCATTGCGGGTGACCTCACCAAAACACTGATGCTCGGTATCGTCTGCCAGACATTGAATGAGGAGCTGAATTTCGACCGGAAACGGGAGCAGTTCATCAACAACGATGCCGCCAACGCCCTGCTCGGAGGGCCCGCCCCGCGCAAGGGCTGGGCGGAATTCTACAAGATGGTTTAGCCCAAGAGCCTTTCTAACGCAGCAACCGGCGGATCATGTTTACCGCTCGCGCCTCATAGAGCGGTTGCCATTCCGGTGCCAGCATGCAATCGCTGTCTTCCTGTGCGCCGCCGATATTTTTCAATTGCTCGGCTGTCGGCGCGTAATGGATATAGCCGTTGGTATATCCCGCCACAAAGGCATGCGGATGCTTGGCCGCGCGCTTGATGTTCAACCCCACCGGCACGGTGAGTTCGCCGGGAAATGTGGTCAGCACAAAATTCCCCACCCGCAACCCGGACAACTCCACCGTCACCGTGCGATTGCCGGCGGCGTGACCGCTCTTCTGATGCATTTGCAGGAGACGCAGGTTGGTGTTCACGCGGGTAATCTGTTCCATCGTGTGAATATTCCGCACATACGCCTCCAGATGCCGACGATTCGCCGCATCCAACCGGCCCAAATTCGGCCGATCCATTTTGAGTTCATGCAAATAACGATACGAACTGAACGCGGGCGAATTGGTGGACAACCGATACTTCATCACCAACGGCAAAAACTCATCCAAATTCAAAAACGTACCCCGCAATGATTCGGCCAAACGGGCGCGTTCCGCCTCCATTTCCCGAATCCGCGGCGCCAAATCCGCGCGAGGCAACGCCAGTTGTTCACTGTGCACGCCCAACGGGGCATTCGGTTGGCATCTGATTTTCCGCACGGCCTTCAGTGTGCTCAACCCCAGCATCATGCCCAGTGGCTCGGCGCTGCGGATATGGTTGACCGCCTTGTAATCAATCGGGTTGATATCCCCACCGGCCCCCTGCACAAACAACGCCACGCAATTCTTGCCGAGATTCTCTTCAATCGTCTGGGAAGCAAACCCGGCTATGTCCGCGGAATTGCCGCGGTCCGGCGTATTGGCGATCGGGTGACAGGCGAAATTGTAAACCACCGCCAACGGTCGGCCATCCAGTCGATCCAACCGTAACACTCCAATCTGTGGATCGACGGGTCCCACCGAAGCCACCTGATCGTTCGGCGGCAGCGAATACGCGTGGCGCACATCCACCGTCTTGCCGCTCTTGAGGATCAATCGCCGGTTCTCCATGATCCGCGTTTCCCGACCCTCACCCGAACCGGCCTGAACCGGCTCTAGATTCTGGATCGCTTGTTGCACAGCCGCAACCGTCCGGGCCTCTGTCTCGGGATGCACCAGCCCATGACAATGACTGGCATTGAAGAGCGTATGCTCTGGCGGAATGCCCAGCTTCTGATTCAGGGTCGCACGAACCCGGGGAAGAAAGTCATCCTTGATCCGTCCGATGCCACCGATGGCAACGGCATCCATTGAGACCAAGACCGCCGTAGTTTCCCCGCTTTTCAGTGCCAGCGCCCGGACATATAAGCGGTCGTTCACCAACCCCCGCTCATCCGTTATATCCACCTTGGCCGCGCCGGCCTGCAACACGGCACCACTTGCGACGAATGGCAGCCAAGCCAGCCACCACGCCGCAAGCCATCGCAGGGATTTCATCGCGACTAAAGGTCGAGCAACTCGTCCATCAGGGCGGCGGTTTTCTCGTCGCCGCCGTCGCCGCCCTCGCGGGTGACCCAGCCGTTGAAGCCGATCTTTTTCAGTTCAGCCCGAACCTTGCCCCATTCCACATCGCCCTGGCCGAGCGGGCAGAAGCCGTTCTTCTTGCCCCAATCCTTCACGTCCAGCTTCACGTTGCGATTGCCGAGGATGCGGATCCAATCGTGGCTCGGCGCGAACTTTTGCATGTTGCCGATGTCGTAGTACGCCTGTACCCACGGGTTGTTGATCTCATCGAGATAATCGCGGAACTGCTCCGGTTTGTAACAGAACCCGTTCCACACCGTCTCGATCAACACGTGGATGCCCAGCTTGCTGGCCAGCGGGATCACCTTGCGAATCTCCGCAATGGATCGTTCCCAAACCTGCTCGTGATTTTCATTTGCACCGCGCACCACACCCGGCACGAGCAACACCGAAGAGCCGCCAACCGCTTTCGATTCCCGAATGGCCGCTTCCAAGCCCTTGCGGCTTTCATCGCGCTCGGCTTCCACCGGCGAAGAGAGCCGTTTCTGCCAATGCTTGTTGTACACCACGCCGTGCATCGGCAGGCCCACCTCCTCGCAGGCCTTGCGCAGGGCGCCAACATTCATTCCCGGCGCACTGCCCTCGATGCCATCAAAGCCCAGCTCTTTGAGCTTCTTCATCCGCGGGAGATTGGGTTGCCCGCCCCATTTGACGGACTTGTAAATGAGCCCCTGGTTCGCGCGCGCGCGTTCTTGGTCTTTGGCTTGGACAGTGGAAGTGGCCGCCACCGCAGCAGCAGCCCCGGCGGTCTTGCAGAAATCGCGACGGTTCATGCCGCAAGGCTAGAGCCGCCGCCGGTGAAGAGCAAATGAATTCCCCGTCCTAAACCTCCTCCAGCGGCGCGGTGGCGTCGCCGAAGGTTTTGGGCCACACGTTCATTTTATCCATCATGCTGAGGAACAGCCGGCTCATTTGGCGGTTGGGATTCTTAAGGTAATCGAGGTTGCGACCGCCCTTGATTCGTCCGCCGGCGCCGCCGAGCATGACGACGGGGAGTTGGCTGGCGTTGTGATGGCCGGTGAGCATGCTGGAACAGAGCATGAGCATGGTGTTATCCAGCGCGGTGCGGGGGCCTTCCTGGATGGCGTCGAGCCGGCGGGCGATGTAGGCCATTTGCTCGAGGAAAAACTGGTTCACCTTCAGCCAGTCGGCGTTGTCCGTGTGCGAAAGGAGATGGTGGATCATGTAATCCACGCCGATGTGCGGGAAGCGCAGGGTGCCGTGGTCGTTGTTGAGCTTCAGCGTGCAGATGCGCGTGGTGTCAGTCTGGAACGCGAGCACGAGGATGTCGCTCATCAACCGCATGTGTTCCACGATATCCTGCGGATAACCGTCTTTCGGGCGCGGCATGTTGGGTTTGGTCAGCGTGGGCCGCCAGCCCTGCAGTTCGCCGCGCCGGCCGGCGCTCTCGATGCGCTGTTCCACTTCGCGCACGGAGTTCAGGTACTCGTCGAGTTTCTGCTGGTCCTGCCGGCTGATGTTGCGGCGCAAATCCTTCGCGTCGCCGAGGATGGCATCGAGCACGCTGCGGTCGCCGGTCTCGGTTTTGTTTTTGAACAACCGGTCAAACGCCAGCGCCGGGTACACCTCCAGCGGCGTGGGCGTGTTCGGACTGCTCCACGAAATGTGCGAGCTGTAAAGCAGCGAGTAGTTTTTGTGCACGCCGGGATTGGATTTCTCACAACCCAGCACGAGGCTCGGCACCTTGGTCTGATGCCCGATGCGCTGGGCCACGTACTGGTCCACGCTGGTGCCGGATTGGATCCGCCCGCCCGAGGCCAGCGGCGCGCCGGAGAGCAGGTTGCCCGTCTGCGAACTGTGGATGTTCCCCTTCAACGCCTCCTTGTTGTACAGGCCGCGGATGAACACCATCTTCTCGCGAAAATCATTCAGCGGCGCGAGCACCTTGCCCAGCTCCATCGCCTTGCCCTCGCCGGTTGCCCACCATTCCTTCGAGTGAAACCCGCAGCCCGCAAACAAAATCCCCATGCGCACCGGCGCCTCGCTGGCCTGCTTGGCCGCCTTTTTCGTGTCGCCCCAAACGCGCACGCTCTCCATCCACGGCAACGCCATCGTCACCCCCAGCCCGCGTAACATCGTCCGCCGTGAAATATCGTGTTTCATCATCATTTAAATTCCTTTGACTCCATTCGCGTCAGTTCATTCAGTCTAGGTCCAATCTATTGTTTGTCAACCGACAGACTCACAGGCTCGTCCCTCCATTCCTGCGCTATTCATCGGCCCGCAGAATCTTTTCCATCTTCCGGCCCTTGGCCAATTCATCGATCAGCTTCTCCAGCATTCTGCATTTCTCTAACAACGGGCTTTCCAATTCCTTAATCCGCTAACCACAAACAACGCCCTTGATGAGGTGCGCATTCGGATGCAGCTGGCACCGCTCGAAAAAATCCCCAAACGTCACCTCGTCGGCGATCAGCTTTTTCAATTTCTTTTCATTGTAGCCGGTCAACCACTCGATGACTTCATTGAGCTCCTGTTTGGTCCGGCCATTCTTTTCCAGTCTGGCCAGGTAAAGCGGATAAATGGACGCAAACGTCATCTTGGCAATCCGTTCTTCAGTTCCGGCCGGGGGCTTTTTCATGGCAATTATTTTTCTGCGGACACCGCCCGAATGCTCCGGAACTGCTCGCTGGTGACAATCATTTCCACCGCCACGCTGAAGCGGTAATTCTCCTTCGCCAACCGCGCCTGCATCGCCTTCAGCAGCGGCTCGTCGGACAGGCTCACCTCGCGGCCGAGGGCGTAGCCGAGGAGCTTTTTGCAGAACTGCCGCACAAACGCCTCGCGGCGGTCGTTGGCCAAGTACCCGCGCAAACCGACGATGCCCTCGATGGCTTTGCCGTCGACCAGCTTCGTTTTCGTGTTCACCGACTGCGGGCGCAGGCGGCCAATGGCGTCGTACTGCTCTAGCGCAAAGCCGTAGGGATCGATGCGCGCATGGCACTTGGCGCAGGCGGCCACGCTGCTGTGTTTCTCAATCAACTGCCGCGCGGTGAGGCCGGCGGGCACCAGCTCCGGCAGGTCGGGCACATTGGCCGGCGGCTTGGGCAGGCGTTCGCCCAGCAGCGTTTCGGAAACCCAGTTGCCACGCAGGATGGGGCTGGTGCGCGAGGCGCCCGATTGCTTGGCCAGCGTGGTGGCCAGCCCGAGGATGCCGCCGCGTCCCTTCGCCCGTGCGCCTTCCACGCGGCGCCATTGGCTGCCGCTCACGCCTGCGATGCCGTAATGTTTGGCGAGCGGTTCGTTGAGGAACGTGTGGTCGGCATTGAGCAAATCGAGAATGGAACCGTCCCGGCGAAAGAGGTCCTCGAGGAACCGCACGCTCTCCTCGTACATCGGCCCGCGCAATTCGGCGAACTGCGGGTAAAGCTTTTCGTTCTTGCCGTCATCGACATCAAACTCACGTATGCCCAGCCATTGGCAGGCGAACTCCACGGCCAACCGCCGCGTGCGCGGGTCATCGAGCATGCGCCGCACCTGCGCCGCCACCACGCGGTCGTCCACCGGCAGCTTGCCGTTGAGCGCGCGCCGAAGCGGTTCGTCCGGCATGGTGGACCACAAAAAATAACTCAACCGACTGGCCAACTCGCGGTTGTTCACCGGCGCCCAGCGTTTGCCTTTCGCGGTGGCCGGCTGCTCCAGCCGATACAAAAACGCCGGTGACGTCAGCACCCGCGCCAGCACCAGCCGAATGGCGCGCTCATGTGTCAGCTCCTGTTTGCGCAGCGTCTCATACAGCTGGCGCAGCTCCGCCTTGTCCGCATCCGCCAAGGGCCGGCGCCAGGCGCGTTCGGCCAGCGCCAACACCGCCGCCAGATGCGCCGGCTCGGTTTTCTTTAGGCGCTCGCGGAAGGCCTCCGCCCGTTGGCGCGTGGGGATGCGCATCTTCTCCAGCGGCGGCAGGAGATCTTTGCGATCCTGCGTGGCAAATTCATACAGCTGCTCGTGACTCACTACCCGCAGCAGCGGTTCCTGCGACACATAAAACAGCTCGTCCCACAACCGATCCAGCTCCGCCGCCTCCGCGTCGCTGAGCATCAGCCGCCGCAACGCGTCATCCTCGCGATGGTACAAAATCATCGTCACCACCTCGTCCACCGGCACAATCTGCGCGTGGCACATCGCCGCCGGGAACAGCGCGCGAAAGTCGTCGTATGCCGCCGCTATGGCCTGGCCCGATTTCGCGCCGGTGATCATCGGCTGGCCCAGCAACGCCTTGGCATCCGGCTTGTTGAGCGACAACAAAAATTGCGCCGTGCCTTGCGCGCCCTTCTCCGGATGCAACTGCGCCGTGACCACCACCTCACCGCCGGCCACCAGTTGGCCCGGCAGTTTGTACTCCAACACCGCCGGGGCCGCAGCATCCACATCGGCCAGCTTGGCCTCGCCCAAGGCCAGCGTCAGCCATTGGAGCGGGCCGGTGGGTTTGGTGAAATTAGCCCGCAACTGCTGATCGGCCGCGTGTTCAATTTTCACGGTGGGCAGCAAGGCCCGCTTCACCGCCTCCGCCAGCTGGTGCACCTCGGGTGTTTTTGCCCGGCCAATGACCGCCGCGCGCCATTTGGCCAATGCCGAACCGGGCGGGATTTCGCCCTGCGCGGGCTTAGCGTTGGCCGAGGAACAAAAATGCCACACGGCCGGGTGCCCGAATGAATCCGCCAACGGATTGCCGTCGTGAATGCGGTCAACCAGTTCCCGCTCCACATTCCACGCGCGCTTTTGGCCGGCCTGCTCCGTGATGGTGAAGGACACCTGCGTGGTGTCACAAACATGACTGCCGCCATGGGCGTTCACCGCAAACTTGATGAGGTCGCCCTTTTGCACGGCGATCGCCGCCTCGGGCGCATACTCGCTGCGCTTGCCATTGGCGAAGGTGCCCGCCGCCAATTGACTGGCGCCCGTGCGATTGATCAGCTCCACGCGCCACGCCACGCCGTTGCCGCACACGCCGTCCGAGTCGGCAAAGAAACCTTTTAACTTCACACGCCCGGCGATCGGGCTCTGCCAATAAAGCAACGCCTCGGCGGACGGCGAGGGATGCATGTTCACGCTGCGGCCCGGGATGGTGAGCGTGCCAAAGCGCAGCGTCTGCTCGGCCTTGCTGGCGATGAGGCTGGGCGTGGCGGGCATACCCCAGCCGCGAATCGCCTCATAATCGCCCACCCGCGACATCTTGCCCGGATAATGGCCCATGACTTTCCGCACGCCGAACTTACCCAACGCCACCGCCTTCACCCAATTCGCCAGCACGCGCGCATCCAACCCCAGTCCTGCGGCGGTTTCTTCAATCGTCTGGCCCGTCGATTCCGCCGAGGCGATCACGGCGAGATATTTTTCCGTGCGCGCCAGCTCATTCAATTGCAGCAACGTCATGCGCTGCGCCAAACCGTCGACCGCCGCCAACGGAATGGCCGGTTGATCCTTCAACACCACACGCGGCCGCACCCACCGCACGGCATCGCCCGTCGCACCATCGCCGCCATCGCCGGCCGCGAGGAACACACTGACCTCGCCCTTGGCGTCGGCCGGAATCTTCAGTCGCAACTCCTGCTGCGCGCTCACCGGATTGACCGCGTTCATCCACGCATCCGGCCGGCCCTCGCGCCCGATCTGCCCCACGGGACCAAAACTCCACAAACGCTCCTTCCATTTTCGAATATCCCATACTATTCGCGCACTGACATCCGTTGGCTCGGCCGTTCGCAAATCATCGCGAATTTTCCGAAGCAACAGAGATGGATTGTCATCCGTCAAGATGTCTGTCATGCGTCGGAGATATTTGGCATTCAAATTTTTCTCTCTCGCTATTTCGTTGGCGAATGCAGGATTCTTCATTAGTCGATCCCGGTTTTCCACCAAAGCATGGAGGTAATGAAACAAGTCTACACGACCGTCCATTTTCATGGCCTTATCCAACGCGGCTGGATCCCAGCGGTACACTTTATCTGTAGCCGCTGGACCGGAGGTGTGCCGGGCGTAAATCGCGCGAATCTCGTACATCAACTCATCCGCCCAATCACGCCGCGAGGTACCCAGCGAAAAACGAATGCCCTCCGGCGTCAGCACCGCATGACTGGCGATCTCCTTGCCGGCATCGAGATATTTTTGCACCAGCGCCGGCGACATTGCCATCGCGTCGCCGACATTCATGAATCCCTCGCCCGCTGCGCCGTCCACCGGAAATTCCGCCGCCGGCGACAGCTTCACGCCGGTGAGATCACGAATGGTGTACGTGTATTCCGCGTTGCTCAACCGGCGCAATACCACGCGCCCCGGATCGCCCGCCCCTGCCAAGGCCTCGGCCTCGAGGTAATCCGCGATCCACCCAAGGAAAAGTTTCCGTTCCGCCACCGATAGCTGCGGCTTCTTCTTCGGCGGCATCTCCCCATCCTCCATCATCTCCACCACCTTCACCCAGATTTTTGGCGCCTGCCGCACGGCGTCCAGTGACCCAAACCATTCCAAATCCAGCTCCCCCTCCTGCTCCTCCGTCGAATGGCAATCGAGACAAAATTTCTTGAGCAACGGCAGCATCTCCTTTTGGTAATCCGCCGATAACTTGGGGAACGGGGCGGCTGCCGTTGAAATGCAAACAATGAGAAAAAGGCAGGTGATGGATGCTCGCATTTGCATGCCCCAATTGTGGCAACCTTGGTGGTGCTGCCAATACAAATTTGGGGCGAGGGGGAACTCGCCCCTCCCGATTCACGGCGGGTTAATGGGAGGGGCAAGTTCCACCTTGCCCCAATTCGGACGCACAAATCACGCCCGCGTAAACAAACGCCCCGGATGCTGCTGAATCAGCTTCTTCATCTCCAACTGCAGCAACGCCACGGAGACCTGGCGGTGCTTCCAATACATATTTGGGTCGAGGTGGAACTCGCCCCTCCCGATTCACGGCGGGTTAATGGGAGGGGCAAGTTCCACCTTGCCCCATTTCGGACACACAAATCACACCCGCGTAAACAAACGCCCCGGATGCTGCTGAATCAGCTTCTTCATCTCCAACTGCAGCAACGCCACGGAAACCTGTGCCGCAGGCAATTCGCTTCGCCGAATAACCTCGTCCTGCTGCATCGCCTCATGGGTGAGCACATCGAAAATCTGCTGCTCCGGATGCGATAGGGTCGGCATGGGCCGTTCGACTTGCTCCGGCGCGATGGCGTTGAGGTGGGCGAATTCGGCGAGCACATCCTCGGCGGATTCACAAAGCTGCGCGCCGTCCTTAATCAAGTCATGACAACCGGCGCTGCGCGGCGAATCAATGCGCCCCGGCACCGCGTACACGGTGCGCCCGTATTCGGCGGCGAAATTGGCCGTGATCAGCGCGCCACTAGCCCGATTGGCCCCCACCACCACCGTGCCCTGCGTCATGCCCGCGACAATGCGGTTGCGGATGGGAAAACTTTGCTTGTCGCACCGGCGGCCAAACGGAAACTGCGTGATCACCGCCCCCTGTTCCGCGATGCGCTCGTAGAGCTTGATGTTCTCGGCTGGATACACGATGTCCAGTCCCGTGCCGAGTACGGCAATCGTCCGCCCGACCGACTGCAATGCCCCCTCATGGGCCGCACTATCGATGCCCCGAGCGCCACCGCTCACAACTGTCACCCCCGAGGCCGCCAATTGCCGCGCCAACCGTTCCGCCGGCTGGCGCCCATACAAAGTCGACTGCCGCGTGCCCACCATGGCAACGGCGTGGTCATCGACTGGCTCCAATTCGCCGCGCACATAAAGCACGAGCGGCGGATCGTAAATTTCGGTTAGCAATTTTGGGAAAATCTCATCATGAGCAGTGATGATTTGGAACCCGAAACGCTCAATACGGTTGAGTTCAGCGCCCAAATCCACCTGCTGCTGCCACCCGGAGATAGTCGCCGCTGCCTTGGGCCCGATGCCCTCCACCTGTCTCAGTTCGCCGGCGGGAGCCTTGAGAATTTCACCGGGATCGTTGAAGTACTGCAGTAAACGGTTAACCCGCACCGGGCCGATGTCCGGCAACAAATTGAGCACGACGAGTGCCTCGCGGGAATCCATACACTATTAAATAGTGCATTCGTTGTCCCCGCGCAAGCGGGAGGAGGGTTATTCGTTGGGGAAGACGCTGTTGAGCGTCTCTACCGTCCAAGTGCCGGTATGCCCGGCCTCTTGAATCTTGGCGCGCGTCGCCGCCACGTCTTCAGGCATCATCCGACTGCCCCCGTTGCCCCATTCCTGCCGAATATAGGTCACCACGGCCGCAATATCTTCATCTGACCAGGCCGCACCGACCGGGGTCATGGCAGCGCTGAATTCCTCGCCCTTAACCACAATCGGCCCTTCCAAGCCGTTGAGTACGATGGCGGCTGCCTTTTGAGGATCTCCCAGAACCCATTCGGACTGCGCCAGTGGCGGGACCAGTTTCGGAGTGCCCCCGCCATGTGGTTGGTGACAACCCTGACAGTTGGCATACAGTTGCTTACCCTTGCCAAACACCAGTTCTGCCTCGGACGGGGCCAAGGAGGCGACCTCTTCTGGGCTGCCGAACGGCGCGTGTACGTTTGCGGCAAAGTTGGCGTTCAACTCGTCCACCTTGTAACAACCAATGTATCCGAGCAGCGTCAGGACCACCATGATGCTCACGGGCATCTGCTGATCACCGGCCGACGGTTCATCGTGCTCGTTCAGGTTCAGGTTGGATTGATTCTCAGCCATTTTACTCAGTCGCCTTCGAGGATTGGATGCTTCCGGGAAGCGGCGCCTCCGGCAGGCTGCGGTCATTGCGCAGGCTTTGCAGATAGGCCACCAGAGCGCGGGCCTTGGAGTTGGGGGTTACCACATGGTTTTCTTCCACGGATGCCCCATCAGCAAGTGTCACGGCGCCGTTGGGTAGTGCTTCACCGTCCTTTAATGGACGCACATTAAACAAATATTTGAACGGCGGCATGTGCGAACTCACTCCTCCGGCCTGGGCATTGTAAATTTTTGCGTACAATTCATTGGCGCTCACCCGGCGTGCGCCCACGTTACTTAAATCAGGTCCCATCCGCATCACACCCGGCATGGCGTGGGTATCGAACAAATAATCCCGTGAAACACTTTGGCGACTGGCGGTCCCATTTTCGACATCCGGCCATTCTTTCGGTTTCGGCAACAACTTAAATTGGGCCCCGGCCCGGTCTTTCAAGCCACGCACTTTATCTTCAATCTCATCCCATGATTCCGTTCCGTGGGTAACGGGGAGCACCGCGTTAGCAACCTTGGCTTGTTGCACCTCGGTCATTTCCAGCGGAAGTTCCAGTGCTTTCACGACATTTGTGTCAAAGCTCACACCGGACACGCCCAATGCCACAAGGTTTTCCTCCAGATTCCCACCTTTGGCCAAGGTGATCGCTTTGTTTTTCTGTTCGGTCGCTTTGGCCACGTTGCCGTTTTCCTTCTCTTCCTCCGCCTTTAGTGCGTCCAAGGCTTTCGCCAATGCTTTGTATTCGTAGGCCCGATTAAAGATGTTGTTGCCCACCGTGAACATTTCTTCGCCGATGATTTCAGCTGTGAGATCTTGGTCCTCCCCCAGTTGGGTTAGTTGCAATTCATAGCCGAATGTTCCGCCGGTGGCGGTACGGGTATGGCAATAGTAACAACCGTTGGCGCGGTAGATTTGTTCGCCTTGCTGGGCCAATCCGGAACGGGGATGGAGGGCGGTCCCATCACCCAGATCGGATTTGGCGGCATTCACCTGTGCGGCCGGGCCAAACACCATTCCCCACCAAGACAGGCTTAAGGCGAATAACACACCCAGAAAAATCCATGGAGATTTGTTCATTCTACACCTCCCTCGGCCTTGGCCGCACGGCATTTCCGAATCAGCGCCATCGGGCTGCAATCACCACAGCAATTCCGGAATAACAGACAGGCCATGCTGCCGAGAAAAATCAGGCTGGCACCCAGAAAGGCCAGTTCAGCTAAGAACGCCGCTCGCATGGGCAACAATGCTTTCTTCATCATGTCTACCGAGAAGGGATCCACGCCCCCCTGGAGTGCGTGGCCGTGGCCATAGGCCATGCCCACCCCGGCCAAAAGCATAACCACGGCGCCACCGGCCGTGAGCCAATAAATATATTTGTAGGTCCCCGAGCAAGCCCAGTCGACTTCCCCCTCAAACAGCCGTGGCGCGACGTAGTACACCGCTCCAAACATCGCCATGGCGAAGAATCCCCAGGCAAAGAAGTGGCGGATTGCCGTGCTCGCGTAGGTGAATTGTAATAGTCCATTCCAATCCGGGCAGGCATTGCCGAAAGTGAATAGACCCGCGATGAGCCAGGCGCCCAGGGCGAAACCCATGCACTTGAGCGTCAGGTCATCCGATCCCAGCAACGGCACGCCCTTGGCGGTCTGTCGCAGGTTCCAGCCCACCGCGATCAGGGCAAAGATGAAGAGGGCTGAGGCATACTGGCTGAGTTTGATCGACCACACCGGCAACGGGGAACCGCTGTTGAGATTCACCCACCCGCCCAGTAGAAGCACCATCCAGAATCCAAACGCCGCCCATTGGCGACTATACAAGGCGCGGCCCGTAATCTTGGGAATGAAATACATGATGGCTGCCAAACCGATCGTCCCGAGCCAAATCTGCTGCAAACTGGTCACCGTCCAGTGGGCGACGGGAATTTGTGCGGCACCGCGCACCGGCGTTTCCACCAACAACCAATGCGCCGTACCCACGATCCATGGAAACACCACGAGCGAGGCGATCAGGAACCAGGAACTGGGATACAACTGCTGATGGCGCCTCGAAAAATAGGTGATGATCGCACTAAACGCGATGAACGCATGACCGATCAGCAGAACGCGGCTGGCGTACGCAGGCAATTCGTAACCGGCCACCCCGGGTTGATCCCCCATCGTGATGCCGACCATCGCCGCTGTGACCCCGGTGTTCCACAACACCGCACCCGCAATCACAAAGCCGGGCCGAGCCAGCGGCATGCCGCGCAGGCGGCTCAGCATCCAAAGCGTCAGGCCCAATCCGGCGTTTCCGGCGAATCCGTACAAAAACGCCACCCACGCATTTGCCTGCAGGCGGCCGAAGGTGAGGAACGGGCAATCGGCTAGGAAACCCGGCACATGCATTTTCAAGGAAGCCAACAGCCCCACGCCGGTGGCCTGCACGGCCCAGACGGCGGCACTGAAAAACAGGAACAACACAGGCAAACGGCAGGAGGCATTGATCTCCTCCGGTTTGGCTGCAGGCGCGAGGGCCACGTTGTCTGCGTGTTCGCTCATCCAATTATTTCTTTTTCTCAGCCTTACTCAGGCTCTTCACATAGGCCAGCAGGGCCTTGATTTCATCATCCGTCACGGGCGGCGGCGGCGGCATCGGGGCCAGCGCGCCTTTCACCACTTTGTCCAGCGGCTTCTTCAGCGACTCAATAAAA
Organism: Verrucomicrobiales bacterium; assembly: GCA_038145765.1. Classification (GTDB taxonomy): domain Bacteria; phylum Verrucomicrobiota; class Verrucomicrobiia; order Limisphaerales; family UBA1100; genus UBA1100. Next base: position 15,292 of record JAYQQG010000066.1, read on the forward strand.
TAGGCATCATCCAGTTTCACCTTGATGATTGGCCCTCCGAGGCCCTTGTGGACCTCGCGTTCTTTACCCCAAAAATCCCCCAGAAACATCGGTGCCCTCAGGGCCAACCCCGCCGGGGCCGGCACGGCCGGATCCACTTGGTGGCAGGTAAAACAAATCTTTGTCTGGAACAGTGTCTTGCCCTGCGCAATGAGTTTCTCATCAGCCTGCAATCCCAGGGTTCCAATCAGTAGCAGCGCGATCATTGCAATCCGGTTCACGTTATTCTTCCTCCTTTTTGCTGAGGCTTTTTACGTAGGCCAACAGGGCCTTCACTTCATCGTCGGTAACCGGCGGGGGCGGTGGCATCGGTGCCAAGGCACCCTTTACCACCTTGTCCATAGGTTTGCGAATGGATTCGATGAAATAAGCCTCGTTCATGGTTTCCTTGATCAGCGGACCACCGAGGCCCTTGTGGACCTCGCGTTCCTTGCCCCAAAAATCACCCAGAAAGGACGGCGCTTTCAAAGCCAGTCCCGCCGGGGCCGGCACCGCCGGATCCACTTGGTGACAGGTGAAACAAATCTTGGTTTGGAACAGCGTCTTGCCTTGGGCGATTAATTCAGGGTCGTTTAAATCTTCCCCGCCACCGGCCATCACCAAGCCTGCGGCGGCATCACTGCGGCCGGCCAACTGCTTCTGAAATTCAATCGGGTCATTTTCCATCTGGGCCACGGTCGCGCTCATCGCGTCCGTAATCGGCAGTCGATACACACCGCGTTCGGCATTGACCACTCCATAACTCGTCAAGGCCTCGGCGTCTGCGGCGGCCAGTTCAGCCCGCTTCGCGGCGCGGGCTTCGTCGCGCTCGGTTGACAATGATTCCGGACGGGCTTGCTTGCCGTACTTGCTGACCACCCAAACCGCGAGCACCAGCGTCAGTGCCAAGGCAAACAACTCGTGGGCCGCCCAACTGGGCTGCACCGCATCAGATTGTTTGGTATCGTCGCTCATTAGTGGTGTTCAATCGCTTCACCCATCCGCGGATCTTTCAGCGGACAAATCGGGTGACTAAACAGGTTCTGCATGAAGACCCGCGCCATCATGCCGCCGATCAACAGGACCGCACCCAGATCCGCCAAGGCGGGGGATGGACCGTCCGGGTGAATCTCCGGCATCATATTGAAGTACATGTCCATGTAATGCATCAGCAGGACCCAGACAAAGACCGGCACCATCACCTTGGTCGTCAACTTCACGTCAATCCGCAGCAAGGTCAGGAATGGGATCAAAAAGTGACCGATGATCAAGGCCCAGCTGACATAGGCCCAGCTGCCTTGTTCGCGAAGCACGTACCAGAATGTTTCCTCCGGCACCGCCGCATTCCAGATTAGAAAATATTGGGAGAAATGGATGTAGGCGTAGAACACGGTGAACGCCAGCAACATCGTGCCGAGATGATAAAACTGCAGGGTATGCACCTGAGGCAGATGCCCTTTGGCCTTCAGCACACGGGCAGTGATCCATGCGGTGGAAATGGTCAGCCATACGCTGCCGGCGAAATAATACACGCCGTACATGGTGCTGAAGAACTGGTGCTGGATGCTCTTCATCCAGAGGATGGCACCCAACGTCAGCGTGAAAGCAAACAGCACAATACCGTATGCCGAGTGGATGCGCATCATGCGGGTACAAAGCACCTGCTGATTTTCCTTTTCAAACGGCAATCCTTGGAAATTTTTGTAAAACCCGGCCATGAGGTTTTCCGGGAACATTAATTGTCCCTCAAACTCGGCTGTGCCGGATTTATCCTGTTGCAGGCTCCAATAACGCAGACGATGCGTCAGCCATCCCCAGATCAGGAAGAGAAGTGTCGAGGCCGCGTACCAAGTAGGCTTGTTAAACAGCGCTTTTTTCACGTACAGCGCGTGATCATCATGCGGATCTTCCACGAGCATCCATGGATAAATGTATTCCGGCGCCAAGAAACCAATTGGAATGAAAGCCAAACCCAGCCATGGGAACAACAAGCAGGCGTAATGCTCGAGATACCGGCGGATCGGTGCCGACCAACCGGCATCAAACAGATGATGAATCAGCACGAGGAACAAGGCTCCCAAGCCGAGGCTCAGGCAGAACATAAATGCGGTGAGATAGGAAAATGCAAACTGTTGCTTATCCTGCACCAATCCGTACACACACACGATTGCCCCCACCCAGAGCGCCATCTTCGGGATATTGCTCCAGTTGGTGGATTCCTGAGTTTCCTGAACCGGACTTGTGGCCGCTTCGCTCATTATTCCTGCCCCCCTTCTTCAGGAGCTTCCGCTGCTTCCTTCACGTGAAATCGCGCCGGCACTTCCTCTTCGGTGCCCAGTTGGCTTAGTTGCAACGCCCGGACGTAGGCCACAATTGCCCAACGATCCTCAATGCCCAGTGTGTTGGCGTAACCTTTCATCACGCCCTTGCCGACCGTGATCGTCTGGTAAATTTCACCGTCGGACTGTTTCACCACCGCCGGATCGTGCAGGCTTTTGACCGCAGCAAACCCAAAGTGTTTCACCACGCCATTGCCATCACCCTGGCCTCCGTGACACGGCACGCAGGAAATCTTGTAGGCCTTCTGTCCGCGCTCCATAAGTGCCATGTCCACCGTCAGCGGGATATTCGGCACGGAGTTCGTTTTGCCCTCCGAAACTTCATAGCCCCGCACCGCACGATGCTTGGTTTCAAACGGATACACATCGGTTCCATCCGCCAACGCAATCGGCTCGCTTTGGCGCACGGTCCCTTCAACCAACGGCTGGGAACTCATCCCGTTGGCAAAGAAATTATTCGGCTCCAACGGACGCAATTTCGGCTGCCGGTCCATATCCGCAATGAATTCCATGGGGGGTTTTAGCGAAATATCACCCCGGAACCCCGCCAGGCTCACCACCAGGAACACCATCATCGCAATGCCGATCAGGACATACCTCATTCGGCATCCTCCACCATTTCGATGTGCACGGCATTCGTTCCCTCAAGCAGGGAGCGAGTCGTCTCTTCGTCGTAGTGATCGTCGTCGCACTCGATCACCACGTAAAATTTGTCGTCCGTCGCATCCGCAAACCGGTCATTCGCCAGCAAGGGATGATGGTGGCGCGGCAGCCGGTTTAAAATGAACATACCACCCAACGAACCAAAGGCCCCCAATAAAATGGTCAACTCGTACGCCACCGGGAAGGCAAAAAATCCGCTAAACA
>JAYQQG010000067.1:0-17953 GCA_038145765.1 Verrucomicrobiales bacterium
ATGCAATCCAAGGAACAGGTTGCCATCAAATTTTTCGTGCCAGCCGTGGACATCACACTGTTTTGTGAACTCAAACGGCCGAGGATCTTCCAGATTCACGCCGGCGCGTTCGCTGACTTCCTTGCGGAACCACTCCACGCCCTGCTCTGCGATCACATACTTGAGACGCGCATGCTTGCGATCGGTGCGATCCCCAAAATCGCGATGCACCGTCAGCACCGCCTTGGAGATTTCGATGAGATGTTCCGGCTTGAAGAAACCCACCACATCCGCCACCCGCGGATAGGTCTTCTCATTATTATGGCTCATGCCCATGCCGCCACCGGCGGTCAGGTTGTAGCCAATCAATTCGCCGTTCTCTTCGATCGCCACAAAGCCCATGCAGATGGCCAACACAGCGCTGTCAATCAATCTCGGGATCACAAAGGCCACTTTGAATTTCCGCGGCAAATACGTTTTACCGTACAAGGGATCCTCATGATCATCGTTTTCCAACTTGAGCGGTTGTCCCTCTACCCAGATCTGATGATATGCCTTGGTCGTCGGCAACAGCGCATCGCTCACGCGCTTGGCATCCTTATACACCTGTTCGGTCAATCGACTGATGGAAGGCGTGGGCGGCGCCAGCACATTACGATTCACATCACCGCAAGCCGCCAGCGTGTCGGACAACGAATCGTTGATGCCTTTCATTAACGGCCCCAACCCGCTCTTCACCACGCCATGAAACTGAAAACTCTGCCGCGTGGTCACCCGCAGCGTCTGGTTGCCAAACTCTTCACTTAACCGATCGTAGGTCAGGTATACTTCCGGTGATACCACCCCACCGGGAATGCGTCCGCGAATCATGAACATGTACTTTTTGCCCTGCTTCCGCACATCGCGGTCATCCTGCTGATATATTCCGTGGAATTTGAGAAATTGCTGATCATCCGCATCAAACATCTCCGCTTCCGCATCATGCAACGTCACCCCAATATTACCGGCCAATGACGGATTATCCGCCTTAATCACCTCGTTTTTCGTCAATTTCGGCTCTGAATCAGACATGTTTCTTAATGTTTAGTAAATTGATTATGTTTGTAATGATAATGAGCTTCGGTCGTTGGGTCAAGTGGTTATTCACAATAATTGGATCGTGATACCCGTTGAAAATAGGCTCGTGACAATTCCAGTGTGTCATTACACGCTAACCCGATGCGTGTGGGAGCCGTATTTTTTTGGATGTACACGGCCGCCTTGACCTTGGCTTCTGATCAACATTGGGCGTTCACGCCCCTCTCCCCGCCTGCCCCGCCCTCGGTGCAAACAGTCGGATGGCCACAAACCGGCGTAGATGCCTTTATCTTGGCCAAACTTGAATCGCAAAAACTCAAACCGGCCGGCCAAGCTTCCCAGAGGACACTCATTCGCCGGGTGACTTATGACCTCACCGGGTTGCCGCCGACGGCGAAGGAGGTGGCGGATTTTGAAAAGGCGGCACTCCGCGATCCGGACGCTGCCTTTGCCAAGGTGGTTGATCGCCTGCTCGCTTCGCCGCGGTATGGGGAGCGGTGGGGGCGGCATTGGCTGGATGTGGTGCGGTACGCCGACACGGCCGGGGAGAATTGCGACATGCCGGTGGATGACGCGTGGCGCTATCGCAATTATGTCATCAACGCCTTCAACAAGGATGTGCCGTTCGACCGGTTCATTCGCGAGCAGTTGGCGGGGGATATCATCGCCAAGACGGCGGCGAAGGTGTCGCCGGCGCGGCACAGTGAATTGATCACCGCCACCGGTTACCTCGCCATCGCGCGTCGGCACGGGCACGATGCGCAGATGGATCATTACCTCACCATCGAGGACACCATCGACACGCTCGGCAAATCGTTCCTTGGCCTCACCATCGCCTGCGCGCGGTGTCACGATCACAAATACGATCCCATCTCAGCCAAGGATTACTATGGGCTGTACGGCATTTTCGCCAGCACGCGCTACGCGTATCCCGGCTCGGAAGGCAACCGGCCGATCACCGATCTCGTGCCCCTGCAGCCGCTTGGCGCTTTAGCCAAACAGGTGGAAGCCTGGAAAATGCGGCGGGCCGAACTGACCGCTCAGGTGGCGGCGCTCAAGCAAGAGGTGGCCGCGCAATCGGCCGCGTTCACCAAGCTAGCCAGCCAACCGCGCACCGAACTGGCCAAGGGCATCGTGCCGATCAAGACCGAGCAGGCTTTTGCCGCCACCGTGGAGGTGCAGGCGGGTGAGATGCTGCAGCTCACCATCGGGCCGCGGGCGAATTACGGCGCGGACACCACGATCCTCGAGTGGCAAATCACCACGGCCGACAGCAAGCTCAAGTGGGATCTCACCGCCGACACACTCGATCATCTGCTCGCCGGCAATCCGCATGCCGACCGGCACGGCAACGCCTTTGCGTGGAGCTTTCTCGATGCGCGCAAGCCGGGCGTTTTGCTGACCTCCCCCGTGGCGGCGGTCGATAATCACAAGCCGTTGCAGGCCTGGAAAGCCGCCGGGGCCGGCCTGCCGCAGGCGATGGTGAATTCCGGCAACACGCCGGTTCAGGCGTGGACCTCGCTGCCGCCACGCACGTTTTATGTGCACCCCGCCGCCGACGGCCCAGTGGCGGTGGCCTGGACCAGCCCGGTCACCGGCAAGGTTTCGCTGAAGGGCAAGGTGAAGGACGGGCATCCATTTGGCGACGGCGTGGATTGGAAGCTCGAGCAGTTGAAGGGCGATTTTCGCAAGGCGATCCATCAACCGGTACAGTTGACGCAAAAACTGGCCGCGGCCGAGGCCGCGCTGCAGGCGCATGCGGCGAAGGAAATGAAGATGCCCACCGCCTACGCCGTGAGTGAGGAGATGCCCGATAAACTGAAGAACGTGGCCCTGCACAAGCGCGGCGATCCCAAGCAGCCCGGCGAGATGGTGCCGCGCAAAAACCTCGACCTGCTCGGCGGCCAAACCGTGAGCCAGGGCAGCGGGCGCCTGCAGTTGGCGCAGTGGATCGCCACGGAAAAGAATCCGCTCACCGCGCGCGTGATCGCCAACCGCGTGTGGATGCATCACTTCGGCCGCGGGCTGGTGTCCACGCCCAACGACTTCGGCACGCAGGGCCAACCGCCGACCCACCCGGCATTGCTCGACTGGCTGGCCACGGAATTGATCCGCCAAAAATGGTCCATCAAGGCGCTGCACCGCACCATCCTGCTCTCGGCCACCTACCAAGCCGCTGCCGGTGAGGGGCCCGCGCAGAAACTTTACGGCGCCTTCACCCCGCGCCGGCTCAGTGCCGAGGAATTGCGCGACACACTGCTCACCCTCAGCGGCTCGCTGGATCTGGCCATGCCCGAGGGCCATCCCTTTCCCAAGGGCCGCGGCTTCAGCCAGCACAATCCCTTCCGCGCCAACTACAAGCATACCCACCGCAGCGTGTACCTCATGGTGCAGCGCATCCAGCGCCGGCCGTTGATGGCGCTCTTTGACGGCGCCGATCCCAACGCCAGCACCGGCCAACGCCGCCTCAGCAACGTGCCCACCCAGGCGTTGTATTTTTTGAACAACGAATTCCTGCACACCCAAGCCGCCGGCTTCGCCACCGCACTGGCCACCGAGCCGAGCCGCGATGCCCGCATCCAACGCGCCCACACCCGCGCCCTCGGCCGCCCCGCCACCGATGCCGAGCTGGCCGACGCACGCGAATTCCTTACCGCCTACACCGCGGCTGCCGATGAAACGAAAGCCTGGGCCGCCTGGTGCCGCGTGCTGCTGGGGAGCAACGAGTTTTTGTACGTGGAGTGATATGAACACCTTTCGTTACAACCCAAACCGCCGCCATTTCCTGCGCTCGATGACCGCCGGCTCGGTGCTGATGCCGGCGTTGGTTTCGGAGATGTTGGGGGCGGAGGGGGGCGATCCGTTGGCGCCGCGGCGGCCGCATTTTTCGCCGCGGGCGAAGCGGGTGATTTTCATCAATCTCAGCGGCGGCGTGTCGCACATTGACACGTTTGACCGCAAGCCGGAGCTGATCGCCAGCCACGGCAAGGAGATTGCCAAGGGCGATCATCCGGAGATTCAAAACCGGCCGGGCTACGAGCGTATTTTCCTGAAGCGCACCCAGTGGGATTTCAAAAAGTACGGCCAATGCGGCAAGGAGGTGAGCGCGCTTTTTCCCGAGGTGGGACGGTGCGTGGATGACATCGCGTTCATCAACAGCATGCACACCAGCCACTCGAACCATTACAACGCCACGCTGGGCATGCACACCGGCTCGTTCACCGTCAGCCGGCCGAGCATCGGCGCGTGGGTGAGCTACGGGTTGGGCACGGAGAACCGCAACCTGCCGTCGTTCATGGTGCTGGCGTCGCAATCGCCCTACGCGGGCGGGCAGGTGTGGGGCTCGGATTTCCTGCCGGGCGCGCATCAGGGTACCCGCGTGCAACCCGGGCCGATGCCGGTGCCGAACATCGCCCCGCGTGTGCCGCGTAATCTGCAGGAGCTGGAACTGGCCGCCCTGCGCAAGCGCAACCAGCGCCATCTCCAAACCGGCCCGGCCAATCCGGAGCTGGCGGCGCGGATGCGGGCCTTTGAAACGGCGTTCGGCATGCAGATGGCCGTGCCGGAGGTGTTTGATTTCAAGGCGGAGACGGACGCGACGCATGCGTTGTACGGATTGAAACGCGGGCAGGCCAACGGCTTTGGCTGGCAATGCCTCGCCGCGCGCCGCTTGGCCGAACGCGGCGTGCGGTTTATCGAGCTGATCCACACCGGCTCCGCCGGCAACTGGGACAGCCACGGCAACATGATGGATCACGAACGGCTCGCCAAGCAGGTGGACCGCCCGATCTACGGCCTGATTACGGACCTCAAGAGCCGCGGCTTGCTCGACGACACGCTGGTGGTGTGGACCACCGAGTTCGGCCGCACGCCGTTCAATAACAAAGCCGACGCGCCCGGGCGCGAGCATCACAACTGGGCCTTCACCACCTTCCTCGCCGGCGGCGGGGTGAAAGGCGGCGTGACCCACGGCGCCACCGACGAGATCGGCCTCAAGGCGGTCGATCACCCCGTGCACACGCACGATTTCCACGCCACCATCCTCCACCTGCTCGGCCTCGATCACGAACGGCTCACGCACTTTCACGACGGCCGCGACTTTCGCCTGACCGATGTGGAGGGCCATGTGGTGAAGGAAATTCTGGCCTAGGCATTCTTTGTTTCCAATCCGGCCGACCGCCCGTAAGCTGCGCGTATGATTCGCGCCGCACTGATTTTGCTGACCGGTTCCCTGTCACTGGGAGCGGAGGAAAAATGGACGCCGCTTTTTGACGGCAAAAGCACAAAAGGCTGGGAGCCGCGGGCCAAGGTGGATACCTTCAAGGCGGTCGACGGCGAGCTGCATTTGTTTTCCAAGGTCAACGTATGGGTGGTGAGCGATTTGCAGCTGGGCGATTTTGTGGTGGAAACGGAAGTGAAGATCCCGCTCGATTACAAAGGGTTCAATTCCGGCCTGGGGTTCCGACTGATCGGCGACACGGGCAAGCCCAAGGGCTACCAATGCGAGATCGACCGCGGCAAACCGGCCGGCGTGTACGGCATCGGCATGGGCGGCTGGCTGTACCCAAAAGGCGCGGAGCAAACGGCGGCCTATCAAAAGGCGTCGAAGGGACTCTTTAAACCGGAGGAATGGAACCATTTCCGCGTGGAAGCCCAAGGCCCGCGCATCCGCACCTATTTGAACGGCAAACTCATCGCTGAAGTGAAGCACGAACAATCACTCAAGGGCCGGTTCGGCATCCAGCACCACGGCAAAGGCGGCACGGTGAAATTTCGGAACCTGCGGGTGCGGGAGCTAAAGTGAGAGACACGGATGAGCACGAATTGTTATTAAAGGGGCAAGGTGGAATTTGCCCCTCCCGGCGCGTTGGGAGGGACGAGTTCCACCTCGTCTCTGTTGCCGCCAAAACTCCGCCCTCGCATTTTTCGTTCGGCCATTTATGATTTCGAAAATGAACCGTCTATTCGCAACCTTAATCCTGAGCGCTGGTGCGGCCTGGGCGGCAGACCCGGCGGGCTTGGAGTTTTTTGAAAAAAAGATTCGGCCGGTGTTGATCAGCGAATGTTACCAGTGCCACAGCAAGGATGAGAAGGTGAAGGCCGGCCTGCGGCTCGACTGGAAAGGCGGCTGGCAGGAGGGCGGCGACAGCGGCGCGGCAGTCATTCCCGGGCGCGTCGGCAAAAGCCTCTTGATCCAGGCCATTCGGCATGATGACGCGGATTTGCAGATGCCGCCCAAGAAAAAACTGACAGCCGAACAGATTGCTGATTTCGAAAAATGGGTGACCATGGGCGCTCCCGACCCGCGCGTCAATGCCGAGGCCACGGCACAGGACAAGCAGCTGGATCTTGAAGCCGCACGGCGGTTCTGGGCGTTCCAACCGGTGAAAGCCCCGGCCACGCCGAAACTCAAGGACCCGGCCTGGGCGCACAACGGCGTCGACCAACACGTGCTCGCCGCGCTGGAAGCCAAAGGCATCGGCCCCGGGCCGGACGCAGCAGACCTCACACTCTTGCGGCGGCTGTATTTTGACCTCATCGGCCTGCCGCCGACCCCCGAGCAGATGGCGGATTTTCAGGCCGCCGTTGCCAAGGATCGTAAATCGGCAATCGCAAAAACCGTCGACACCCTTCTGGCCAGTCCGCATTTCGGCGAGCGTTGGGGGCGGCATTGGCTGGATGTGGTGCGTTATTCTGAATCAACCGGAGGCGGGCGCACGTTGCTGATGAAAGAGGCGTGGCGCTATCGCGATTATGTGGTGAACGCCTTCAATGCCGACAAGCCGTACACGGATTTTGTGCGCGAACAAATCGCGGGCGACCTCATTCCCGGCGGCACCATCGCCGAACGCCGCGAACGCCTCACGGCCACGGCGTTTCTGCTACTGGGCCCGACCAATTACGAGCTGCAGGACAAGACAATCCTCGAGATGGACATCATTGATGAGCAAATGGACACGATGGGCAAGGCCTTCATGGCGCTGACCATCGGCTGCGCGCGTTGTCACGATCACAAATTCGATCCCATCCGCACGGCGGATTACTATGGAATGGCCGGCATTTTTAAGGGCACCAAGGTGGTGGTGCATAGCAACGTGTCCAAGTGGAACGAGCGCCCGCTGCCGATGGATGCCGCGCAGGAAGCGAAGGCCAAAGCGGCGGCCACCGAGATGGCGGCGCTGCGCAAGGAGATCAATGCGCTGCGCAAAAAGACTGGCGGCAAACCGGTGAACCTGCCCTCCGTGCGCTCGGCCAATTTGACCGGACTGGTGGTGGACAACGCGAAGGCGAAGATCACCGGCAGTTGGAATAAATCCACGAGCGTTCAAAACTTTGTGGACACCGAATACCTCTATGCCAGCGGCGCCAACAAGAAGGTGGTGTTCCCCGTGCAAATCGCCAAGGGCGGCCGTTACGAGGTGCGGGTGTCCTTCGCGCATCATCCCAACCGCGCCACCAACACGCGCATCACCGTGCGCCATAACGATGGCGAACAGTTGTTCCGCGTCAACCAACGGCAAGCTCCAAACGTGGACGGGTACTTCCACTCGCTGGGTGTGTTCGAGTTTCAGGACGGCCAATGGGATGTGGTGGAGATTTCCACGGAAGGCGCCAACGGCGCAGTGATCGCTGACGCCATCCAGCTCCTCCCTGAAGGCTCCAAGGCCGTGGCGAAAAAAGAAACGCCCCCGGCCAAGCCGGCCAAGGACGACAAGGATCAGGACAAAGCGCGGCTCGCCCAACTGGAGAAGGATTTGAAGGCGCTCGAAAAGAATGCCATTAAACAAACGAACATCATCGCCGCCGATGAAGCCGACAACCCCGGCGACATCGAGATCGCCATTCGTGGCAATGTGCACAACGCCGGCCCCAAGACACCGCGGCGCTTTATCGAGGTGCTCAACCGCGGCGGCCTGCCGAAGATTGCCGACAAAGCCAGCGGTCGCGCTGAGCTGGCCAACTGGCTCGCCAGCCCCGAGCATCCGCTCACCGCGCGCGTGTTTGCCAACCGCGTGTGGCATCATCTCTTCGGCAAAGGCCTCGTGCCGAGCGTGGATAATTTTGGCCACATGGGCCGGTTGCCCGCCAACCAGCCGTTGATCGATCACCTCGCCGTGCGGTTCATGGAGGAAGGTTGGTCTGTGAAAAAATTGATCCGCGAAATCGTTATCTCGCGCACCTACCAGTTAAGCTCTGAGACTGGAGACTTGAGACTTGAGAAAGTGGATTTGGAGAATTCTTTGCACTGGCGCCAAAACCGCCGCCGCCTGCAAGCCGAGGCGATCCGCGATGCCATCCTATCCGTAAGCGGCCAACTGGACCTCACGTCCGGCGGCTCCACCATCAAGCCCGGCACGAGCACCGAGTACGGTTATCAATTTGACGACACCCGTCGCAGCCTGTACACGCCGGTTTTCCGGAACACGCCGCTGGAGATTTTGGCGGTGTTCGACTTTGCCGATCCCAACCTCGTCGTCGGCGAACGCACCACCAGCAGCGTGCCCACGCAGGCTTTATTCTTGATGAACAACCCCTTCGTCCGCCAGCAAGCCGAGGCCGCGGCCAAGGGCCTGCTGAGCCTAGAACTGGCCGATGACAGCGCCCGCATCACCCGCGCCTACCGCCGCACCCTCGGGCGCGACGCCACTTCTACTGAACATGAAGTAATTTTGAAATTTCTGGGCACCGAAAAAGACGCCGCCAAGGCCTGGACCCAGGTGATCCACAGCCTGTATGCGAGCCTCGACTTTCGGTTTTTGAATTAAGACTATTCGGCAGACTGCTTAGCCTCGACCTCTTTGGCTCCAGCCTCCACCGGCACTTGGGTCACCACTCCGTTAGGCCAACGGACTTCCACATGGGCAACTGCCTTCTTGTATCCGAGCACTTGGGTGGCTGAATCCTGCGACCAATAGCCTGAGCCCGCGGTGACCAATCGAACCGGCCCTTTGGAATCATCCTCAAACACCAACCGCACCTGCGCCCCCACGCCGGTCGGATTGGCCGGGCCCGCATGGATCTTCACCCGTAGCCCGGGTTTGGCTTCGCGATTGCGGTAGAGTCGCGTGAGCGAGCCGTTTTGGGTAACAACCAAATCCACCCGGCCATCCAGATCAAAATCACTGACTGCTGATCCACGTTGTTCTCCGTAAACCGTGAGGCCGGATTCAATACCGCTCACCACCTCCAGAGCCCCTTCGCCATTGCCCAACATCAACAGGCTGCGGCCTCCATCACTGCGGGGTGTTTCGCGTTGTTGAGCAAAAAAGTTTTGGGCCACGAACACATCTTCTTTTCCATCCCCGTTAAAGTCAGCGATATTCAAGCCAAACACTGGGGCGAATTGTGCCTCGATTGGCAACGGTTGAGCTGTGAATTGGGCTCCGGTGCCGCTCAAAAAAACGGTGTGCTCCAGCACGTTGGCCTCCAACACTTTTCCTTCCTTCAGACATTCGCCATACACCTGCTCCAAAGTTCGGGACCCAAAAAGCTCAAAGGATTCATTTCGTTTTCCAATAAAGGGCATGGCCCGGGTGCTACAGGAACGACCACGCTCGGGCACCAACTCGCCGGTGAGCTTATCGCGGTGATATTCCACGATATCGAGCACTCCATTCTTGTCGAAATCACTGTAGGTCACTCGCAATGGTTCCTTGAAGCTGTAGGAATACTCATACTTGCTGTTGCGGCCCCAGTTCCCGGCAACAATGTCCAAGCGGCCATCCCCATTGAGATCCCCCAATGCCACACTATTCCACCAGCCTTTGTGTTGATGGAGCCCAAAGGATTCCGTGGCATCGGTGAACTTCCCGTTCTCATTACGCAATACAGTGATGGGCCCCCATTCCAAGGCAAGCACGAGATCCGCGTCCCCATCCGAATCCAAATCACCGAATACGGCGCCACTCACCAAGCCCAATTGTTTCAGGGCTGGGTTATTGGCAGTATCCGGTTTTAATTCGCCGTTTTGATTCAGGTACAAAAAGGAATCCGCCGGCTCCGGATAACGAGCCGCCACCGTGCGTCCTCCCACAAATAAATCCAAATCTCCATCTCCATCCACATCGGCTGAAGCTAACGGTCCCGTGGTGGAGGAACTGCCCGGAAGCGAGAACCCAGTCGCCCTCAGTGTGTTTCCCAATTCAAAACCCAGTACGGCCGCCGGATCAGCAAATGCCTTGTTGGGCTCTTCATAGTTGGCTTGTCCGGCCAAAATACGGGCGGGCCCGGAAGCCGATGGCCACACCAGCACCCCCGCCAAGTCCAAGGTATTGCGCGGGCCCATGCGACCTTCAAATCCGCCCTGCGCTTTGCTGAGGTGAATGAGCAACTCTCCGTTCCGGCCGGACCCAATCACCAAATCATCCCGGCCATCCGCATTCAAATCCGCCCACGCCACGCCCGGCCCCAGCTGGCTCAGACGATTGGGCAGGAGCGATTGATAGGCAAAATCATCAAAAGGTGTTTCGTTATGTTTCACCCGCGCCTCGAGATTCGGATCATCCGGATGCTGAATGAACAACAAGTCATCAGCCGGCTCAAACAACGCCGGCCGCAATTCCGGTTTGGGCACCTGATAGGGGTCACCGGCCGCCGGCTCGTGAATGGTATATTGGTGGTTTGGCTTTATGTCCGACACATCGGTCTTGAGCAACGTGCCGTCGGCCCGACGCCAAATAATTTCCAAGGCCAGCCCTTCGGTTTTGTCCCCTGTGCCATACACCACTAAGGTTTCACTGGAAGAAGCATAACCGCCGCCACATACGATTTCGTGCTCCATGGGGACCGCTCCTCCCGGACCGCCCAAAAGGCGCACCTTGGCTCCAATCGCCTGTGAATTGGCCCCGTGCCCCACTAACCGCACGGCAACGCGGTTGGCGGCCGTTTCGTTTTTGTAAACCTCCAGTGGATCAGTCCAGTTGTTGAATATAAGATCCAAATCACCGTCACCATCAAAGTCCGCATGCACCAATCCTCCGCTGACCGCTTCAGTCGACATTCCCCATTCGTCGCTTTTGTATTTAAACGTCAGGTCGCCTTGATTCCGCATAATCACGTTTTGTGTGGGTAGCTTGGGAAACCATTCGCGCGTGAGGAGCAAATCTTCCAATGAATTCGAATCTCGGCCACTTTCCGTAACACGATTTTGGGCGTCGGAATCCATAAAGTCGCGGGTCATGCCGGTTGCCACGATGAGGTCCTCATAGCCATCCAAATCAATATCGGTAAACGAAACTCCCCAGGACCATTCGGTGGCCTTAAGACCGCTGAGTTGCGCCACCTCGGTCCAAGTGCCGTCGCCGCGGCCGAGCTGCAGTGTGTTTTGCATAATCTGCGGCCGGTTTTGAATCAAACCGATGCCGGACTCAGTCACCTGCATATCGCCCATCTGTGTTTTTCGACGTTTGTGCGAGCGGCTTAACATGTCCGCCGTCAGAAAATCCAAATGGCCATCACGATTCACATCGGTGAAATCGATTCCCATGGAAAATTGGCTGGTCCGCCGCAATGCTAATGGATGCGCCAATCGAAAAAACCCACGCCCGTTGTTGAGCCACAACCGATCCGGATTGGCGAAATCCGCCGTCACATAAAGATCCGGATCCCCATCTCCATCCACATCACGGAAGATCGCCTCATGGCTGGGATCTCGCGGCCGTTTCAGGGTGCGTCCATTGTAATCGACAAACCGCCGTTCCCGGTCTGACACCGCGCGGAAGCCCCCCGTACCATCATTTAGATAGAGGTGATCTTCAATGTAGGCCGGCCGCATCTGCGGCACGGCATCCTCACCTTTTTGCAGGCCTTGAATGTGTTCCTTGGGATCAATGTCATAGTACTCCCAAAACAACTCAGGCAAGGGCCGCTTATTATTCAGAGCCTCCAATCCAAGCTTCTGAATCTTCAAGGCATAGTCCATATCCAGTTCCTGATTCAGGAACATCTTGACGAACCCGGTTGTATACATGTCCAAGTCGCCATCCCCATCCACGTCCGCAAAGGAAGTGGACACCGTGCCCCCGCGCCGGTTGTAGACCCAGCCGACCTTCAGATTCTCCGTGAAATTCCCCTTGCCGTCGTTGAGGTACATGAAATTGCGCCCATCCAATAGCGATGTCAGGGCTAGGTCTAAGTCACCATCGCCATCCACATCCACCAGCACTGCCCCGCTCAGACGCCAGCCCCGACAGGCCACTCCGGCGGATTCGGCTACGTCTTCAAACTTCCAATTGCCGCGGTTCAAGTACAGCGCATTGGCTTCTTCCATCCCGCAGACGTACAGATCCACCAAACCGTCCCCGTTCACATCTCCCGCGGCCAGCCCGGAGTGACCTGTTTCACGGATCGGAACATTCTTCAGCGGCTGATAGATACCCTTGGGAGTGAGACCGGTTTGCTGAGGCGACAATCGCAAGAAACCGGTGCGGCCTTCGGCAGGCACAGCCAACGGCATTTCCTTCACTTCGTCTGCGATCAAACCGACCTGCAACATCAATGCAACAACCCAAACCATTTTCATGCGTGAAGTGTAGGCAACCGCTGCCACAAGCAAAAGCTTTCTTCAACCCGGCATTTCTGGTAGTTCCACCGCGCATGGACGACACAACCCAATCCTCCGGCAAATCGCTCATATACAAAGGCGCCGCCGCCGTGGTTCTGTTGCTGGGCACCTTCGTTCTGTTTTTCAAAACCGATCCTGAACCACCCCAAGCACCCTTGTTCGATTGGGGTTCGCCGGCTCACCCCGCTTCAGCGATCACTAACGGCACCGATCGACTGGCCATCCTGGAATCGTTTCATTCACTGGATACGTATGTGGCCGATCAATGCTTTGCACCAGTCCCGCTAAACCCTCAACAGTTCGAAAGCCCGCGCGCTCACCAGCTTGCCTCGCGCTTCCTGGAGGACATGGCTGCCTATCAGTCCGCCGAACAGCTCGCCGCGTTCATCAATGCCGCCCAGCAAATCATGCGCGGCCCGCAACAGGCCCCACCTCAAGTCTTGGAATTTTTCAGCCAACAACCCGGCAGCCAGTCCATCCTGGACAGTGAGGGCAACCCGGAGGTGTTGCAGGCTACCTATCAAATCGCCAACCAACGCCTTCAACAATTAAATTCCATCGAACAGATCCGGCTCATTCAGGAACTCACCAATGAAGGGTTGGCCGGGGAACTGGAACGATCCGGCATCCGCGTCACCCCGGCCGATATGGCCCCCGCTGATCACGGCAAACTGTTGCGTTTCTGGGAACTCACCGGCACCCGCTATTTCATTTGCCAAACCGGCAACCAAGACACCAGCAAATCCATTCAGGCCAAGTTCCCCAACCCCTACCGGCCGGTTTACATCAATGCCCTCAACGCAGCACTCGACCCCGTGCAACGCCGATTTGAAGCAGCCACATCCTTTGAAGTGGATGCCAGTTCAGTCGAGCATGGATTAAAGCTGCTCGTTGCCGACACTGGCCCCCTGTCGCTCATGGTGTTCAAAGGCGCCTTACCTCAAGCCAAACTCTACGCCGACTGGCGTTCCGGTCTCACCGCTGATGCAGCCGCTGAACTCGCCTATAGCCCGGGTTTTCTTCCCGAGCTAGTAGTCGCAATTCACGGCAAATCACTACCCACGCCAGAACATCCCGCCCGCACGGAGGATTTGGATGCCCTAATTATTACAAAAACGACTGAAGGTGATCTGACCGCAACTATCCCACCCCTTGAGTTTTCCACCGTGCTACTGGTTAACAATACGGTCACGCCCGATTGGCAAGCATTGGTCGGTGGCAATCAGACCCCCATCCATCGGGCCAATCTGGATGCCATCGGAATTTTTCTGCCTGCTTCAGCCAAAGAGCGTACGGTTGAATTCCAAGCCCCGTAATCCCACGCCCGGTTGGCCAAATTTCCCAACGAGCTTGCCTTTGCCCGGTGAAACCCTAGAATAACTGGCGCAGAAGTACCGTCCATTTAACCATGCTGGCTAAGAATCAAAATCTGTTTTCGCGCCGCACCGCCCTCCAATCCATGGCCTGCGGCTTTGGCGCCTTAGCGGCCGGGGCGATGGCGCATCGCACGGCGGCGGCATATAATCCGTTGGCGCCCAAGCTGGTGCATCATGCGCCCAAGGCGAAGCGCGTCATTTTCCTCTTCATGGCCGGCGGCGTGAGCCATGTGGATTCGTTCGACTACAAGCAGAAGCTGTTTGATGACAACGGCAAGATGGTGCGGTTCGATGACGCGCGCACGCTGGCCAAGACGCGCAAGATCGTGGAGCACCGCGTGATGAAGCCGCTTTGGGATTTCAAGAACCACGGCCAATGCGGCCAGCCGGTCAGCGAGCTTTTCCCGCACATGGCCCGGCACGTGGATGATCTTTGCGTGCTCAAGGGCATGCACACCGAGGGTGTGGCCCACGGGCCGAGCACGCTGTTCATGCACTCGGGCACGATCAATCTCATCCGCCCGAGCATGGGTGCGTGGGTGAATTACGGCCTCGGCACGGAGAATGAAAACCTGCCGGGCTTTGTCAGCATCGGCCCCTCGATGGGCAATGGTGGTCCGCGCAATTTCAGCAACGCCTTTTTGCCGGCGGCTTATCAAGGCACACCGGTGGGTCGCGCCGGGATTCCGGCCAAGGATTCGACGATCAAAAACCTCGCCGGCAGTGGCGATGTGAAATCGCAGCAAAAACAATTCGAACTGCTGCGCGCGATCAACGCCGAACAGGCCAAACGCCGCCCGGGCGATGACGAACTCGATGCGGTGATCGGCTCCTTCGAACTGGCGTGGCGCATGCAGAACAACGCGCCGGGCATTCTCGACCTGTCCAAGGAAGATCCCAAGACGCTCGAGATGTACGGCATCAATCAAAAGCCGACCGACAATTTTGGCCGGTATTGTTTGATGGCCCGCCGCCTGAGCGAAGCCGGCGTGCGTTACATCCAGGTCAATTACACCGATAATTCGAACAACCCCGCCTGGGATCAGCACTCCAACATGCCCAAGCACATGGAGCACGCCAAGGCCAGCGACCAGCCGGTGGCCGCGTTGCTGACCGATCTCAAGCAGCGCGGGTTGCTCGAGGACACCATCGTGTGGTGGGGCAGTGAATTTGGCCGCACGCCGTACGCCCAAAACAAGGGAACCGGTCGCGACCACAACCCGGACGGCTTCACCGTCTGCCTCGCCGGCGGCGGCTTCAAGCGCGGCTTCGCCTACGGCGGCACCGACGAGTACGGCCACCACGCCGTGACCGGCAAAGTGCACATGCATGATCTGCACGCGACGATTCTCCATCAGCTCGGCCTCGACCACGAGAAGCTCACCTACCGCTACGACGGCCGCGACTTCCGCCTCACCGACGTGCACGGCCGCGTGGTGAAAGAAATCATCGTGTAGTTTCCGCACGCAACCCATGCGTTTCTCATCGAAAACCGCCGTGGTCACCGGTGGCACGAGTGGGATCGGTTTGGCCATCGCCAAGTCCTTGGCGGCTGAAGGAGCGCATGTCATGGCCATTGGACTGGAATCCATCGAGCCGCCCGATGGGGTGACCGTGCAACATGTGGATGTCACGGATGCCAACGCGATGGAAACGGCTGTGGCGGAATTAGGGCCGATCCACTATCTGGTGAATGCCGCGGGAATCATCGGCAGGGAGGAAGAATTTGAAACCGCCGGCTTTGGGCGCGTGTTGGAAGTGAACCTCAAGGCCGTACAGCAATGCTGCACCTTGACCCGCCCTCACATGAGCGCCGGAGCGAGCGTGGTCAATCTGGGTTCGCTTTTTAGTTTTCACGGCGCACCGCATGCCCCGGCGTACGCCGCCAGCAAAGGGGCCATTGTGCAACTCACCAAGAGCCTCGCCGCCGCCTGGGCGGCCGAGGGCATCCGCGTCAACGTCCTCGCCCCTGGCTGGATTGAAACTCCCTTTACCGACGCCCCCCGCAACGACCCCGCCCGCAATGCCGCCATTCTCGCCCGCACCCCAATGGGCCGTTGGGGCACGCCCGAGGAAGTGGCGGCGGCCGCATTGTTTTTATTATCGGACGACGCCTCCTTCATCACCGGCGCCGTATTGCCCGTGGACGGCGGCTATCTCACTACTTGATTTTGACCATGTACAAACGCCCCCTGCAAACCCCCTTGGCTCTCAACGACCTTGTCGAAACTGCCCTGCCCGAGGACGAACGCCTCTGGGTGCCCCAGAGTGACACCGTCGATTTCCGCCCGCTGTTGTTCAATACCACCAACGGCGAATGGATCAATCTCCTGCGCGTGCGCGGCGGCGGCCAACTCGGCCGGCATCGCCATGCCTCACCCGTGTACGGCTACGTGCTCAAGGGCACCTGGCGTTATCTCGAACATGATTGGGTGGCGCGCGAGGGCATGTTTGTCTACGAACCGCCCGGTGAGATCCACACGCTGGTGGTGGAGGAAGGCGCGGAACCCATGATCACGATGTTCCACGTGCTGGGTTCCGTGATTTATTACGACGAAAACGACCAGCCCATCGGCCACGATGATGTGCACGTGAAACTGGAGCTGGCCCGCGCGCATTACGAAAAAAACGGACTGGGTGCCGGTGTGGCCGAGGCGCTGATCCGCTAACGCGGCTTGTCAAACGCCTCGCGGTCGCTAGACTTTTCCCAAGCACATTATGAAAAAGACTCTGCTTCTCATTGGCCTTTCCCTCGGCCTGAACATCGTTGCCGCTCCCAGCCTCTGGACGGATTCCAAAGATAAAACTCTGCCTCTCGATTTCAAAATCCAAGGCGAATACATCGGCGACCTGTCCTGTGGCTGCGACGTGGGAGCGCAAGTAATCGCATTGGGTGGCGGCGAATTTCAGCTTGTGCTGTACCCGGGCGGCCTGCCTGGTGACGGCTGGGAACGCGGCGATGACCGTTCGTTGATGGCCGGCAAGCTCGACGGCAAAAAGGCCGTGTTCGCCGATGCCATCGGCAAACGCCGTTACCTCGGCGGGCGGGCGAATGAATTCAGCGCCACCAGCCAATACCCGCCGAAAGGCCAAAAGGAAGGCAAAGCCGTCATCGAAAACGGAAAACTCACGGGGTCGTACGGCAAAAAAACTTTTGAACTGAAACGACTCGAGCGCAAGAGCCCAACACTCGGGGCCAAGCCGCCCAAGGGCGCCATTGTGCTCTTTGACGGAACCGGCAAGGGGGAGTGGCAAGGCGGACGGCTCGATGAGAAAACCAAGCTACTCAACACGGATGGCCGTGACATCCGCACCGCGCGCAAGTTTCAAAACTACACCATGCACGTCGAATTCCTGCTGCCCTTCAAGCCCGCCGCGCGCGGTCAAGGCCGCGGCAACAGCGGCTTTTATCAGGTGGACCATTACGAGGTGCAGATACTCGATTCCTTCGGGCTCGAGGGCAAAAACAACGAATGCGGCGGCGTCTACACCAAGGCCGATCCGATCGTGAACATGTGCCTGCCGCCGCTCCAGTGGCAGACCTATGATGTCGAGTTCACCAACGCGGTGGTCAAGGACGGCAAGAAAATCCAGAATGCCCGCATGACCTTTCGGCATAATGGCGTGGTGATCCACAAGGATCTTGAGATCAACGGTAAGACCGGTGGTTCCCGCGGTGAACCCGAGGGCACTCCCGGCCCGATCAAACTGCAGGGCCACGGAAATCCGCTTCAATTTCGTAACGTGTGGATTGTTGAAAAGAAATAATCCCCCAACCATCTATGGAAGGGGCGAGTTCATCTCGCCCCTTTCTTTTGCCCCATGATCCGTCCAACCCTGATTCACCTCTGCCTACTGGGCCTGTTGATCCACACGATCGGCTGTGCGGGATTGAGTGGTTTCGATCGCCGCACCGGCCCGGCTTATGCCGAGGAGATTCAATCCTGGCGAGCTGTCA
>JAYQQG010000068.1:0-17876 GCA_038145765.1 Verrucomicrobiales bacterium
CGTTAAAAGGCCTTTGCGGCCTCGCCTTGGCGGAGGATTGTCACGGTCTGAATTGCATCGCCCGTCTCGATAGCATCAACAACATCTTGCCCTGTAATTACTCGGCCGAAGACGGTGTGTTTGCCATCCAGCCACGGGGTGGCAGTGTGCGTGATGAAAAACTGGCTGCCGTTTGTGCCAGGGCCGGCATTGGCCATGGAGAGGATGCCGGGACCGTCGTGGGTGAGTGTGGCATCGATTTCGTCATCAAACTGGTAGCCAGGACCACCGGTGCCACGCCCTTCAGGGCAGCCACCCTGGATCATGAAATCCGCAATCACACGGTGAAACACTAGCCCATCATAATACGGCCGGCCGGCCTGATCTTCAGGAGCGCCGCCATCGGTGGAATACGGCTTGGTCCCCTCGGCAAGGCCCACAAAATTGGCCACCGTTTCCGGCGTCTTTTCAAATTCCAGCATCAACAGAATGGTGCCTTTGGCGGTGTTCATCTCGGCGTACAGGCCGTCGGTCAAATCAGCATTGCTCATCGGACGCAACCTCGCGCAGCCTGCACCGCATGTCACGCGGAAAAACGAAAAAAGGCTCGCCAGCAGCGGTAAATCCGCTTTGATGGAGCCGCTATGCGTAAGACCCTTTTTGCCATGGCCGCGTTGGCGGCCTTTACCGCCTCGGCTTTGGATGAATTAAATGACGGTCTTTATGCCCGCGTTCAAACCACCAAGGGCAACATCATGATTAAGCTGGAGTTTGAGAAAACCCCGCTGACTGTGGCCAATTTTGTGGGCCTTGCCGAGGGTACGAAGAAGTTCGATGCCCAAGGCCGCGAGGCCGGCAAACCCTACTATGATGGCTTGAGCTTTCACCGTGTGATTGCGGATTTCATGATCCAGGGTGGCTGCCCGCTGGGCACGGGCACGGGCGGGCCAGGTTATCGGTTTGCTGATGAAATTGATCCCACCCTCAAGCACGTGGGCCCGGGCATTCTCTCCATGGCCAACGCTGGGCCCGGTACCAACGGCAGCCAGTTTTTCATCACGCACAAAGCCACGCCTTGGCTGGACGGTAAGCACACCGTGTTCGGCAAAGTGCTGGGGGCCGACGATCAAAAGGTTGTGAATGCCATCGCCAAAGGGGACAAAATTGTGAAGGTCACCATCGTTCGGGTGGGCGCCAAGGCCAAGGCCTTTAAGGGGGATGAGGCGCATTATGCTAAAATCATGGAAGACAAAGAAAAATCCAAAAAGATCGCCTTTGAGGCACGTATGAAAAAGGAAGAAGAGCAGGTTGCTGCCTTGATTGCCAAGTACGAGAAGGAGAACAACACCAAGGTCCAGCAGACCAAGAGCGGCCTGCGCTACATCGTGCTGGCGAAGGGTAAAGGCGACAAGCCCGAGGCTGGGACGCGGATCTCTGCTCACTACACCGGCACGTTGGCCGACGGCAAAAAATTTGACAGTTCACGCGATCGGAATGAACCCATTCGCTTTCCGGTGGGTAAAGGGTTTGTGATTCCCGGCTGGGACGAAGCTTTGTCGGACATGACCAAAGGGGAGCGGCGCATCCTCATCATCCCGCATAAGCTCGGCTACGGCGAACGCGGTGCCGGTGGCGGGATCATCCCGCCTTTTGCCACGCTCGTGTTCGATGTGGAGTTGGTGGATTTTTAATCCGGACTAGGAAGCTAACTTCTCAAACGGCAGCGTGGCGACTTGGGCCGAAACGCTGCCGTTTTTTGTGTCCACTTGGAGTGCCGTACCCGGCTCGAGAGCGGCGCGTTTCAGGATGGCCAATGCCGCGTTGGGTTCGGTGCAAACGCTGCTCAGGAACCCGACCGGTTTATCCTTGTGCAACACGGCGTCTCCAGCCGCCGCTTCGCCTTCGAGCTGCAGGCCGCGCAGGGCTTTGGTGACCTGACCGTAGGTACGGATGCGCGCGATGATTTCCTGACCGATATAACAGCCTTTAGCATAACTGATCGCGCGGTCCTCAAGACCGCCTTCAGGCGGGAGATTGTCACCGGTCAGGTCCACGCCGAACCGCGGAATGGTGGCCAGGATGCGGGCTTTTTCAAATGCTGCCGGCTGGCATTGCGGAGCGTGTGCGTTGAGGCGTGTGCGCCAATCATCCAGGGCGTCGACGGGGATAAAAAGATCAAAGCCGACTGTGCCGAGCCGGGGTTGATGAATAACATAAATGTCCGATTCGGCAGTGGCCACCGTGAGGGCGACTGTTGGGGTGGGCAGGTTGAGAGCCGTCAACACAGCGGCAGATTCGGGCCCCTGCACGGTCAGGAGACCGTAGTGTGGCTCCGCCTCGGCGATTTCCACATCCTCGGCGATAATGTATTTCTCCAACCGATCCCGTACGGTGGCGGTGAGGTCGGGTTCAAAATCAAGTAGGATTTCGTCGGTCAACCGATAGGCAAACAGGTCACACTCCATTTTGCCCTTGGCGTTGACGAGCGCGGCGTAGCAGCCGGTTAATTCGTCCAGACGATTGATGTCGTTGGTCACTTGGCCATGCAGGAATTGCGTCCGATCCGCTCCCAACAGACAAAGCCGTGAGCGATGGGATTGATCCAGCCAGCCGGCGGAGGAGGTGAGCGCGGTGAATTCCTGAGTGTCAGCCTGCACGCGCGCATTGTGCACGTTTTTGCTGACAGGCCAAGGACGGCTCGCTAGAGTCCGCCTCCCATGTACAAGGTCGTTTTACTTCGTCACGGACAATCCCAATGGAATTTGGAAAACCGGTTTA
This sequence comes from Verrucomicrobiales bacterium, assembly GCA_038145765.1. Taxonomy (GTDB): domain Bacteria; phylum Verrucomicrobiota; class Verrucomicrobiia; order Limisphaerales; family UBA1100; genus UBA1100. The sequence continues at coordinate 2,758 of JAYQQG010000068.1, forward strand.
CCGGCTGGCACGATGTGGACCTCACCGAGCAGGGCCAGGCCGAGGCCCGCAGTGCCGGGAAGGTGCTCAAGGAAAACGGATTTGTCTTCGACAAGGCTTATTCGTCCGTACTCAAACGCGCCATCCGCACGCTGTGGCTGGCGTTGGAGGAGCTGGATCAGGTGTGGCTGCCGGTGTGCCGCGATTGGCGCCTGAACGAGCGGCATTACGGCGCCCTGCAGGGGTTGAACAAGGCGGAGACCGCCGAGAAACACGGTGAAGATCAGGTGCTCATCTGGCGGCGTTCGTACGATGTGCCGCCGCCGCCCATGGAGAAGAGTGACGAGGGCTACGCCGGCAACGATATCCGTTATGCGGACATGGATGAGGCGGATATCCCGCTGACTGAGTGTCTGAAGGACACGGTTGATCGATTTCTGCCGTACTGGCATGAGACTATCGCGCCGGAGATCAAGGTGGGCAAACGCATCATCATCGCCGCCCACGGCAACAGCCTGCGGGCGTTGGTGAAATATCTAGATGACCTTTCCGAGGAGGAAGTGTTGAAGCTGAACATCCCCACCGGCATGCCGCTGGTGTACGAGCTGGACGCCGACCTGAAACCGATAAAGAGCTACTATCTTGGCGACGAGGAAGCCGTGAAGGCCGCCATGGATGCGGTGGCCAATCAGGGGAAGGCGAAGTGAAGGTCCAATGATCAAGGCCCAAATTCCAAGGAATGACCAAGGCCCAACGACCAAGGTGGCCAAGTCAAATTTGGTCGTTTGGAATTGGGATTTGATTGGTTATTGGTCATTGGAAATTGGTCATTCATGAAAGCCATCATTCTCGCCGCCGGCAAGGGCACGCGCATGGGGGATCTCACGGACGAGACGCCCAAGCCGATGTTGCCGGTGGAGGGGCGGCCGATTCTGGAGCATATTATCACCGGTCTGCGCGAGACCGGGATTACGGAGTTTTGCGTGATCACGGGTTGGAAGGCGGAGGTGATTGAATCCCATTTTGGTGATGGCTCCGCCTTCGGGGTGCAGGTGAGCTACGTGCGGCAGGAGGTGCAGGATGGCACCGGCAAGGCGCCGGAATTGGCGAAGGAGTTCGTGGGCGATTCGCCTTTTCTGCTGACGTACGGCGATATTTTGGTGAAGCCGGAAACGTACACGCAGATGCTGGGGCGCTGGGATGAGGGCGAATTATCCGGATTGGTCACGGTGACGGGCAGTGAGGATGTGACCAAGGGGGGACTATTTTTCTTCGATGCGGCGTTCCAGCTACAACATCTGGTGGAGAAACCTTCAACCGAACAGCTCGATGAATTAAGGCTGGCGGGCTGGCTGAAAGAAGGAGAGCGGGCCTGGTACAATGCGGGCATCTATTGTTTCACGCCGGCATTGTTTTCCTACACCGCTCAACTCGAAAAATCGCCGCGCGGTGAGTATGAGCTGACCGATGCGTTAACGGCGATGCTTGCTGAGGAGCATGCCTTGGGAGGGTTGGCCATCGAAGGACGTTGGGTGGATGTGCGGGATCCGGAAGTGTTGCAGGCTTTACAAGAGACAACGGAATGACTTTACTCCCCGCCCCCGTGCAACGAGTCACTGATACACGCATCGTTTCTTCCGAACCGCTGCCCAGCCCCGCAGAGCTGGCGGCGGAGTTGCCGCGTACCGAGCAACAGGTGGAATTTGTGGCGCAGACCCGTCAAGAGATTCACCGGATCATCCATGGGGAAGATCCGCGCCTGATCGTGGTGGTGGGGCCATGTTCCATTCACGATCTCGAAGCCGGCCGCGAGTATGCCCGGAAACTCAGGGCCGTGGCGGATGAGTTGAGCGATCGACTGCTTATCCTGATGCGTGTGTATTTCGAAAAACCCCGTACCACTACCGGCTGGAAAGGGTTGATCATGGATCCGCACCTGAATGGCACCTATGAGATTCCGGCTGGCCTGCGGATTGCCCGTGAATTTCTCGGAGAAGTGCTCGACCTCGGTATGCCGACGGCGACCGAGTTGCTGGATCCCATCACGCCCCAGTACATCGCTGACAGCCTCTGCTGGGCCGCCATCGGGGCGCGCACGGTCGAAAGCCAAACGCACCGACAAATGGCCAGTGGCCTTTCAATGCCGGTCGGCTTTAAGAACTCCACGGCAGGCGATTGCGATGTGGCGGTGAACGCCATCGTGGCGGCTACTCAGCAGCAAACTTTCCTGGGCATCACGCCCGACGGCCGGGCCGCTGCCGTGACCACCAGCGGTAATCCCGATTGCCAAATCATCCTGCGAGGCGGCAGCAAAGGACCGAATTATGCCAGAGAGCACGTGGCCGATGCCGTGGCCAAAGCCGAGAACGCCGGTGTCATTTCCTCGCTCATGATCGATTGCAGCCACGGCAACAGCAGCAAGGACCCCGAGCGCCAGCCGTTGGTCTTGCAGGATGTCATGCAGCAAATCGCTGAGGGCAATTCACACATTCACTCAGTGATGGTGGAAAGCAACCTCAAGGGCGGCAACCAAAAGGTGCCGGAGAATCTTGAGGAGCTTGAATACGGCGTGAGCATCACTGATGGCTGTCTGGATTGGGATGCCACAGAAAAAGCGCTGCGGGATTCCCACGCAGCGCTGGCTTGCCGAGTCGGCTAAAAAGTTACTTATGGTGCCGATGGCGGCGCATCCGGTCCGCCAGAGCCTCCTCCCAAAACGACGCTTCGAGGATCGACGGTTAGACGGACCACACGCCCCTGTTGGATGATGACGTTAATCCTCGAGTAGTTGGTGCCCATGTAGTCGACCTTCATTTGGTCATAAAACCAGATTCCGTACTGGCCTTGTGCTTGAGTTCCCACAGGCATTCCCAGTTGATTAGTCAACACATTTGCGGCTCGATTGAGAAAAGCCTGATCCAAATCCGTTGGTTGGCCGGTGCCGTAGGCCCATGCACGTTGTTTGCCGACCGGCAGATTTGCCTGCGGTTGTGTGGGCGTGGCGGAGTTGGTGTTTGTGGTGGGATTGCTCGGTTCGGTGTTGGTTGGTTCGGTGGGCTGGGAGGGGCCGTTGTTTTCGGCGGGCGGCGCAGCGGGTTCACCCGCATCAGTGCCTTCTTCGGCGGCCTCCTCATCCTTGGAACAGGCGGTGGCCAGTATCAGGGTGAGCGAGAGTGTGAGAATCCAGTGGGGTTTCATGCGAAAAGGGTATCGTGAGGGGCGGGGGCGTCAATCTTTTGTGATCAACCGTGGCTGTGACTGTGACTGTGGCTGTGGCTATGATCGTGTTCGTCTTCGGGCGGATCGACCTCGGTGATGTCCGCATGTTCGGCCATGAAATCGATGACTTTTTCTTCCATGAGCCGGTTTTGGATGTAGCCGATCTGATTGTTTTCGGCCAATTCCTTGATGTGGGCTTGTGGATCCTTGCCCATTTGTTGGGCCTGCATGGCGACCACGCGGATGACTTCATCCCGTGTGACCTCAATTTTCTCCTGTTCCACAATCTTCTTGTGGGCGAAGAACCAGCGGAGGTTGTCGATGGCGGCGGCGTTGGCTTCAGCAGTGATTTGGTCTTTATCTTTTTCCACCTCTTCTTCGCTGGCCCCTTGGGCGCGGCGGGTGCGGACGATCGATTGGACAGCGTTTTGCAACTCCTGTTGCTGGAATGTGGGCGGCACGTCAAAATCCAGCTTGGCCTGATAGGCGTCGCGGACTTGGACGCGGACCTTGCGTTGGGCATCGCCTTTTTTGTTGGCTTCCAAATCATCGCGAACACCGGTTTGCAGTTTCTCCAAGTTTTCGGCATCCCAGCTTTTGGCAAATTCGTCGTTCAGCTCGGGCAGAATTTTCTCCTTCACTTCATCGACCGTCACATCGTAGGAGGCGGTTAAGCCCTGAAGCTTGGGCTGGGCGGGGTATTCCTCGGGAAAGGTCACTCTGATCGTTTTGGATTCGCCGGCTTTGGTGCCGACGAGTTGGCTGGTGAAGTTCGGGATAAAATGATCGTGCTCCCCGTCGGCATGCACGTGCAGCGGCATGCCTTTTTGCTCGGATAACCCGCGGGCGGTTGGTGAGATTTCGGTGATGGGTTTGCCGTCAATGGTGCCGGTGAAACTGACATTGATGTAATCGCCATCCTGCGTCTCGCGTTCCTGAGTCTTGTACTCGGCCCTGCCTTCGCGCAGGTGATTGATAGCCGCTTCGACAGCCGCATCGGTGACCTCCACTTTTTCACGCTCGGCCGGAATTCCTTTGTACTCGGGCAGTTCAAAATCCGGTGCGGTTTCGATGTTGGCGAGAAAAGTAAAGGCTTCGCCGGCCTTGAAGTTTACTTCGTCCACCTCGGGATCCAGCACGGGCTTGAGGTTGTTGTCCTCCACGCCTTTGCGATAGGAATCGTTGAGCAGTTTTTTCTGCACCTCATCCTCGATCTGTTGAGAGAAGCGGGCCTTGATTTTATCCAGTGGCGCCTTGCCCTTGCGAAAGCCGGGCAGGTTGGCTTGTTTCTGAAACTGCTGGGTCACCTCACCAAAAGCCGCGTCAACATCCGTCGCAGGAAGTTCAAAGCGCAACTGCTTTTTGCAGGGTCCGAGATCAATTAATTCAACGTTCAGGTTCACGATACTTTTTTCCGCTTTGGCGGGGAGCGGGCCAACCTAAAAGGCTGCCTGTTTTCCGTCAAGAACGGAGGCGGCTTTTGCCTCGACGTTGAATTTTCCATCGTTAGGCTCGTCGGCTCTTAAAGGCATCATGATGACCCGATTTGTATTGTTGATGTCCGCGGCGATGTTCGCGGAAGCACAGGCGCAGGATAAACCCGAGTGGCAAACCAACCTGCCGCGCACGTTGCAGGCGGATTTTCCCTACACCAAGGCGGCGATTCGGCAGAATTTCCCCAAGGATGCCGTGGCCAACAAGGGCATGGCCATCATCGTCGGTCGGGAAGCCTTTATGTGCTTCGATACCGACCTGCTCCGCTGGACCGCAGGGTGGACGGGGAATTACCTGACCGAAGACGGCGTGAGTTTCCGGGGTAATCACGGGGCCAGCCCGCGTGTGGCCGGTGATCAGAAATTCGGCAGCGCTGCATTGGCCGGTTGGGCCGATGCCAAGGGCAGCTTTGCAGATCCCCGCAAGGAACCCTTCGGGCCGTTGCCCAAGGCGCAGGCCAAATGGCGCGGTTGTTATGTGGCGGATGATACCGTGGTGCTCAGTTACACCGTGGCCGGTGTCCAGTTCCTTGAACAACCCGGCAGTGTCGAACAGGACGGGCAAACGGCATTTGTGCGCAGCCTGCAACATGGGGCGGTGAACGCGACTCTCGCCACGCTGGTGTGTGAGGTGGAAAACGCACAGGGCGGCGTGGAAGATGGCGTGGCGATTCTGGTATCGGGGGACACGGTGACTCAGGTGGACCTCGTGAATGCCCCGAAAGCTGCCACACTGGAGGTGCAGGAGAACCAACGAATCGTGGCCAAGCTGGCCAAGGGCACGGCAGCCGGTACGTTTCAGATTCGCATCTGGAGCGGTCCCAAGGCCGATCACGCGAAATTTACCGCACTTACCAAAGCGGAGGTGAAGGCGACTTTCCGCAAGATGGGCAAGAACCGTTGGCCGGAGCCGGTAGTCACCCAAGGGGTGATGGCTGCCAGCAAGACACCGGACGGCGCGTATGTGACCGATGTGATCACGGCCCCCGAGCGCAACCCTTGGAACCGCCGCGTGCGCTTTGGCGGGCTGGATTTCTTTAGCGACGGCAACCGCGCCGCATTGTCCACCTGGGACGGCGACGTGTGGATCGTGGAGGGCTTGAAGAATGAAGACTTTAAAGACCTGAAATGGACCCGCTTTGCCAGTGGCGGCTTCGAAACGCTCGGCCTCAAGATTGTGGACGACGTGATTTACACCTCCGGCCGCGATGAAATGACGCGGTACCACGACCTCAATAACGACGGGGCCGCCGATCATTACGAGAGCTTCAATAACGATATCACCAGCTCGCAGGGATTCCATGAATTTACCTTCGACCTGCACACGGACAAGGACGGCAACTTTTACACCATCAAAGCCGGCCCGGTGCGCGGCGGGGGACGCGGCTTCGGCGGCGGCGGCGGCAACGGGCATGTGTCCGCCCATGCCGGGGCTCTGCTAAAGATCGATAAGTACGGCGAGAAACTCACTGTGGTGGCCACCGGCTTCCGTGCGCCCAACGGCATGGGGGTGGGGCCCAATGGCGAACTCACCAGCGGCGATAACGAGGGCACCTGGGTGCCGCGTTGTCCGATCAATTGGGTTAAACCCGGTGGATTTTACGGCGTGGAACAACTCGCTCATAAGGAACCGTTGCCGAAATTCAACAAGCCACTCTGTTGGCTGGACAAGGGGTGGGACAATTCCGGCGGCGGCCAGGAATGGGTGACCAGCAAGAGCTGGGGGCCTTTCCATGGTGAGCTGCTTCACACCAGCTACGGTCGCTCCTCATTGTACCTCGTGCTCAAGGAGGAAGTGGATGGCCAGATGCAGGGTGGTGTCGTGCGGTTTCCGCTGCGTTTCACGAGCAGCGCCATGCGGCCCCGGTTCAGCCCGCATGACGGGCACCTCTACGTGGCGGGTCTGAAAGGTTGGCAGAGTAATGCCGGCCGCATCACCGGCCTGGATCGCGTGCGTTACACCGGAGAAAAGGTCTACACGGTTAGCGGTCTTAAAGTGAACAAAGCCGGGGTGCACCTGACGTTCACCCAAAAACTGGACCCCAAGATTGCCGCGGATCCGGAGAACTACGCCATTAGCCGCTGGAACTACCAGCGCACAGGGGCCTACGGGTCACCGACCTTCAAGGTGAGCAAGCCTGAAGAGCGCGGCAACGAAGCGGTTAACATCACCGGAGCCAAGCTCTCGGCCGACGGCCGCACGGTGACGCTTACCGTGGAAGATCTCCGTCCCTGCGATCAGCAGTTGATTAAATTCAATGTCGATGCCGCCGATGGCACGAACATTCGCAACGAGGTCATGCACACCATTCACGTGGTGAAATAACCCGCGCCTTGCCTCGGGCAGCTGAAACCGATACAAGACGGCGTTACCGCAAATGCATCGATTGATCGTCATGAGCCTCGCGTTCCTGGTCCTTCAGGGCCGGGCGCAGGATGCCGAGCCGCAACCCGGCTTGGCCTTGACCTGGCAGGTGGGCGAAGCCCGCGCGGTGACGGTAGCCTCTAACCTTTGGTTATACGTGCCTGAAGGTCAGCCGCCTTCGCCCCATGTGCCGGCCGGTCGATTCACGGCCATCTACGAGGGTTTTGTGAACATCGATCTGCGCGGTGATTATTCCTTCCATGCCACCGGAAAGGGGGGTGTGAAATTGGAGGTCAACAACGCCGTGCTCCTGGACCTCAAGGGCATTGGTACGGTGGCTGAGGCGAAGACCCAGGGCATTCGCCTCAACAAAGGCGCCAACGCCATCAAGGTCACTTACAGCAGTCCGGTAAAGGGCGATGCGCAGTTCCGCCTGTTTTGGAGTGAGCGCCCGGACAAGCCCGTGCCGCATGAACCGATCCGGGGCGGGCAACTGACACACCTGCCTACGGCGCCATTGACTCAGGCCGGCCAGATTGAGCGGGGTCGCGAAGTATTTCTCGAGCACCGCTGCATTCGTTGCCACAGCAGCGAAGGTGAGGGTCTGCCGGAGTTCGCCATGAGCGGCCCCGACTTTGCCGGCACGGGGAGTCGCGTCCATCGCACTTGGTTGGCCAAGTGGATTCAAGATCCCAAGGCTGAACGGCCAGGGGCGCGCATGCCCAAGCTGTTGCACGGTGAAACGGCGCAGGCCGATGCCCAGGCCATTGCCGCTTATCTCTCCACCTTGCGGTACAATCCGCCCAATCCGCCCAGTGAATTTCCGGAGCCGGATCTGGAAGCGGGCGGCGAGCTCGTGAGACAGCTCAACTGTGCCGCGTGCCACACGATGCCCGGGGATCAGGCGGAAGAGGGCAAGCTGTCCCTTTCTCACGTGAATGAAAAATTTCAGTTCGGTGAACTGGCCGCCTTTCTGCAGGCACCGAATGGCCACTACAAGTGGACGCGCATGCCGAAGTTTAAATATGCCCCCGGCGAAGCCTGGAACATCGCGTCGTGGCTGCGCGACAGCGCCAAGCCTCATCTGGAACCCAAAGCGGATTTTGCAAAGGCAGTGATCGATCATGGCAAAAAACTGGTGACCACCATGGGTTGCGTCAACTGCCATGATCATCCCGGCCCCAATCAATTCAAAGCACCCAACCTCGAGGCACTGGCGGCGGATCAATGGATGGGCGGTTGTCTGTCAGAAAAGCCCGATGGCCGCTCGCCGCACTTCGGGTTGTCGGCCGCCGATCGCGCGGCATTGCGGGCATTCGCCGCCACCGATCGCCGGTCGCTGCACCGGCATGATCCGAAGGAGTTTGCCCAACGTCAGGTGCAAATGCTGAATTGCAATCAGTGCCACGGCGAGTTGGAGGGGTTTTCCGGCCTCAACCATGTGGGTTTGAAGCTGAAGCCGGAGTGGATGGAATCGTTATTGTCCGGCTCACTCAAGCAACGTTCCCGGCCTTGGTTGGAACATCGCATGCCCGCCTTCCCGGCCCGCGCCAAGGAATTGGCCGCCGGGCTGGCCATGAGCCACGGCAATGCACCCGTGACGCCGCCGGAGAAAGGGCCCGTTGCCGTGCCCGAAACGGAGGTGGGGCGTAAATTGGTGGGGGTGGATGGCGGCTTCTCGTGTGTGGCCTGTCACGGCGTGAAAAACCGTGAGCCGTTACAGGTTTTTGAGGCGCAGGGTGTGAATTTTGCACTGGTAGGTGATCGGTTGCAGCCGGAGTATTTCCTGCGTTGGATGCTGGATCCATTGCGGGTGGATCCCCAGACGCGGATGCCGGATTATTTTGATGACGATGCCCGCAGCGTGCTGGTGGATATGCTGGACGGCGACGCCAAGAAACAGATCGAGGCCATCCGCCAATATCTCCGACAGGGTAAAGACATGAAGATTCCCACGATGCAGTAACGCGGCCGGAATCGATTCCATTTTAAATGAAACTGACAAAAGCAATTCTCACGGGCGCCTTGCTGGGCGTGTTAACCTTCTCTGTTCAGGCAGAGGAAAAATGGACGGTCCTGTTTGATGGCAAAAAAGTGACCGGCCTGCGCGGTTACGGCCAGAAGGTGTTTCCTGAAAAGGCATGGAAGGTGGAGAATGGCACGCTCAAGACGCTGACTCGTGAGCAGGGCGGCCAGCCCCGCGATCTGGTGACGGAGGGGGTTTACACGGATTTTGAATTCGAGTGCGAATGGAAGGTGTCGCCGCGCGGGAACAGCGGCATCATGTATCGCGTGAAGGAAACCAATCGGCCGGCGTATTTCACCGGGCCGGAATTGCAGGTGCTCGATGATGAGCGGCATCCGGATGGTAAATCCAATTTCCCCCTGCGCACGGCCGGCTCGCTCTACGACATGATCGGCAAGGGCATGAAGGAGAAGAAATACAACAAGGCCGGCGAATGGAATCATGTGCGCATCGTGTGTAAGGACAACAATGTGGAGCACTGGATGAACGGCGAGAAGTTGCTGGCCTACAAGTGGGGCAGCGACGAGATCAACGCGATGATCAAGAAGAGCAAGTTCAGCAACTGGGGCGGCTTCATGCAGGAAGCCAAAGGCCGCATCGCCATCCAGCATCACGGCGAGGAAGTGTGGTACCGCAACATTCGCGTGCGCGGGAAATAATAGCCATTGCGCGCCTCGCAGCGCCGCTTTACAAAAGCCGCATGAACCTCATGCGGCATTTTTTTGTGGCCACCGCCGTCCTTACGCTGGGATTGCAGGCCGGTGAAATCAACACACTGTCCAAGGCGGAAAAGTCGGCCGGTTGGCAGTTGTTGTTTGATGGCAAGAATATCAACACTCACTGGCGCAACATCGGCCAGAAGGAGGTCACCGGTAAAGGTTGGGTGATCCGGGATGGGGTGTTGATCAAGGAGGAAGGCAAAGCGGCCGGCAACATTCTTACGCGACGCACGTGGACGGATTATGAGTTTGCCTGGGAATGGAAGATCGGCACCAAGGGCAACAACGGCGTGAAGTACATGGTGCTCGAAAAACGCGGCGCGATCGGGCACGAGTACCAGATGATCGATGACAAGTTTTGGGCGAAGAGTCCACTGAGCCTCACGGGCGTGTTTTATGCCGTGCTGCCGCGCGAGGTGAAACTGGCCGAGCCGGTGCGCATTGATCAATGGAACCAGTCGCGCATCAAGGTGCAGGGGCCCAAGGTGGAGCACTATCTCAACGGCGAAAAAATCCTGACCTACACACTGGGCAGCGAGCGGGTGTTGGCCGGTGTGGCCAAGAGCAAGTTCAAGCGGTTTGAGGGCTTTGGAAAAAAAGTCACCGGCCACATTTTGCTGACCGATCACAAGGATCGTTGTGAGTTTCGCAACCTGAAAATCCGGGAGTTGAAATGAGGCATTGGTGGCTGGTTTTCCTGTGTGCGATGGCGCTCAATGCGGCTCCCAAACAATTGCTCATCCTCGGGCAAAAACCCGACGGGCATCCGCCGGGCACGCATGAATACATGCCGGGCGCGCGAATTGTGGAGGCGATGTTTGCCGGGCGCGAGGGTGTGCAGGTGACGGTGGCGCAGGCAGATGAACCGTGGGCGTCGGGCCCCAAGCTGATCGCCAAGGCGGACGCCATGGTGCTGTTCCTCAATGAGGGCGGTCGGTTTATTCAGGATGACCCCAAGCGCGCGAAGGCATTTGCGGATTTCGCCCGGCGCGGCGGCGGGTTGGTGGTGTATCACTGGGGCATGGGCGCGCGGGATGCAAAGTTGATCGCGCCGTTTCTGAAACTCTTTGGCGGATGCCACGGTGGGCCGGATCGCAAATATACGGTGGTCAACAAGGCCCAGTTTCAGGTGGCTGCACCGAAACATCCGGTGATGACCGGCATTCAATCCTTTGAGCTGCCGTTCGAGGAATTCTACTACCAACTCAAGGTGCCCAAGAATCCCAAGAACTGGACGCCGCTGGTGAAGGTGCCGATCAAGGGCAGCGTGGAAACGGTCGGCTGGGGGTGGGAACGCCCCGATGGCGGCCGGTCGATGGGCTACAGCGGCCTGCACTTTCACGTGAACTGGCGGCACGAACAGTATCAGCGCCTGATTGCCCAAGCGGTGTGGTGGGCTCTGAAACAGCCGATGCCCAAGGATGGGATAAATCCCCAGCTCAAGCCCGAGGTGCTGGAGCTGCGCCGGCGTTGATCACGGATTTTTGCCGATGCAAAACAGGTGCTTGTGGCCGCGGATGAATAGCTGGCCCTGGCTGATCGCAGGGCTGCTGGAGGTGGATTCCTTCAGGTCATTCGTGGCGACCGCTTCAAATTCCTTGCCGGGCTGAATTACCGTGGTGATGCCGCGGTCGGACACAAAATAGGCGAGGCCGTTGGCGGTGATGGCACTGGCGCTGTGGCCGCCGCCGAGCCGTTCCATCCAGTGGCGCGTGCCTTTGGCGGCGTCAAAACAACTCGCGATGCCGGCATCAGACACGATCAAAAAATAATCCCCAAGCACGATCGGTGAGGGCACGTACGAGGCGCCGCGGCGTTCGCGCCAGGCGATGTGGGTTTCAGTAACGTTGCCGCGGCCGTTGGGGCGGATGGCAAGAATGTGGCGCTCGGGAAAGCCGCCGGTGGCGAACACGTATTGGCCGTTGTACACCATCGAGGCGACGAATTGCTCGGTGGGGCCGTCAATGATCCAATGGCGTTTGCCGGTGGCCGGATCGTAGCTGGTGACAGATTTGCTGCCGCATAGGATCATTTGTTCGCGACCGTCGATGGTGCGAATGATGGGTGTGCCGTAGCTGCGGGTTTTGTTTTCGCGCGGCGTTTTCCAACGCAGCTTGCCGGTGGCGCGGTCCAGCGCGGCGATGTAGGCGTCGCCGTCATGGTCGCCATTGACGATCACGAGGTCGCAGTACAGCACGGGGTTGGAACTGAAGCCGTGGGCGCTGACAAACGCGCCGATGTTTTGGGTCCACTGCCGTTTCCCCTTCAGATCAAATGCCGCCACCTCGATGGAGCCGGGCGTGATCATGCGGCGCGAGCCGACATTGGGTGCGACGATTTTTTCTTCGCTCACCTTCATCACTGCCACGTACACCAGCTTGCCGTCGGTGACGGGCGTGCAGGAGGCGCGGCTGTTCAGGCGGTGGATGGTTTCCAACGGCGTCTTGAGAATGGTGCTTTGCCAAAGCGGTTTGCCGGTGCGGCGGTCGAGGCACAGCAGCACGCGTTCCTGGGTTTCCTCCAGGCAAGTCACGAGAAAAATCTGGTTGCCCCAAATCACCGGTGACGAATGGCCTTCGCCGGGGATGGCGGTTTTCCACGCGATGTTTTCCGTGGCGCTCCACTTCACAGGCACGGTTTTCTCCGTGCTGGAACCGTCCCCGCGCGGGCCGCGCCAGCCCGGCCAGTTTTCCGCATTCAATTGCAGGGCGAGAACGAGCAGCAGACATGTGATACGCATGGCGCGAGTGTAGGTGGGGCGCGCAAGGGCGCAAGGGTTTTAGCCGCACGCAGAGGCGCGGAGACGCGGAGGTTTTGAAAAGGGACGAGGTGGAACTCGTCCCTCCGCGACTCCGCGTGAGAAACAAATAGGGCATAACCTGCCAGTGATTTCCGGTTGACCTGTGCACAGCTTGCCGCCAAATCTCGCGCGTCTCATGGCGAAGATTCAACGGGCTCTCATTTCGGTTTCGGACAAGGCCGGCCTTGTTCCGTTTGCGCAGACGCTGGCGGCGGTCGGCGTGGAAATCCTCAGCACCGGCGGCACCGCACGCGTGATGCGCGAGGCGGGGCTGGAGGTGATGGATGTCAGCGATTACACGGGCTTTCCCGAGATGATGGATGGCCGCGTGAAGACGCTGCACCCCAAGGTGCACGGCGGCCTGCTCCACCTGCGCGGCAATGCCGAGCACGAGGCCGCCTGCGCGGAGCACGGGATTCAGCCCATTGATCTGGTGGTGGTGAATCTTTATCCGTTTGAGGAAACCGTCGCCAAGCCGGATGTTACCCTGGAGGACGCCATCGAAAACATCGACATTGGCGGCCCATCCATGCTGCGCAGCGCGGCGAAGAATCATGAGAGCGTGACGGTGATTACTGATCCGGCTGATTACGACGCGGTGGCCGCACAGATCGAGGCCGAGGGCAATACCACGCTGGCCCTGCGGCGGACCTTGGCAGCCAAGGTTTATGCCCGCACGGCCGATTACGATGGCGCGATTGCCGAGCACTTGATGCAGGCATTCGCCGGGGAAGAGGAGATGGCGGCGGACGAGATGCCGCAGGAGTTGCTGGTGCAATCGTCATTGGTCCAGACGCTGCGTTACGGTGAGAACCCGCATCAACGCGCCGGGTTGTACGGCAAGTTTGATGAATACTTCGAGCAACTGCACGGCAAGGCGCTTTCGTACAACAACATCCTCGACGCGACCGCGGCGGCCAACTTGATCTGCGAGTTTTTGGAGGACATCCCCACGCTGGCGATCCTCAAGCACACCAACCCCTGCGGCATGGGGCAGGGAGCGAATCTGCGCGAGGCGTGGGACAAGGCGTTTGCCACAGACAACCAGGCACCTTTCGGCGGCATCATCGCCGTCAACCAACCGCTCGACGGCCCGTGCGCCGAGGCGATCTCGGAGATTTTTAGTGAAGTCATCATCGCACCGGAATTCACTGAAGAGGCATTGGCGGTTTTGCAGAAGAAGAAAAACCTGCGCCTGTTGCGGATGCTCAAGAACCCCTTCACCGCCGTGGCGTGGGACGTGCGCAACACCGGCGCGGAATCGTTCCTCGTGCAGGAACGCGACATCAAGGTGACGACCGCCGATGATCTTCAAGTGGTGACCGAGCGGCAGCCCACCGATGATGAGCTCAACGCCATGCTCTTTGGCTGGCGCGTGGTGAAACACGTGAAAAGCAACGCCATCGTCTACTGCGGCCCCGGCGCCACGCTCGGCATCGGTGCCGGCCAAATGAGCCGCGTGGATTCCAGCCGCATCGCCGTGTGGAAAGCCCGTGAGGCCGGTTTGTCTCTCGACGGCAGCGTGGTTTGCAGCGACGCCTTCTTCCCCTTTGCCGACGGCCTCATCGCCGCCACCGAAGCCGGCGCCACCGCCGCCATCCAGCCCGGCGGCTCAGTCCGCGACGAAGAAGTCATCGCCGCCGCCAACGAAAAAGGCATGGCCATGGTCTTCACCGGCCACCGGCACTTCCGGCATTAATCAATCGCCGGTGCGTTTTTTGGCAAGGTTGAGGATGACCTTGTAGACCGGCAGCACCTCTTCGCGGTCAAAGCGGTCGATGATCTTGGTGTAATACACCTTGGCCTCTGCTTTTCGATCAAGATCCCACAGTAAATCGGCGGCCGCTTTCCAGGCCTGCATGACTTCAAAATCGAATTCGCCGTAAGCGATGGCCACGCGGTCATAATGCTTCAAAGCAACCTCGGTCCGGCCTAATTCCGCCTGTGTGCCGCCCAGGTTGCGGAGGGCTTGAGCGCACCAGTGTTTCTGCTCGGGATACTCCTCAAGCAATTGCTGATAACGTTTGGCCGCTCCTTTCAGCAGAGGGACCCGTTTTTCGGGCAAGGCCTGGGCAGACGGATTGTGGAATTCGTTGACCGTGCGCTCAAACAACGCTTGGGCGGCTTCGCGGCGTTCCGGGGTGTCTACGGTCGGGGCCGAGGTCGGCTTGGGAGCCGTGGCTGGGGCAGATGGTTCCGGGGTCGGTTTGCTGCATCCGAGGATTATTGACGCAAGCACCACAAAAAAGACGGGAGGGCGAAGCGCCCGTTGAGCCGGGGTCAAGCGAATGTGTGCCGACTCGAGTGTTTTGCTGATGCCAGTGATGCCGCCCATCGGCTCAGCAGAAGCTTCGCCCTCCCAACACTCTGGGCGCGTGGAGCGGGGGCTGTTACTTGATGACATTGGTGCCGTGCCGGGTGGTGAGGGTGTACTTGAGCGTGCGTTTTTCGCCGGGCTTCAGTTTAAGGACATATTTGATTTTGGTGGCGTCCACTTTTTCGAACGCATCATCCGAAG
>JAYQQG010000069.1:0-17688 GCA_038145765.1 Verrucomicrobiales bacterium
AACTGATACCGTCCTTATCGCATGACGATTTGGCGTCTTTATTTTTTTGCCGTACTCGGCACTGCACATTCGACATTAATGGCCGCGGACAAACTCCCGGAAATCGTGAAGTTCAACCGGGACATCCGCCCTGTGCTTTCAAATAAATGCTTCACCTGCCACGGCCCGGATGAAAAGCGACGCAAAGGAAAACTACGCCTGGACGTGGAAGCCAAGGCCAAGGCCGATGTAATCGTGCCGGGCAAACTTGCCGAAAGCGAATTTTGGGCGCGGATCACATCCACGGAAGCCGATGAGCAAATGCCACCGGCCAAAGCCAAGAAACCGCTCACCGACCACGAGGTGGCTCTCTTCAAACGCTGGATCGAGCAAGGGGCCAAGTACGAGGGCCATTGGGCGTTCATCACGCCAAAGTCCCCCACCCCGCCCAAGGGCAATCTCAAGTGGGGCCATAACCCGATCGATCATTTTGTCCTGAAACAACTCGAAGCCAATGGCCTCCAGCCGACTCCCGAGGCCGGCCGTGAACTGTTGATCCGCCGCGTCACCTTTGATCTCACCGGCATGCCGCCCACGCTGGCGGAGATTGATGCCTTCGTGAAGGACAAGAGCCCCAACGCCTACGAAAAAGTTGTGGACCGCTTGCTCAAGTCAAAGGCTTACGCCGAACGCATGACGTTGCACTGGATGGACGTGGCTCGTTACGGCGACAGCAGCGTGCACCATGCCGACGGCCCGCGCACCATGTGGCCCTGGCGCGACTGGGTGATCAACGCCTATCATACGAACAAGTCATTTAAGGATTTCGCCACCGAACAGCTTGCTGGCGACCTCATCCCGAATGCGACCAACGATCAAAAAATCGCCACCGGCTTCAATCGCAATCACGGCACCACTGACGAAGGCGGCCTGATCATTGAGGAATACCGCGTGGAGTACGTGGTCGACCGCGTGAAGACCACCGGCAATGTTTTCCTCGGCCTCAGCATCGAGTGCGGCCAATGTCACAGCCACAAATACGATCCCATTTCGCACAAGGAATACTACCAGTTTTATGCCTTTTTCAACAACAACGCCGACAGCGGCAAACAAACCCGCAACGGCAATGCCCCGCCCATGGTGAATGTGATCAGCCGTGAGAACATCGCCAAGCGCGAGGCCGCCGAGGCCAAGGTGAAAGCCACCGATGATAAGATCGCAACCCATCGGAAAGGCGTGCAAGCAGCCTTTGAAAAATGGGCAGTCGATGCGGCCAAGAACGTTGGTGAACAACCACAGGAACCGGCCGGCCTAATCGCCCATATCCCGCTGGACGCCTTCAAGGATCGCAAAGGCGTAGATCTCGTAAATGACAAAAACGAGGTGAAATGGGAAGGCGGCGGCCGCAGCGTCGGCGGACAGACCGGCCAAGCGTTTCGCGTTGAAGGCAACGGGTTCATCAACGTCAAGGGCGTCAAACCGCCCGAGTGGAACCAGCCCTTCAGCTTTGGCTGCTGGGTGAAACCGGATGCCGGCAACGCCAATGGCGCGCTGTTCAGCAAGATGAATGAAGGCAACGCTTTCCGCGGATTCGATCTCTGGCTGCAAAACGGCTCCGTCGGCACCCACATCATTTCCAAATGGCAGGACAACGCCATCAAGGTCGTCAGCAAGGCCAAGGTGCCCGCGAAGAAATGGACCCACGTATTCGTCACCTACGACGGCAAAGGCAAGGCCGCCGGCACGAAAATTTATATCAATGGCAAGTTGCAGGACCAAACCGTCGAAGCCGACGGCCTCAACGGCACCATCCAAACGCCGAAGGAATTCCGCATTGGTCGACGATTCAACAGCGCCCAGGCCAACAATATTGAGATCGATGACGTGCGCCTGTACGGCCGCGAATTGGTGGTGGCGGATATCAACGCAGTCAGCGGCAGCGACCCCATCGCCCCCCTGCTCGCCATCGCTCCGGACAAACGGACCCCAAAGCAAGCCGAGACTCTCCTGAACCATTATCTCAACAACATCGATCAGGCCCACCAAAAACTGGTTGCCGAAAAACGCGCCGCCGAAGCCGAGATCGCAGCCGCCAACAAAAGTAAGGTCAACACTATGGTCATGGGCGATCGCGGCGACATGCGCAAAACGTATCTACTTATGCGTGGCCATTACGAGCACCCCAACAAAGAAGAGGAGATCAAACCCGGTGTGCCCGCTTTTCTGCCGCCCTTGCCCGAAGGCGCCCCGGCCAATCGCCTTGGGCTGGCCCAATGGCTCACGCGTCCCGACCACCCGCTCACCTCGCGCGTGGCCGTCAACCGCTACTGGTCCCTGCTCTTTGGCAAAGGCATTGTGAAATCGGTGTCCGATTTCGGCACGCAAGGCGCTTGGCCCACGCATCCCGAGTTGCTCGATTGGTTAGCCACGGATTTCGTGAAGAACGGCTGGGACATCAAGCGCACGTTCAAGCAAATCGTCATGAGCGCCACGTACCGGCAATCTTCCAAACTCAATCGTGAACTGTACGATCGTGATCCGGAAAACCAACTGCTCGCACGCGGCCCGCGCTTTCGTTTGCAGGGTGAATTTGTTCGGGACAACGCCCTGGCGGTCAGCGACCTGTTAATCGACAAAGCCGGCGGACCGGGCGTGAGGCCTTACCAGCCGCCCGGTTTGTGGAATGAAGTGAGCCTGAGCGGCAATGTGCGGTTCCGTCAGGATTCCGGCGAAGGCCTGTACCGCAAGAGCATGTACACCTACTGGAAACGCTCCGCACCGGCGCCGTCGATGACCATCTTCGATGCGCCAACGCGCGAAAAGTGCATGGTGGAACGTCCGCGCACCAACACGCCGCTGCAGGCACTGGTGACGTTGAACGATCCGCAATTTACGGAAGCCTCGCGCAACCTCGCCCAACGGATCATCAAGGAAGGTGGCAAGGCACCTCAGGAACGGGTGACCTTTGGCTATCGCCTTGTGGCGGCCCGCCAGCCGAAGCCGATTGTTTCCCAAATCCTTGTGGCTGCCTACAATGAGGAGCTGGAGAATTTTAAGAAAAATGCCGAGGCCGCCAACAAGCTGTTGGCCATTGGCGAATCGAAGCGCGATGAATCCATCAACGCCGCCGAACACGCGGCCTGGACCATCGTGGCCAGCATGCTCCTGAACCTCGACGAAGTCATCACCCGACTGTAACCGCCATGAACATCACTGACCCCGACTACCAAAACGGCCTGCTGCAAACGCGGCGCGAACTGATTTTCAACACCGCCAAATGCCTCGGCGGCGCCGCGCTGGGCTCACTCATGGCGCCTGACGCCATTGCCGCGCCCAAGACCAATGCCCGCGGCGGACTGCCCGGCGTGCCGCACTTTGCCCCGAAGGCCAAGCGCATCATCATGCTGTTCAACTCCGGCGGACCCAGTCACATCGACATGTTCGATTACAAGCCGGCCATGCGAAAATTTCACGGGGAAGAATTGCCGGATTCTGTCCGCAACGGCCAACGCCTCACCACCATGACTAGCGGACAGAAATCGTTCCCTTGCGTGGCGCCGATGTTTGAGTTTAAGCGGATGGGCCAGCACGGCACGTGGGTCAATGAAACCCTGCCGTACATCGGCAGCATCGCCGATGACATTACCATCGTTAAATCGATGCATTCCGAGGCCATCAACCATGATCCGGCCATCACCTATATTCTCACCGGCACTCAGCAGCTTGGCAAACCCAGCTTTGGTTCCTGGATCAGCTACGGCTTGGGCAGCCCGAACAGAAATCTGCCGTCCTATATCGTGATGATCTCGCGCGGTTCCGGCGCGGCCAATCAGGCGCTGTACTCGCGCCTATGGAGCAGCGGCTTCCTGCCCAGCAAACATCAGGGCGTCAACCTTCGTAGCGGCAAGGAACCGGTGTTGTACCTCAAGGATCCCGAGGGCATCGACCGCGATCTGCGCCGACGCATGCTCGATGGCATTGCCAAGATCAATCAGGAACAATTCGAGGAATTTGGCGATCCCGAAACACAAACGCGCATTTCCCAATACGAGATGGCTTTCCGCATGCAATCCAGCGTGCCGGAACTGATGGATATCTCCAAGGAACCGAAGAGCGTCACCGATCTTTATGGCCCGGATGCTCAGCGCCCCGGCTCTTTTGCTCGCAACTGCATCCTCGCCCGGCGCATGGCCGAGAGCGGCGTGCCGTTCATTCACCTATTCCACCGCGGCTGGGATCACCACGGCGGACTGCCCGGCAAGTTTCCGAAGCAATGCAAGGACATCGACCAACCGGCCGCTGCCTTGGTGAAAGACCTCAAGCAGCGTGGCATGCTCGATGAAACCTTGGTCATTTGCGGCGGCGAATTCGGCCGCACCATTTACTCACAAGGCAAGCTCACCAAGACTAACCACGGACGAGACCATCACAGCCGCTGTTTCAGCACTTGGGTGGCCGGCGGCGGATTCAAGGCGGGTTACGAGCACGGCCAAACCGATGATCACAGCTACAATATCGTTAAGGATCCCGTGCACATCAACGACCTGAACGCCACGCTCCTGCAGCAAATGGGCATCGATCACGAGCGGTTGACCTACCGCTTCCTGGGCCTCGACCAACGCCTCACCGGCGTCGAAGGCGCCAAGGTGATCCCTCAATTAGTGGCTTAACCCATTAGGCGCCGGCACCTTCAGTCTCCAAACCATCTTCGACTGGATCACCCGTCTCGGTTTCCGAGGCGGGTTTTTCTTCATCCATGCATCCGTCAACAATGGCCGCACCCACAGAATCCCCAAAGCAGTTCACCGCTGTGCGGAAGCGATCCAGCAACCAGTCCACCATCAGGATTAAACCGATAGCCTCCACCGGCAAACCGGCTGCATTCAACACGATCAACATCGTCACCAGCCCGGCTTCTGGAATTCCCGCCGCCCCGATGGCCGCCAAAGTTGCTGTGATGGCAATCGTGACCTGAGTCATCATATCCAGTTCTTGACCGGTGATCGGGAAATATATCTGGGCAATGAAAATTGCGGCGGCGGCTTCATACAATGCCGTGCCATCCATATTGATTGTGGCACCAAGCGGTAACACAAATTTAGTCGATTTTTCGGAGACACCCGCCTTATCCACAGCGCACTCCATGGTGATTGGCAAGGTGGCCGAAGAGCTGGCTGTCGAGAATGCCGTGAGTACGGCCTGGGACATATTTTTGAAAAAGACGATCGGGTTCTTACGCGTGAAAAACCAATAGAGGAAGAACAAGGTTACAAAGGCGTGAAAACCCAATCCAACCAAAATGGTGACGATGTAATAGCCCTGTTGGCCGGCCATTTCGGCCAGTTTGCCATCGAGCTTGGCTTCACCGAATTTGGATGCCACCAGACAGAAGATACCGATGGGGGCAATATTCATCAAAAGCATGACAAACGACATGAGGGCGTCGTTCACTTGATTAATCATGCGCGTTATCGCGAAGACCTTGTCCCCCATTGTAGTGAGCATGGCCGCAAATATGATGCTGAATACAATTAAAGGCAGTCGGCTGCGGAACTGATGAGATTATCCGTCACCAGCATCAGGAGAATGTTCTCGAGGATATGCCAAATAGTTTTCTCCTCCCCAGCCGCCTTGCGTTGCGCCACGGCCTTGGCATAGGCTTTATTCGCACTATCCTTATTGGCTTCAGCCTCTTCAACCTTGGCCAGCAGGGCTGAGTCATCCGGATTATTTGCTAAATCTTTTTTAGCCTTGTTTAAGGCCTGAACGGCTTCCTGTTGCCGTTCTTGCGCCGCCGTTTCCCGGGCTGCCGCATCCTTGCGCTTTTTTTCCTCCTCTACCGCATAGGTTGCCTCTTCATTTTCTGAAGCAGATTCATCAAGCTTTCTTTGAATCTCCGCTTTTAGCGCGGCCAATTCTTCCTGAGCCTGAACTTTCTCTTCGCCAGTTGCGTTCTCCACCCTATCTTTAGCCGCTGCCAGCTCTTTGTTCACCCCAGGTTTCAGGATATTCACGGCGATCAATCCCACCGTCACCGCCAGAACCGTCGTGCACATGTAATAACCCACCGCCACACCGCCGGGTTTTCCCAGTTTCCGCACATCGCCCAGACCCAGAATGCCGCTCATGACCGAGGAAACCACCAAAGGCACGACCATCATCATGAGTAGGCTCAAAAAGACCTCACCGCCGACCTTGAACTTGACGGCAATATTGGGAATGAAGAAACCGGCAGCAATCGCAGCCACGATTGCGCCGATGATATAATAGGTCAGATTACCGTGACCATCGGGTTGTTTGTCGCTCATGAATATCTCCAGAAGCGTTGCGTAACGACAATTTAGCCAGAACAGTGTGGCGAATCAACCTTTTCCGACCTCATCCGATTCCGATTCGTTCAAGGCTTCTAATTTGGACACCAACAAAGTGTCCACGATGAGTTGGAACAGATGATACAAAACCAGCGGCACAGCCCCATAAGGGTTGGCCGGGAAAAAATGGCTCCAAACATAAATGCCGTTGGGCAATGTCTTCTGCGAACCGCACAGGATTGCCGCCGTCCGATCCGGCCAGTGGAGCCTCAACAACCCGGTAACGCCCGCCATGAATCCCAACAACAGGCCATGCAAAATCGCGCACGCCAATAGAAACCGCAACACCAGTTCACGATTCTGCTGCAGTTCCTCGCCCCCCGAGGCGAACCCCACATAGACGAACAGCAAAATAATGATTTGTGGCGCCACCTTCAGGGCCGGGCGGATTGATTCGGCGCGTTCCCACAAAACAGGTCTCAGTAATTGCCCGAGCACGATGGGGAGCACGACCAAAAGACACATGCGCAGCACCATATCGAGCACATTGAATTGCACCGACTGATCCACCGCCATATTCAAAATCAAGGGTGTCAGCAAAACCGTTAAGGTGTTGGATAAGACGGTCGCCACCAATGCCAGCTCCCGATTGCCTCCCGCCATCATAGTTAACGCCAATGCCGACGCCAACGTACCGGCCTGTGCCGCCATGATCATCATGGCGGGTAAAAAGTACGCGTTTCCTTCCGGAGCCAGCCAGAGTGCCAAGCCATAAGCTGCCGTTGGAGCCACCAGATATGTGCCCAGCAACACCGGCAAAATTGCTTTATAATTAAAGGCCTGACGCACCAAACTGGAGGTATCCATCGAAAACCCGGAGATTCCCAACATCAATCCGACCAAAATAGGAATGATGCTCCCTTGCTGCTTGATGGCCAACCCGGTTTCCGGAGCCCATAGTCCCACCGGAATCAATAAGATTAGCACCGCCAAGAACCAGTATCGCTTGGCAAAATCCCGGCTCATCGGACGCCCAACACCCGGTTTAAGTCCCGCACCAACAACGTCATATTGGGCGGACGCTTCTCCGGAATGTAATCAATACATTTCAGGATTAACTCCTCCAGTTTAATCGGTATGTTCTCATTGAACTCGCGCGGCTTGCGAATGCGGTATCGCGGGTTCATCTGATTGGCGAGCATGGCCTTTTGCGTCTGACCTTCGAACGGTTTCACTCGGGCCAACAACTCATACAACGTCACTCCGTAAGCATAAATGTCCGCCCGCTGATCAAATTTCCAGCCGTTGTTCAGTTCGGGCGACATGTAGAATGGCGTGCCCGATTTCTTTTCGATCTTTGCCGGCTTATCCGGGATTGTTTGCGCTGTGTCAAAATCACAAAGGTATGTTGTGCCACCCCGACTGATGATTACATTTTCGGGCTTCACGTCCAAATGCATGTACCCCGCATCATGCACATGCTCCAGGGCGGAGGCTAATTCCACAACAATATCGCTCAGTATTTCCCCAAGTCGAATGTCTTCGCGCACCATCATTTCACGCAAACACTGACCCTCCACGTACTGGAGCACCTCATATTCACGCCCCTTTTCCTCGCCTTGCCCCAAATAGCCCACCACATTTGGATGAGGCGGCAGATGTTTCATGATCTCGCAACCGCGCCGAAACAATTTGGGGCCTGAGGAGCCAACGCGGAATGTATCATGCATCACCCGAAGCGCGACCGGTTTATTATGGGCATCATTAGCCAACCAAATGGTTGCCAAACCACCCTTGGCAATGCGTTCCAACAACCGGTATTCACCGAATTTCCTGTTCTCTATCAGTTCGATAGCGGCCTCCTATAATATCGTCAGGGGCAATCGAACATTCCGAATGCCCATCGTTCAACAAAAATCGCTTGGCGCGGGCAATCACAACGTGTAGTGCCCATGCGTGCGTAACACTGCCGCGATCGCCATTTACTTGATCATTGTATTTGCTGGAGCCGCACTGATGGCCCCACTGGCGTGGAAAGGTGTTTTTTCAGATGCGCCTGCGCTCAGTTTTCTCAACTTTCTAGAATCCCACGATGATTTCCATCGTTACTTCAACCGGTGCCTGATGTTTCTGGCCTTGGCCGGGCTCTTTCTGCTCTGGCGGGTGACCAAAATCAACTCCTGGCACGAACTCGGTTGGACCAATTTCCCGAAAGCCCGGCTCCACATCTTCCAAGGATTATTGGTGGGTTTAGCCTCCTTAATTGCGGTAGCCGTATTAGGGCTGCTCTTTGACGCGCGCGATTTCCGCCCCGCCCATTCCTTGAATGAATGGAACCGCCATGGGGTAAATACCCTCAGCGCGGCAATCGCCGTGGGAATCCTCGAAGAAACCCTGTTTCGTGGCATGTTGTTTGGCTTACTGAGGCGCGATATGCATTGGCGCTGGGCTGCCGTGTTCAGCGCCCTGCTCTTTTCCGCGGTCCATTTCATCGATCAACGACCGGCTATTTCAGAAATCACATGGACCACCGGCTTCACTGCATTCCCGCAATTCATCCATGATTTTGCCCATGACCCCCATTGGCCCGCCTATGCCGTGAATCTCTTTCTAGCCGGCCTCATTCTAGCCGGCACATTTCAAAGGACCGGCAGCCTGTTCATTGCGATCGGCATTCACGCCGGGTGGATTATCGCCCTGAAGACCAACAGCTTCATCACCATGCCCATCAATAAACATGTGCTATGGGGCGACAACAAAACGAGCGACGGATGGATTGCGACGCCCTTGCTCGCCATCATGGCGTGGGCTATCTTAAGGCATGATCCCGAGCCTGATCAGCCGGCTGAATAACTCCGCGCTGGCGCTTGTATTCCCAGAAATTTGTCAAATCTGCGAACCTCATCCGGCAACATCGAAACAGGGGTACGTGTGCGATCTTTGCTGCCGCCAGCTCACACTCACTCAACCACCGTGGTGCACCCAATGCGGTTTGCCAGTCGATTATTCAGACTCGCCCAATAACGATTGCCTCAACTGCAAGGATTCTGACTGGCAGTTCGAACACGCCCGTTCCATTTATGTCGCCAAAGGTCTCTTGCGACAAATTATTCACCGCTACAAATACAACCAACACGAATACTTTGAACCGTTACTCCGGTCATGTTGCCTGGCCGACATTCCACCAACTCGTACGGACTATGTTGCCCTGATCCCAATCCCGCTTTATCCGGCAAAAGAACGGGGACGCGGTTTCAACCAAGCAGAGCGCCTTGCACACTATTTTTCTGAATCATCGGATATCCCCGTCCAAACAGATTTGCTTAGGCGCATGCGGTTTACCGAATCCCAAACCCATCTCTCGCGTGCCCAACGAAAACATAATCTTCGAAATGCCTTCCGCTGCCAGACAAAACCGGTTCCCGGAAACTATTTATTGATTGATGACGTTTTGACCACTGGAGCCACGGCCAGCAGTGCAGAACAAGCGCTTAAGAAAGCCGGGGCGCAATGTGTGGATGTACTCACATTGGCCCGTGCATTACCTTTTTAATTTTAGCTTGAGGCCCATGCCCTAATCTCAGCATCATGCGCTTGGCGCGAATATGGTGCCGCTTATGGCAGATACCCCTAAAAGAACACTTGGCTTGGAGACCGTCGAACCCGCTGTGACTCCAGCCACGGATGTCGTCCCTGAAATTGAGAAGAAGCCTGTCACTTCAGGCACTTCAAGGAAACGCGAAATCCCTCAGGGCCTCTGGACAAAATGCCCAGAATGCGAAGAGATGGTCTTCGACAAGGAATTGGAGGAAAACCTAAGGGTATGCCCGCATTGCACCCACCATTTCTCAACCACCGCGTGGGGGCGCATCCACTCCTTGACCGAGCCGGATTCCTTTCAGGAAACCGATGCGAACATGATCAGCGTGGACACGCTGGAATTTACCGGCACCGCTGCCTACGCAGATAAGCTGGAAAAGCATAAAGAAAAAACGGGGCTCAAAGATGCAGTCATCACGGGCGTCGGGCGCATGGGCAGTCATGAGGTCGCGCTTGGCGTCATGGATTTCAATTTTCTCGGCGGCTCCATGGGGTCGGTGGTGGGTGAGAAAATCACCCGGATCATTGAAGTGGCCACCGAGCGACGCATTCCGGCGATTGTGATCAGCAGCAGTGGCGGGGCACGCATGTACGAGGGCATGTTCAGCCTCATGCAACTGGCCAAGACCAGTGCCGCCATTGCCTATCATGGCCGACAAGGTCTCCCCTATCTCAGCGTGCTCACACATCCGACCACAGCTGGAGTGATGGCGAGCTACGCCAGCCTTGGAGATCTCATTATCTCCGAGCCCAAAGCCATGATTGGTTTTGCGGGCCCGCGCGTGATCAAGGATACGACTCAAAGTGAGCTTCCCGAAGGCTTCCAGACTGCTGAATTCCTCATGGAACGCGGGTTGATCGATTCAATCGTTAACCGAACGGAAATGAAGGCCAAGATCACCGAATACCTCGATTATCTCTGCCTGAATTTGAAGTAACGGTCGTAACCTACATCTTCGGCTTCAGCTTCTCGTAAATCAGCTCCGAGGCCCCTTTGTCGCCAAAGGGCCCGACCCGAATTGAGATTTCAGTCTTCTCCGGATTCCTGGCCTTGGCCTTGAACACAACCCGACCGAAGTCACCATCAGCCACTACCGTGCCGGTAAAGGCCTTGGTTTCCTTTTTATCGACGGTAAATTTTAATTCCGAGCAAGTCTGCTCAATGGCGGCCATTACCTGTTCCACCGGCTTGGAAGATTCCACTTCCAGATCACCGCGAATATAAGCCACCGTACCCGCTCCGGCCCCCACCGCCACCAAACCAACGCAAGCGGTTCCAAACCCCAACATTCCTCCCGCTACCAGAGCGGCCAACAAAGCCTTGAATTTCATAGTCCTCCTTACTCGCGAACGCGACTAACCCATCCTAGGCACAGGACTCGGCAGGGTCAAGAATCCGCCCGCCCACTTATTCACACTAGACAACGCTTGCCTCCAACCTGTGCCAGTGAGACATTAGGGCAACGGTGGCGGACGAAGTATTCAAATCAACTCCCACGGAGAAAGCGCGGCAAAAAACGCTAAACTCACTCCAGATCCTCCACACCGCCCCGGAAGCCCCCTACGATCAGTTGGCCCGCTTGGCCGCGCAAATTGCCAACGCGCCTTTTGCGGCAATCAGTTTCACTGCCCCTGACGAACAATGGTGTAAAGCCGAATACGGCTGGACCCCGGGAGCGCTCCCGCGCAACGAATCACCCTGTGCCATTGCTGTCGAGCAAGGCACGATCTTGGTCGCGGAAAACGCCCAAGAACATGAGGCCACACGCCACCTCAAACCCGTCACAGAAGGGGGCATCCGCTTTTACGCGGGCATTCCTTTTTCAGTGAACGAACAAGTGGTCGGCGCACTCTGTGTGGCCGGGCCGGAATCACGTTCGCTGGAAAGCTCCCAGCTCGAGCTCCTGAAAGACCTCGCAGCGCAAGCCGGCAGCCATCTGGAAAACCGCTTGCGCATCAACCAGTTAAAGGAGGAGAACGCCGAACTCCTCTTGCAGGAAGTAGGTGCTGAAATGGCCGAGGAAAAATATCGGAGCATCTTCGATCATGTTCAAGAGGGCATTTTCCAGACCACCGAAGAAGGCAAATTTATCTCCGCCAACCCGATGTTGGCACAGATCTATGGATTCGATTCACCGGAAGAATTGATCAGCCAATTTAAAGATGTCTCAACGGAACTGTATGTCGATCCGCACCGGCGTGAGGCGTTCGTTGAAATCATGTCTGAACGAGATGTGATCCATAACTTTGTATCCCAGGTCCGCCGCAGAGACGGCGAGCTAATCTGGATTTCAGAGAACGTCCGGGCAGTTCGTAATAACCAAGGACAGCTCCTCTTCTATGAAGGATCTGTCGTTGATATTACAGAGAAACAGGCGACCGAACAGGCCCTGCGCGATTCCGAGCTGCTATACCATTCACTGGTTGAAACCATCCCGCAAAACATCGTCCGTAAAGACCGCAACGGGGTATTCACATTTGCCAATCAAAAATTCTGCCAAACCATCGGCAAATCTCTCGAGGAAATCATTGGCAAAACAGACTACGACCTGTCCCCAAAACATTTGGCAGACAAATACCGCCGGGACGACATGCGGGTAATGGAAACCGGGGAAGTCTATGATACCACCGAGACCCACACCGGCGCCGGCGACTCCGAAGAGATTTATTATATTGAAACTGTCAAGACCCCGCTTTTTGACTCACGCGGCAAGATTAACGGAATTCAATGTATGTTTTGGGATGTAACCGAACGGCACCAAATTGAGGAACAACTTGCCTATGAACGCGATCTCCTCAATGCGCTTCTGGAAAATGTGCCAGACTGGATTTACATCAAAGACACCGAATCACGCTTCATCAAAGGCAGCGCCGCACTCGCCAAGCGACTGGGGCTAACATCAACCGACGAGATTATTGGCAGAAATGATTATGACTTTCACCCCGATGCTTTAGCCAAATTGTTCCACGAGGACGAACAGCGCGTCATCCTCACCGGCAAGCCCATCATCAACAAGGTCGAACAACAAACCGACAATGAAGGTCGTGATGTCTGGGCTTCCGTCACCAAAGTCCCCTTCACCAACCGTTCCGGAATCGTTAAAGGCGTCATCGGAATTTCCAGGGACATCACCGCCCTGAAATTGGCCGAACGGGAAACCGCACGGGCTCGAGACCTTGCCCTAGAAGCTGCCCAAATCAAGGCGCAGTTTCTTGCAGTGATGTCCCATGAAATTCGCACGCCCATGAATGGCATCATCGGCATGATCGATCTCCTCTTGGATTCCGACCTGAACGAAACACAACAAGAATACGCGGATACAGTGCGCACCAGTGCCGATGCTTTGTTGGAAATCCTCAACGATATTCTCGATCTTTCAAAAATTGAGGCCGGGAGATTAGAACTTGAAAAGTCCGAATTCGCACTCCGCCAGGTTGTCGAAGAAGCGGTGGAACTTCATGCGTTACGCGCTGAAACCAACCACATCGAACTCAACTGCCACATCCCCACCTCCCTAGATGGCCAATATCGCGGCGACCCTGGCCGGCTCCGACAAATTCTGCTCAACTTGATCAGTAATGCCGTAAAATTTACTGAACAAGGCGAAGTGCGGACTTCAGTCCAAGCCATTGAAAACACGCATAACAGAGTGAAACTTCAATTCACAGTTTCCGATACTGGGATCGGCATCAGCCCCGAAATGCGTGATAAAATCTTTGATGCATTCCGTCAAGCGGATGGCTCCACAACCCGGCGTTACGGCGGCACCGGCTTAGGGCTCTCGATTTCACGGCAACTCACCGAGATGATGGAAGGGGATATGTGGGTTGAAAGC
This sequence comes from Verrucomicrobiales bacterium, assembly GCA_038145765.1. GTDB lineage: Bacteria > Verrucomicrobiota > Verrucomicrobiia > Limisphaerales > UBA1100 > UBA1100. Next base: position 13,727 of record JAYQQG010000069.1, read on the forward strand.
TCGCCAGGTAATGGCTCTAAATTTCATTTCACAGTCGCTCTCGAAAAGGGTGCTTCGGAGTCTGGACAATACGCCCAGGAACTTGAAGGCCGCTCCATCCTTTTGATCGCCCCAAACAGTTTCGCGCTCGATGCCGTTACCGAATATCTAACTGATATGAAACTCCGGGTCTCAGCCGTTTCCTCAAGCCAGGAAGCCCGCTCGATCCTCAGCCAAAACGACCCCTTCGACCTGGTCCTACTCGATTTGACCCTTAAGGAGGGGGACGCCCTAGATCTCGTTCAACTCATCCATGAGTCCCCCGAAAACACACACAGTAAAATCATCCTCCTGACCACACGCCGTATGAAGGTGGATCCCGCGATGTTACGAATGCTCGGCGTTTCCGGAACTTTGCTGAAACCCGTCCGAAAAGAACGTCTCCATCAAGCACTTCATCATGCGCTGACAGGCAAGGCCCACACACAAAAACCACTCGCCAGCGACTCATCCCGCCAGCACAATTCATTGCGAATTTTGGTTGCCGAGGATAATCCCATCAACCAGCGTGTAGCCACGTTGCAACTCAACAAACTCGGCCATCAGGTGTCCATATGTGAACACGGCGAAGCCGTGCTGGAAACTGACTTAGCCCAATTTGATATTGTCTTGATGGACTGCCAAATGCCTGTCCTTGACGGCCTCGAGGCGACCCGCCGCATCCGCAATCGTGAATTGAAAAACCCATCCGGTGCCCCCATCTACATCATCGCCATGACTGCCAATACGCAGGATGACGACCGTGCAGCATGCATCGAAGCGGGAATGGATGATTTTGTCTCCAAACCGGTGCAAATCAAAGAGCTTCAGGTGGCCATTAATAAGTCCATGGGAATTGAACTTGGAACCAAACCATCTAGCGCATCCGATATTCCGCTGCTGAACACCGCACAACTCGAACAACTGAGGGCTGCCGGACAAGAAGAAACCTTTCGCGAAATTGCCACCATGTATCTGGATCAGACCCAATCCCAGATTCAGTCGCTTCAATCGGCCATCGAAACAGCGGACCCTCAATCCATCACCGGTATTGCCCACCAGATTAAAGGTAGCAGCGCCAACTTAGGGGCCGGCCAATTGGCTGATGCCTGTTCCCGTTTGGAAGGAGAAAGTAAATCCAATAACTTAACTAACTGCACTGCACTTTTATCCGAAATACAGGGAACATTTGAGCGGACCCAAGTGCAGATTCGTGCCTTGCTCGACCAATAACCCCTTTTTGACAACCGCCCACACCCAAGCCAATTTAATCCGATGGAAGCACTGCACGCGCCTTGGCGCATCGAATACATTCTCGGCCCGAAAAGCCAGACCAGCGGTGCTTCCGTATTTACACATATTGGCCAGTCTACAGATGATGAAGCCAATTATGTAATTCGCCGAACCCGTCACGGTTATGCCGTCCTCAACACTTACCCCTATAATGCCGGACATGTTCTAGTTGTCCCCTACAAACAGATCCGAGATTTAGATGAATTAACTGATGAGGGAAATTTGGATCTGATTCAATTGCTACAAGCCACCAAGCGCGCGATCCAAGCGGCCATGAATCCGGATGGTTTCAACCTGGGCCTCAACCTTGGCCGTGTGGCCGGGGCCGGCATTGAGGAGCACCTTCATTGGCACCTCGTACCCCGCTGGACGGGGGACACCAATTTCATGCCAGCAATCGGGCAAACCACCGTCCTGCCCGAAGCCCTAAAGGAAACGGCCGCCAAACTCCGCCAAGCCTTTCCTGCCGCATAAACCATGGCCAGCATCACACTCCAATACGAAAGCGCCCGCCAAGCTCAGCAGCTTTTTGACAATAATCCTGCCAACCTAAGGTTGCTGCAAGAGGAACTAAACATTCAAGCCACTTCACGCGAAGGCTGGATCAAGTTGGATGGTGAAGATGAATCTCTTTCTCGTGCGCGGGATGTCTTTGCCTCTTTAAAAGACCAACTCGATGCCGGCCAACGTCCCCGCCAACGTGACATAATTAAGGCAATTCAAACCGTAAAAGAAAACGGGGGTGAGGCACTCAAGGGATTGAGCTCCCAATCCATCACCACCTCATCTCGCAAGCCGTTAATCATCCCAAAAACAGTCGGCCAAAAGGATTATATCCAAGCCATCGCCCAGCATGATGTCACCTTTGGCGTGGGCCCTGCGGGCACAGGCAAAACCTATTTGGCTATGGCCATGGCCATTAGCGCGCTGACTCGAGGTGATGTCTCCCGCATTATCCTAACCCGACCCGCCGTGGAAGCGGGTGAAGCACTGGGATTTTTGCCCGGCGATCTTCGTGAAAAGCTCAGCCCCTATCTGCGCCCTTTGCATGATGCCCTGCTCGACATGCTGCCGGTGGAGGAAGTGCAACGCCACATGGAACGCGAGACGGTCGAAATTGCCCCACTCGCCTATATGCGCGGGCGCACCTTAAACAACGCCTTTGTGATCCTGGATGAATCTCAAAACACGACCAACGAACAGATGTTCATGTTCCTGACACGCCTTGGATACCACTCCAAGGCGGTTGTCACGGGCGACCCAACTCAAGTCGACTTGCCCCCCTCCAAACAATCCGGATTGGTTGAAGCATTAGCTACACTCCGTAAAACCAATGGCATCGCCATCAAAGAATTTAATCAAACGGATGTTGTGCGACATCCGTTAGTGCAGAAAATAATCCACGCCTACGAGATCCGGCGCAATCGGGCATGAATCAGCTTGCCGTTCGCAACCGACAACGGACTTTCCGGATCGCATCCCGGAAGTACAAAACCATGGCATCGCTCGCCCTCAAGCAGTTATTTGGGCTCCAACAATACCAGCTATCCGTTAGCTTCCTGTCCGCCAAAAGCATGGCCGCCATCAACGAATCTCATTTGCAACATCAAGGCCCAACAGACATCATTACTTTTGATTATTCAGATTCAGGCACCTTGGACGGGGAACTCCTCATCTGCCCTGAGGTTGCTGTGGGTTACGCCACGCGCTATCAAGTTACCCTTGGCCACGAGCTCGCCCGTTATTTCATTCATGGCATCCTTCACCTGCAGGGCTATGACGATCTTCATCCCGCAGACCGGAAACTCATGAAACGCGAGGAAAACCGGCTCCTTCAACACTTGTCGGCGCTTTACCCCATCAATTCTCTGGCGCATGGATGAGAATGCAAACGGGATAATCCTGCGTATCCGGCCGCTGACCGAAAGCTCGCTGATTGTCCATTGGCTGACCGCGGACCGAGGTCGACTCTACACTGTTGCCAAGGGGGCCCGCCGACCTAAAAGCAGCTTTCGTGGCCAACTAGATCTCCTCTTTGAAGCCGATTTCTCATTCCGCCGCAGTCGTCGCTCCGACTTGCACACCTTGCGTGAAGCCACCCCCACCAATGCCCACCCCAAACTGCGGAATGACGTCACCCGTTTACAACTGCTCGCTTATGCGACGCGCTTTCTGGAACGCTGCACTGAACCCGAGCATTCCATCCCTGGAATTCATGCAATTATTGCATCCCTCCTCGATTATCTTGAATCAAACCCCACCCGTCCCGCCCTCACGTATGCATTGGAAATCAAATTATTAAACGAACTCGGCCTCGCCCCGCCAATGAACGAAGTTCAACTGAACGGAGACTCAATACGATTGATGGAACAACTGGCTGTTTTGAATTGGGAAACGATTACCTCCCTCAAGCCAACCCGGGGACAGGCCGAAGCCACTGGCCGCTATTTGGGTTGTTTTATTGAGCGCCACTTGGAAGGCATTCCCAAGGGCCGGGATCAACTCGTGGCAATCTAATTAGGCCAAAACGGGCTCCACCCACTTATCGTGTTCCTTTATTAAATCCACCAAACTCTCTACCGCTTCTTGCTCAGGAATATTGAACCGGACAGGAGTCTTGCCGACGTATAAGTTGATCTTGCCCGGGGCTC
>JAYQQG010000070.1:0-17599 GCA_038145765.1 Verrucomicrobiales bacterium
CAACACCCCCTGTCGCGCCCCCCTCACTTTTTGTATTCGCCCGCGGGCGCCGCGCCGCGGCGCCCCCCACTAGACCATGACTCAACCTTACACCATCGTCGGCCTGGGCGAGGCGGTGTTTGATGTCTTCCCGGACAAGGAGGTATTGGGAGGCACGTCACTCAACGTCGCGGTGCAGGCGCATCAGCTGCTCGAACCGATGTCTGGGCGCGGGGTTTTGTTGAGCCGCATTGGGAGTGACGCGTTGGGGGAGCGGTTGCAGCAGGAATTCGCTGAACGCAATCTGCCGCTGGAACACGTGCAGGTGGATGCCCGGAAACCGACCGGGCAGGTGCTCGTGCAGTTTGTCGATGGCGCGCCGCGGTATGAGATTGTGGTCGACACGGCGTGGGATCATTTGCAATTCGGCGAAACGGAAGCCGAGCTGGCGCGCACGTGCCATGCAGTGAGCTTCGGCAGCATGAGCCAACGGCAAGCAGTGGCGCATGCAGCCACGCAGAAATTTCTGGCGGAGGCGACAGGGGCGCTGAAGATTTTTGATGTGAACCTGCGGATGGATCTCTTCACCGCGGAGATCCTCGACGAAGGCTGTCGCGTGGCGTCCTTGGTGAAGTTGAATGACGAAGAGATCGATCCGGTGGCGGATTTGCTGCAACTGCCCGCCGGCGAGCCGCGCATGCGGGTGGAGGCCATGCGGGCGCAGTATGATTTGGACGCGGTGATTTTCACGCGCGGCCCGGCCGGCACGGCGGCCTGTACGGCGGGTGGCTGGTTTGAGGGCGAGCCAGCCAGTTTTCCCGCCGCGGAAAAGGCCGACAGCGTGGGCGCGGGCGATGCCTGCACCGCGGCCCTGCTTTTGGGACGTTTACTGGGGCGCGATTGGCCGGGCACACTGGATCTCGCCAATCGCCACGCCGCCTACGTGGCCAGCCAACCCAGCGCCACGCCGATGTTGCCACCGGAGGTGTGGGCCAGTTACGGGCTGCAGCCTGGCCGGTAACTGTTCAAAACCCGACATTGAAAAGGGGTTGCCCGTGGCGGGGGAGGCACTAGAATTTTCCCACGGACTTAAGATCATGCTCAAGCGACGTACATTTGGCATTTTATTTTCCCTTCCCGGTCTGGTGTTAACGGCGGCGGAGCCGTTGCCGGACAAGGTGGATTACAACCGCGACATCAAGCCGATCCTCTCGGACAACTGCTACGCCTGCCACGGGCCGGATGAAGAGCAGGTGAAGGGCGGGTTGCGGCTTGATTCGTTCGCGGCGGCGACCAAGGAACTGAAGAGCGGCGCGCGCGCTATCGTGCCGAAAGATACCGAGGAGAGCGAGCTGGTGTATCGCGTGCACACGACCGATGCCGATGAGCAAATGCCGCCGGCCGAATCGAACAAAAGCCTCACGGAACGCGAGAAGGCGTTGCTCAAGAAATGGGTGGCGCAGGGCGGCGAGTACGCCAAGCACTGGGCCTACGTGGCGCCGAAAAAGACGGCCGCGCCCAAGGCGGAGCAAAAGGGTTTTACGCGGAACGACATCGACCGCTTCATTCTCGCGCGGCTGAATGCCAATGGCTATGCGCCGGCCGGCGAGGCGGATCGCCGCACGTTGATCCGGCGGTTGTCCTTTGACCTCACCGGACTGCCGCCGACGTGGCCGCAGGTGGAGGCGTTCGTGAACGACAAGTCACCCGACGCCTACGACAAGCTGGTGGATCGGCTGCTGGCCAGTCCGCATTACGGCGAGCGCATGGCGGTGTACTGGCTGGACATGGTGCGCTACGCTGACACCATCGGTTATCACTCGGACAACCACGAGACCAAGCCGCTCTATCGCGAGTACGTCATCAATTCCTTCAACCAAAACAAAAAATACGACCGCTTCACGCGCGAGCAAATTGCCGGCGACCTCATCAAGGATCGCACCGGCACGCAGCTGATTGCCTCCGGTTACAACCGGCTGAACATGAACACCCGCGAGGGCGGTTCGCAGCCCAAGGAATACACCGCCAAATACCTCGCCGACCGCGTGCGCAACACCTCCACGGTGTGGATGGCCAGCACGCTCGGCTGCAGTGAGTGTCACGACCATAAGTTTGATCCCTTCACGGCGAAGGATTTTTACAGCTTCGGCGCGTTCTTTGCCGACCTGCAGGAAACGCCCGTGGGCGCCCAACGCGAAAGCAAGGTGCCGTTGCCCAAGGACGAGGCGAAGATTGCCGCCATCAATGCCGAGATCGCCAAGCTCGAGCAGCAGCTCGCCGCCACGGATATCACCGCCGGTCAGGTCAAGTGGGAGAAAGCCCAGCAGGCCGCCGCGGCCAATGCGGTGGCGTTGAGCGACTGGAAACGCATCGGGCCGTTCGGCGCGGGTAATTTCGATGAAGCCCACGCCAAGGCGTTCATTGATGAGAAGGCTGTGGATCTCAAAAAGGCCTACGGCAACCTCAAGTGGGTGGACGCGAACAATTACGCTGACGGCAAAGTGCACACGCTCAATGGCGCGAACAGTGCGCATTATTTTTATCGCACCATCCAGTCCGGCATCGCGCGGCAGCTGGAGTTGTCGCTGGGCAGTGACGACAGCTTTCGCATCTGGCTCAACGGCCAGTTGGTGACGGACAAAAAGATCAGCCGCGGCGTGGCGCCCGATCAGGACAAGGTGACGCTGAACCTCAAGCCCGGCGAAAACCAGCTGCTCTTCAAGATCGCCAACGGCGGCGGCGGCTACGGATTTTATTTCAAGGCGAACCAGGTGACTTTGCCGCCGGCGGTGCTGGCCGCGTTGAAGGTGGACGCCGCCAAGCGTAATGCCGCGCAAAAGAACGCCGTGACCGCGCACTACCGCACGCTGGCGCCGGAGCTGGCGGAGATTCGCCAAAAGATCGCCGGCAAGAACGCGGAGAAAGCCGGCGCCATCAATGCCAACCCCACCGCGCTGGTTTCGGTGAGCATGACCACCCCGCGCATGGTGCGCGTGTTGCCGCGCGGCAATTGGCTCGATGATTCCGGTGAACAGGTGCAGCCGGCGGTGCCGGGCTTCCTGCAGTTCGGCAAAAAACCCGAGGGCCGCGCGAGCCGCATGGATCTCGCCGAGTGGATCGTGTCCAAGGATAACCCGCTCACCGCGCGCGTGTTCGTCAACCGCCTGTGGGCGATGTTCCACGGGCGCGGGTTGGCCACGCCGCTGGATGACTTCGGCTCGCAGGGCACGCCGCCCACGCATCCCGCGCTGCTCGATTGGCTCGCCATTGAGTTCATGGAAAAAGGCTGGGACGTGAAACACATGGTCAAGCTCATGGTCAGCAGCGGCACCTACCGCCAAAGCTCCGTGGCGCCCCAAGCCGTCACCGACAAGGATCCCTACAACCTTTGGCTCGCCCGGCAGGGACGTTGGCGGCTGGAGGCCGAGATGGTGCGCGACAATGCGCTGGCCGTCAGCGGGTTGCTCGTCAAGACCATCGGCGGCGCCAGCGCCAAGCCCTATCAACCCGCCGGTTACTGGGCGCACCTCAACTTCCCCAAGCGCAGCTGGAAAGCCGATGCCGGCGAAGGCCTCTACCGGCGCGGCCTGTACACCTACTGGTGCCGCACCTTCCTGCACCCGAGCCTCGCCGCCTTCAACGCGCCGAGCCGCGAGGAATGCACCGTTGAGCGTGTGCGCTCCAACACCCCGCAACAGGCGCTCGTCCTGTTGAATGATCCCACCTACGTGGAGGCCGCCCGCATCTTTGCCGAGCGCATCCTCAAGGACGGCGGCAAGACACCCGCCACGCGCATTGCCTACGCCTATCAACAGGCCCTGCACCGCGCCCCCAGCCCCGCCGAGGCCCAGATCCTCACCGGCCTGGCCGATAAACATCTCAAGCATTACCAAACCGATGCCGCCGCCGCCGACGCGCTGTTAAAGAACGGCGCCAAGATGGCAAATGCGGAATTGGATAAGGCGCAGTTGGCGGCATGGACGTCGATTGCGCGGGTGGTTTTGAATTTGCATGAGAATATTACTCGGAATTAAAGACGGGTTAACGACCAAGATCCAAGAGACGCAATGACCAAGGAATCCTCAATTTCCAATTTCCAATACGCGCCGGTGGATGATGGGTGTGGGGATGGGGAGTTGGTGTTTTGGGGCGTTGAGGAAAATGGGCCGATGGTGTTGCGGGAGGAAGCGGGAGACGGACAGCCGCGTTATGACTTGGTGGAACGGACGGCGGTCTTTGGCGAGCAGGTGATTCTGTTCGCCAAGAAAATGCCGGACAATGCGGTGAACCATCGCATCATCGGTCAACTCGTCGGCGCTGCGACCAGCGTTGGCGCCAACTATTGCGAAGCTGACGAAGCCGTTTCAAAGAAAGATTTCTGCCACAAAATCAGCATTTGCCGCAAAGAGGCCAAGGAAACCAAACACTTCCTCCGCATGGCCGCCACCCCAGAACCGAATCTAAAAGAAATCGCTCGCCCCCTCTGGCAAGAGGCCCGCGAGCTTCACCTAATTTTTGCAGTATCTATCGAAAATAAAATTGGAAACTGGTCCTTGGTCATTCCTTGGAATTTGGCCCTTGGACATTGGAAATTAAAATCGCCATGAACCAAATCGATCTCTTCCCCACCGACGTCAGCCGCCGCGCCTTCTTGGGCAAAGCGGGCTTGGGCAGCCTGGGCCTTGCCTCGCTGTTGAATCCTTCGCTCTTGTCCGCGGCGGACCGGCCGGAGATTGACAAGTGGCCGGGCATCCTCGCCAAGCCGCATCACAAGCCGAAGATCAAGCGCGTGATCCACCTGTGCATGGCCGGCGGCGCGAGCCATCTGGAGACGCTCGATTACAAACCGAAGCTGCGCGAGATGCACGGCAAGCCGATGCCCAAGAGCATCACCGAAGGCCAGCCGATCGCGCAGTTGCAGGGCAGCCGCAACAATCTCAAGTGCCTCGGGCCGCAGCATGATTTCCAAAAATTCGGCAAGTCCGGCCAGCACATTTGCAATCTCTTCCCGCACATGGGCAGCGTGGCTGATGACATCGCGATTATCCGCTCGATGACCACCGACGCGATCAACCACGATCCCGCGCACACGCTCATGAACACCGGCACCACCATCAGCGGCCGGCCGAGCATGGGTTCGTGGATGCTCTACGGGCTCGGCGCGGAGACGGAAAATCTGCCCGGCTACTGCGTGCTTATCTCGCGCGGTGGCGGCCAGGATCAGCCCGTGGCGGCGCGCCAATGGCACGCGGGCTTTTTGCCCAGCCGCTTTCAGGGCGTGCAACTGCGGTCCAAGGGCGATCCCGTCCTCTACGTGAAACGCCCCGGCGGCGTGGATGCCGATCGCCAGCGTGACGTGGTCGATGCCGTGCAGCAGCTTAACCAGTTGCAAAATGCCGCCGTGCAGGATCCCGAGATCACCACGCGCATTTCGCAATACGAGATGGCGTTCCGCATGCAAATGAGCGTGCCGGAGCTGATGGATATTTCCAAGGAACCCAAAGGCATCCTCGACCTGTACGGCGCCAAGCCGGGCGATGGATCGTTCGCCAGCAACTGCCTGCTCGCGCGGCGCTTGGCCGAGCGCGGCGTGCGGTTCATTCAGCTGTACCACCGCGGCTGGGATCATCACGGCAACATCAAGGGCGCCATGCGCACCACCGCCAATCTGGTGGACAAAGGCGTGGCCGCGCTGATCAAGGACCTGCAGGGCTCAGGCCTGTGGGAAGACACGCTCATCCTGTGGGGCGCGGAATTCGGGCGCACACCGATGGCGCAGGGCAGCGGGCGCGATCACCACATCAAGGGTTTCAGCTGCTGGTTCGCCGGCGGCGGCATCAAGGGCGGCATGAGCTACGGCAACACCGACGACTTCGGCTACAACGCCGTCGAAAACGTCGTGCACGTCAACGACCTCCACGCCACCATCCTGCACCTCATGGGCATTGACCACGAGAAGCTCACCTACCGCTTCCAGGGCCGCGACTTCCGCCTGACCGATGTACACGGCAAGGTGCTGACGCCGATCTTGGCCTAAACCCACTGGCGCATGGACGCCATCACCGACATCAATCGCCGCTCGTTCCTGACCCGTTCAGGAATGGGTCTGGGTGCGGTGGCGTTGGCCGCTTTGTCGGCGCGGGGTGCCGGGCGCAAGGTGGAGCGTTGGCCCGGGGTGGTGCGGCCGTTGCATCATGCGGCCAAGGTGAAACGCGTCATTTACCTGTACATGGCCGGCGGGCCGTCGCACCTGGAGACGTTTGATGCGAACAAGCCGGAGCTGGTGAAGCTGGACGGGCAGCCGATGCCGGTTTCATTCACCAAGGGCCAATCCATCGCGCAGTTGCAGAATCAAAAGCTCGCCTGCCTGCGGCCGCAGTTTCCCTTCAAACGCTGGGGTCAGAGCGGTACGGAGATGACCACGCTCTTCCCGCAGCTTGCCAAGCACATTGATGACCTCGCGGTGATTCGCTCGATGCATACCGACGCGATCAATCACGATCCCGCCAACACGCTCATGAACACCGGCACCACCATCAGCGGCCGGCCGAGCATGGGGTCGTGGATCCAGTACGGGCTCGGCAGCGAGGCGGAGGATTTGCCGGGCTTCGTGGTGCTCAGTTCGCATGCGGGGCGCAGTCCGCAACCGATCTCCGTGCGCATGTGGCACGCGGGATTTTTGCCGAGCCAGTTTCAGGGCATTCAACTGCGGTCCACCGGCGATCCCGTAATGTACGTGCGCCGGCCCGGCGGCGTGGATGCCGACCGCCAGCGCGACGTGGTGGATGCCGTGCAGGCGCTCAACGATTTGCAAACGCCGCTCACGCGCGATCCGGAAATTGCCACGCGCATTGCGCAATACGAGATGGCCTTCAAGATGCAGTCCAGCGTGCCGGGCCTGATGGACGTGACCGGTGAACCGGCCGAGGTGCTGGACCTGTACGGCTGCAAACCGGGCGACGGTTCCTTCGCCAGCAACTGCCTGCTCGCGCGGCGCCTGGCCGAGCGCGGCGTGCGGTTCATTCAACTGTATCACCGCGGCTGGGATCATCACAACGGCCTGGTGAATTTCATGCAAAACCACTGCTGCCCGTCCGTGGACCAGGCGATCGCCGGCCTGATCACCGACCTGAAGCGCAAGGGATTGTTTGAGGACACGCTGATCGTGTGGGGCGGCGAATTCGGCCGCACGCCGATGGCCCAGCGCAACAAGGGTGCCGTTGGCCGCGATCATCACATGAAGGGTTTTAATATTTGGCTCGCCGGCGGCGGAATCCGGGGCGGCGTCACCCACGGCACCACCGATCCGCTCGGTTACAACGCCGAGGAAAACCGCACCCACGTCAACGACCTCCACGCCACCCTCCTGCACCTGCTCGGCATTGATCACGAAAAACTCACCTACCGCTTCCAAGGCCGCGACTTCCGCCTGACGGATGTTCACGGGAAATTGATCAAGCCGGTGTTGGCGTAGCGGAGGGAGGGACGAGTTCCACCTCGTCCCTGGTCGAACGCTAAATTATTCTTCGGGCGAGGTGGAACTCGCCCCTCCCAAGGCATGCATCGCAATGCCGGCGGCGACGCTGGCGTTTAGCGAATTCACCCGGCCGAATTGCGGGATGCCGATGATGTGATCGGCCATGTTGAGGATGAATTGACCGACGGACTTGTCCTCGCCGCCGATCACCAGCAGCAGCTTGTCCGGCGCGGTGGCCTGCACGGTATCGAGGGTGGCGGTGCCTTTCATGTCCAGCGCGGCGATTTGGTAGCCGGCCTCGGCGGCGGCGCGGGCATATTGGTTGGCCGAACCGTCCCGCGCGATTTGCATAAACTCCGTGGCGCCGGCGGACACCTTGACCACCGAGGGATACACCTCCGGCACGCCCTTGGTGGGCAGGCACACGCCGCGGAAGCCAAACACCTCCGCACTGCGCAGCACCGCGCCGACGTTGTGCGGATCCTCAATGTTATCCAGCAACAGCAGCCGCCGGTGCCCGAGCAATTCCTCGCGTGGTGTGTAGGGGTAAAGCGAAGTCTTCAGCACCACGCCTTGGTGCTCAGTGGATTTGGAGAGCTGAATGAGCCGGCCTTTTTCCACCCACTCGATCGGCACGCTGTGTTGTTCCAGAAGCGTCACCAGTTTTTGCATGCGCGGCTTGTTCCGCGCGGATTGGTTCAGCCACGCGCCGTACACCGACCGCCGCTGGGCGCGGAGGATTTCAAAGGCGGGATTGGTGCCGTACACATATTCGCGCGTTGCCTTGGCCATGGCGGGGGAGCCTAGGGCAGGCCGGGGATGAGGGCACGAAAAAACCCCGCGATTCGCACCGCGGGGTTTGTGAAGCGTAAGTGCTTACTTGGTTTCGACCTTGCTGATCTTCAGCGTGCCTTCCTTGACCGCGCCAGTGATCTTGGCGGCCACAGAGGAACCGGGCTTGCAAACCTTCTTGTGAAGGGCGCCGGCTTCTTTGCCGAGCAGCAACAAAACCTGCTCCTTGCCGTCCTTGCCTTTGGTCACGAGAGCGGCCTGGCACTTGCCCTGCTTTTTCAGGGAGCACTTGGCGCACTGCACTTTGCCTTCGAGAGTAGCCTCGCCTGCAAACGCGAGAGTCGCGCTCAGAGTCAGGGCCACAGCAATCATTTTGATGTACTTCATAGCTCTATGTTTTTCTTTTGGTTAACGCTTACGCCCAAGGGCGTTAATCCTCGGACATGAAACAATGCTAGATGGAATTGGGGGTTTGGCAAGTATTCTGTGCAAAAAAATACGCCGTCAGAGAGACAATAAATCCTTGTTTCGCACTGGGTTAATAGCTCAACTACCGGCGGTTTATCGAACAGTGGATATGAAAAAACTCATACTAAGCCTGATGGTCGCCGGCGTAGCTGTGGCGATGGTTCAAACTGCAATAGCAGTCGAAAAAATCACTCATGAGCAAATCGAGGAAGTGATGAAAAAAGGTTTCAAAGGGCAAAAGCTGCAGAATGATTTGGCGGCCAATAAAGAAGTGCTCACCAAGTACGCGACGTGGTTGGCGGCTTACAAACCCGAAAAAGGGAGCGCTGAGAGCTGGAAAGCCAAGACCGACGCCATTACGGCCGCCATTAAGGCCAATGATCAAGCCGGCCTCAAGAAGGCCACCAACTGCAAGGCTTGCCATAACGTGCACAAGTAATCCTTGGTAAGGATAGAATCTACAAGCGCCCCTTTGGGGCGTTTTTTTGTGCCTTAGCTTGCGTGTTTCCGGTGGGCGAGCCACACTGTCCACATGCGGTTTGCATTTGTTTTTGTGCTGCATTTGGCTTGGGGACTGGATGTGGCCGCGGCGGTTTCGGACAAGCACGCGGCCGATATGGCCAAGGGTTTGGCTTTGTTCAAGAGCGATGTGCGGGGGGTGCTCAAGCAACATTGCGTGAAATGTCACGGCGGAGAAAAAATACGTGGTGATCTGGATTTGACCACCCGCCAAGGCTTGCTCAAGGGAGGGGAGGAAGGTCCATCAATTGTTCCCGGGAACGCCGCGGAGAGTTTTCTGTTCCAAGTAGTGAACCATGAGGAGGAGCCGTTTATGCCGGCCAAGGCAGACAAGCTCTCGCCGGCCGCTATCCAAAAAATTGGCGACTGGATCAACCTCGGTGCCCCGTATGATCAGCCGTTGGTGGAGCAATCCATTGCCGGCAAAGGCATGCAGGTGACTGAAGAGGACCGGAAGTTTTGGGCATACGCGCCGCTGCAGCAACCCAAGGCTCCAGCTGTACGTCAACCGGGTTGGGTGGCCAATGACATTGACCGTTTTGTGCTCGCCAAGCTCGAGTCTGCCCAGCTTGCGCCCAACGGCCCGGCTGTACGCCGCGTGTTATTGCGCCGATTGTACTTGGATCTGATCGGGTTACCGCCTTCTCCCGCTGAAGTGACCGCCTTTATGCAGGATAAAACGCCCGATGCCTACGCCAAGGTCGTTGATCAACTTCTTGCTTCGCCGAAGTACGGCGAACGTTGGGGCCGGCATTGGCTGGACGTGGCGCGCTTTGCGGAGAGCCACGGATTCGAGCAGGATTACAACCGCAACTTCGCCTTTCACTATCGCGACTTTGTCATTCAGGCGCTCAATGCCGACATGCCGTACGATCAATTCGTGAAATGGCAGCTCGCCGGCGACGAGTTTGCGCCGGACAATCCGCTCGCGATGAAGGCCACCGGATTCCTCGGAGCGGGTGTGTTTCCCACGCAGTTGACGGAAAAGGAATTTGAATCCGCCCGCTACGATGAACTCGATGACATGGCCAATACCACCGGCACCGCGATGCTCGGCCTCACCATTGGCTGCGCGCGCTGCCATGATCACAAGTTCGACCCGATCCCGGTGCGCGATTACTACCGCTTCATCAACACCTTCGCCACGACCATCCGCAGCGAAATCGATCTGCCGGTGACCGCCAACCTCACCGCGGCGGCCGCGCAATGGGAAAAGGAACACGCGCCGCTGGCCGCCGCTCTGGCCCAGTACGAAAAGGACGTGCTGCCCAAGCGCTTTGCGGCGTGGGCCAAGAATCCGCCGGCTTCGGCGTTGAAAAAACAGGACTGGATGATCCTCGACCATCTGCAGCCCAAGTCGCTCGATGGCGCGACGTTCACCAAGCAGGACGACGGCTCGTTCGTTGTCGGCGGCAAAAATCCCGCGAACGATCGCTGGGTGCTCACCGCCGAACTGGCCGCTACCGGCCTGAACGCCATCCGCATTGAGGCGATGACCGACAAGAGCATGCCCCGCAGCGGCCCCGGCCGGGCGGGCAACGGCAACTTTGCGCTGAGCGATATTCGGGTGTTTGCCACACCCAAGAATGGCGGCCAACGCGTCGCGGTAAAGTTGGTGAATCCCAAGGCGACGCATCAGCAAAACACCGGCGGGCTCTCGGTGGCCAGCTCGATCGATGGGGACAAAAGGAAGTCCGGCTGGGCGGTGGATTTCGGCGGCATCGGCAAGCCGCAGGCGGCGGTGTTTGAATTTGCCGCGCCGGTTGGGTTTGAGGGCGGCACGGTGCTGACCGTTGAGATGGATTTCTTCGTGAACACCAGCCACACCATCGGCCGGCCGCGAATCGCGGTGACGGCGGCGCCCAAGCCGGTGGCTATCAAGGGCGATTCCGGCGCGGCGTCGCTGGCCACCTTGCTCGCCGCGGTGAAACAGGCCGGCGCCGTGGAGAAGCTGGCTGCCAAACAGCGCGCGGCGTTGCTGAAAATTTACCGCGCGCGCGATGCTGAATGGACCAAGCTGAACAACGCCGTGCAGCAGCACCTCGCCAAGAAGCCCACGCCCAAGATGGAGAAGGTGCAGGTCACCAGCGAAGGCTTCAAGCCCACCAAACACCACGCCGATGGCCGCGGGTTCCCGCATTTTTACAAGCAGACCTATTTCCTGAAACGCGGTGACGCGAACCAGAAAGACGGCGAGGCCACGCAGGGTTTCCTGCAGGTGCTGATGCGCGGTGGCAAGACAGAGAAATCATGGCAGGTCGCCGCGCCCGCCGGTTGGCGCACCAGTTATCGGCGGCGGTCCCTGGCCAACTGGATCACCGACACCGAGCACGGCGCCGGTCATCTGCTCGCGCGCGTGATCGTCAACCGCCTTTGGCAGCATCACCTTGGCCGCGGCATTGTGAACACACCCAACGACTTCGGCCTGCAGGGCGAGCTGCCGACACATCCTCAGTTGCTCGACTGGCTGGCCAGTGAACTCATCCAAAACGGCTGGCGACTCAAGCCGCTGCACAAGCAAATCGTGATGAGCGCGACCTATCGCCAAAGCGCCGCGCACGATGCCGCCAAGCTGAAGGCTGATCCGCAAAACAAACTTCACTGGCGGCGCACACCCGCGCGGCTGGAGGCGGAGGTGATCCGCGACAGCATCCTGAAGGTCAGCGGCCTGCTTGATGAACGCATGTTCGGCGCCGGCACACTCGATGAACGCATGAAACGGCGCAGCATTTATTTCATGATCAAGCGCAGCAAACTCATCCCCAGCATGCAGCTCTTCGATTCGCCCGAACCGCTTGTGAGCCAGGGCAGCCGTCCGTCTACCATCATCGCCCCGCAGGCGCTGCACTTCATGAACAACGGCCAGGTCCGCGAAGCCGCCGTGGCGCTCGCCAAGCAACTCGAGCAGTCGCCCGACACCGCCGCCGCCGTGACCCTCGGTTACCAAACCGTCCTTGGCCGCGCGCCCACCGCCAAGGAACAAAAATCCATCACCGCCTTCATTGAGGCCCAGGCAAAATCCTACCCCAACAACGGCCCTCAACACGCCCTCGCTGACTTTGCGCAGGTGTTGTTCGGGCTCAACGAATTTATTTATCTCCAATGAAAATGAAACGCAAAGGACACAGAGGTGCAGAGGAACGCAGAGATTTTTTCTCAGGTTCACCCTCAGCGAATCTCTGCGCCTCTGCGAGCTCTGCGTTAAACACACAATGAACATCAATCATCAACTCAATCGCCGCGCCATGCTCCAACGCGCCGGTATGGGTATCGGCTCGCTTGGCTTGGCCAGTCTGCTCCAGCAGGAGGGCTATGGGGCGGCGAAGAATCCGTTGGCGGCGAAGCAGCCGCATTTTAAGACCAAGGCCAAGTCGGTGATCTGGCTGTTCATCAACGGCGGCCCGAGCCATGTGGATACGTGGGATTACAAGCCGGAGCTGGAGAAACGCGACGGGCAGTCGCTGGAAGGCTTTGACCGCTTCACCGGTTTCTTTTCCAACGCCGTGGGCGGGTTGATGAAGAGTCCGTTTGAATTCAAAAAGCACGGCCAAAGCGGCAAGCCCGTGTCCTCCATTTTCCCGAACCTCTCCCAGCACGTGGACAAAATGGCCTTCGTGCACTCGGTCCACACGGAGAGCAACAACCATTCGCCGGCGCTCTTCGCGATGAACTGCGGCCTGCCGCGCATGGGCTATCCGTGCGTCGGTTCGTGGGTGACCTACGGGCTCGGCAGCGAGAGCGACAGCCTGCCGGCGTTTGTGGTGATGAGCGATCCCAAGGGACGCGGTCTGCCGAAGGGGCATGCGGCCAACTGGGGCGCGGGCTTTTTGCCGAGCGTGTATCAGGGCACGCACTTCCGGCCCACGGGTGATCCGATCGACAACCTCAAACGGCCCGCCGGCATGAACGCCGATCAACAACGCCGGCAGCTCGACCTGTTGAAGACGCTCAACCAACAGCACCTCGAGGCCAACCCGTTTGAGGAGGAATTGGCCGCGCGCATCGAGAGTTTTGAGCTGGCCTACCGCATGCAAAGCGCCGCGCCCGAGGCGCTCGCGGTGGACAAGGAACCGGAGCACATTCGCGCGATGTACGGGTTGGACGACGCCAAGTGCAAACATTTCGCCGCGCAATGCCTCACCGCCCGCCGCATGGTCGAGCGCGGGGTGCGGTTCATCCAGATTTACAGCGGCGGCATGGAGAACCAACGCAGTTGGGACGGCCATAACGACATCGCCGGCAATCACACGCAGTTCGCCGGTGAAACCGACAAGCCGATCGCCGCGCTGCTGCAGGATCTTTCACAGCGCGGGTTGCTCGATGAAACACTCATCGTATGGGGCGGCGAATTCGGCCGCCTGCCCGTGGCGCAAAAGTCGAAGAAACCCGGGCGCGACCACAACCCGCACGCGCTCACCTACTGGATGGCCGGCGGCGGTGTGAAAGGCGGCGTGAGCTACGGCGAAACCGACGAGATCGGCCACAAAGCCGCCGTCGACAAATGCCACATCAACGACCTGCACGCCACCATCCTGCACCTGATGGGCATGGACCACGAGAAACTCACCTACCGCCACAACGGCCGCGACTTCCGCCTGACGGATGTGGCCGGTGAGGTGATGAAGGAAATTATCGCGTGAGATCGTGTCTGGCGATCGGCGGGTGGCTGGTACTGTTACTGAACAGCGCGTCAGCGGAGGCCCCGGATTTCAACCGCGAAGTGCGGCCGATTTTGGCCACGCACTGTTTCACCTGTCACGGTCCTGATGCCAACACGCGCAAGGCCAAGCTGCGGCTCGACGAACGTGAAGCTGCTTTGGAGATTTTGGCGCCGGGCAAGCTGGATGACAGCGAACTCGTGCACCGGATTCATGCGACCGATCCGGATGAAATCATGCCGCCGCCTTCGTTGAAGAAACCACTGAGCGCAGCGCAAAAGGATGTCCTGAAACGCTGGGTGGCCGCCGGCGCGCCGTATGCCGGACACTGGGCCTTCAGCAAACCGCAGCGGACTGAGCTACCCAAAGTGAAACAGGCGAACTGGGCGCGGACACCGGTTGACCGGTTTATTCTGGCGCGACTGGAGCGGGAAGGCTTGCAGCCGGCGGCGCGGGCCAATCGCGAGCGGTTGATTTGCCGTTTGTCATTGGACCTCACCGGCCTGCCACCCACGCCCGCCGAGGTGGAGGCATTTCTTAATGACACTGCGCCGAACGCCTACGAAAAGGTCGTGGATCGGCTGCTGGCCTCGCCGCGTTATGGCGAACACATGGCGGTGGCGTGGTTGGATTACTCGCGTTATGCGGACAGCAACGGCTACCAAACCGACGGCAGCCGGCAGCAATGGCCGTGGCGCGACTGGTTGATCGGCGCACTTAACGAGAATAAACCGTTTGACCAATTCACCGTTGAGCAACTGGCGGGTGACCTGTTGCCGGATGCGACGTTGAACCAAAAAATTGCCACGGGTTTCAACCGCAATCACCGCATCAACGGTGAAGGCGGCATTATCGCTGAGGAATGGCGCGTGGAGACGGTGATTGATCGCGTGGAAACCACCGGGGCCACGTGGCTCGGCCTCACAATCGGGTGTGCGCGCTGTCATGATCACAAGTACGACCCCTTTTCGCAGCGCGAGTTTTATCAATTCTATTCTTTCTTCAACAATGTGCCCGAGACCGGCCGATTGGCGGGCCAGAGCAGCAACACCAAGCCATTGGTCAGCGTGGAAACCGCCACCTACAAGGCGCAGGTGGCGGAGCTGGAAACCTTCGTCAAACAATCTGAAATCGCGGCCAAGCAGGCGGCGGCCGAATTGCCCCAATTAGTGAAGGCTTGGGCCCCGAAGTTTCGGGAGGAGTTGAGCGGTCAGAAAGTGATTTGGCATGGAGTCGGTGAGGCGACAGTCACTTCGAAGGGCGGTGCCAAGTTCGAGCGGCTGGACGATGGGTCCTGGTTGCCGAGCGGTCCAAACGCCGTGCATGACACGTATGAAATTCGCATCCCGCACGCGGCCGGTCCGTTTACCGGAGTCCTGCTGGAATGCCTGCCGGATGCGCGTACGCCGAATCAGAGCCTTGGCCGATTCAGCAACGGCAATTTTGTGCTTACCCGTGTGGAGGCGGAGATTTCCGGTGCCAAAGGTAAACCGCAGCCGGTGAAGATTACCCGAATCGAGGCGGATTATTCTCAGAAAGGCTGGGACATCAAAAATGTCAACAGTGGTATCGGGGGCAAAGGCTGGGCGGTGGATGGCCCGACCCGCCGTCAACCGATCAAGGCGCTGTTTCTGGCAGAACAACCGGTGACTTTGGCGGAGGAATCCACCGTGGTGTTGCGGTTGGTGTGTGCGACCCTGAACCAGCATAACCTCGGCCGTTTCCGACTGTCCCTGACCGGGGCCACCCCCGCGGCAGTGAGCCTGAAGGGTAACAGTATTCCCGCCGAGGTGCACGCAGCCTTGGAGGCTGCACAGCCCGATGCCAAGCAACTGGCGGTTCTGGAGAAATATTACCGGGCGCATGTGGCGAATCCAGTGAAGGCGGCCGATGACCGCGTGACGGCGGCCCGGAAGAAATTGACCGATCTCTCCAAGAAATTACCCACGGTGATGGTGATGGAAGAAATGGCCGAGCCACGCAAGGCATTCATCCTGAACCGCGGCCAGTACGATCAACCGGGAGCCGAAGTGAAGGCCGGGTTGCCGGCGTTCCTGCCGCCCTTGCCCGAGGGCGAGGCGATGAACCGGCTCGGGCTCGCGCGCTGGATTGCCAGTGGGGACAACCCGCTTACTGCCCGCGTGTGGGTCAATCGCGCGTGGGAACGGTTCTTTGGCGTCGGACTGGTGAAGACGACGGAAAACTTTGGCGTTCAGGCAGCTTTTCCGAGTCACCCGGAGTTACTGGACTGGTTGGCCCGCGAGTTTGTGGAACCGACGCAGGGAATTCGCGTGGCCGGGCAACCGGCACGGCCTTGGGACATGAAAGCCTTTCACAAACTGCTGGTGATGAGCGCGGCCTATCAGCAGAACACCAAACCGAACACCGACACCTATGCCGTGGACCCGGACAACCGCCTGCTGTCCCGCGGGCCGCGCTTCCGGTTGGACGGCGAACAATTGCGCGATCGCGCACTGTATGCCAGTGGATTGTTGGTGGAGCAAATCGGCGGCCCGAGCGTGCGACCGTATATGCCGGTGGGGGTGTGGAACGAGACCACACGATACGGTGATCTGCGTAATTACAAACATGCGACCGATGAGGGGTTGTACCGGCGCACGATGTACACGATCTGGAAACGCACCGCGGCGCCGCCCTCGATGCTGCTTTTTGATGCACCGAACCGTGAAGTGTGCACCATTCAACGCTCACGCACCAACACGCCGCTACAGGCGTTGTCGCTGCTGAACGAAGTCACTTTCGTGGAGGCCGCCCGCCGGTTGGGTGGCCGGATGCTGCGGGACGGCGGAGACTCGATGGAGTCGCAGTTGACGCACGGATTTCTGTGGGCCGTCTCCCGAAAGCCGACTGCCCGGGAATTGGCCGTACTGCGTGCAGGCTTGAAGGAGGATCTAGCCTATTTCACCGCCAACCCCGAGTCCGCCCAGAAATTGGTGGCGGTGGGCGAATCCGCTGCTCCGGAAGATCGCTGGGCGGAACGGGCGGCGTTTACGCTGGCGGCCAACGTGATGTTGAACCTCGATGAATTTGTGACGCGCGAATAATGAATCCCCCGAACCCTCTCACCATGCAGGATGCGCTCAACCGGCGTGTATTTCTGCGCAACACCACCTCCTTTCTCGGGCTGTCGGCCCTGGCCGGGCTGGCTCAAGGGACCCAAGGCAAAACGACATCCAGTGGCCGGTCTGGGTTTCCGACGCATGCGGCCAAGGCGAAGCGGATCATCTATTTGTACCAATCCGGTGCGCCATCGCAGATGGACTTGTTCGACCCCAAGCCGGCGATCGCTGATCGACGCGGTGAGGATTTGCCGGACTCGATTCGGAAAGGCCAGCGGCTCACCACCATGACATCCGGTCAAAAGAAGTTTCCGGTGGCCCCGACCATCTTCAAGTTTGCCAAGCACGGCCAGAGTGGCATGGAATTCAGCGAATTGCTGCCGCACTTGTCGAAACAGGCAGACAAGCTGGCGATGATCCGTACGGTGCACACTGAGGCCATAAACCATGATCCGGCGATTACCTTTTCGCAAACCGGCCATCAACTGGCCGGGCGACCGAGCATTGGGTCGTGGTTGAGCTACGGATTGGGCAGCGAAAACCGTGATCTGCCGGCGTACGTGGTGATGACCTCGTTTGGGTCCGGCCGGCCGAATGATCAGCCCTTGTACGATCGACTCTGGAGC
>JAYQQG010000071.1:0-17492 GCA_038145765.1 Verrucomicrobiales bacterium
GCCTCGACCATGGCTTGGGCTTGTTGCGCGACGGCTTCGGCTTGGGCGGCGGCTTCACGGGCCTTATCGGTATCGGCAGCAGCGGCTGCTTGCTGGGCGGTTTGCGCTGCTTCGGCAAGTTGTTCAGCGGCTCGGTTTAGGGCGGGAGCCATGTCCTCAGGCTGGGCATCCTGTGCCATGCCTTGTTGGGCGGCTTGTTCGAGGGCTTGTTGTGCGTTGTGGATGGGCTCCTCTATCTTAATGCCGGCCGCTTCGTTGGCTTGTTCCACTTGCGGGAGCATTTCTTCGGCCATGGCCTTGGCCGCGGCGGCGAGTTGCTCGGGCTCGGGGGCCTGAGGAATGGGGGCGGGATCTTCGGGCAAGGGTTGTTTGAGGGCTTCGGCGAGTTGTTGCTGATCTTGGGCGGCCTGATTGAGATCCTGTTGGGCGTCTTTCAGAGCGGCTTCGGCAATGCGCTCGAGCTCGGCCTGCATGGCGGGGTTGTTCTTGAGTTTTTCTTCCAACTCTTTGAGCGCCTCGGCGGGCGGTTTGTTGACCAGCTCCATCAACTGCTCGAGGGCGGCGTATTGTTCATCGAGTTGTTCTTTGATGCCCAAGTCTTCTTCTTGGTCGCGGAGGCCAGCCCGGGTTTTCTCGGGCTCACCGTGCTCCATGTTTTCGTAGTGCTCGGCGAGTTGTTCGAGGGCTTCGGCCAAATCGCGCTGATGGCGGGCCGCGGTGGTGAGCGAGCCTTGCTGGTCGTCAGTAGTTTGGGCTTGGGTGGCGCCTTTCAGGGATTGTTCGGCTTCGCGCGGTGGGTTTTCGAGCATGGCGACGGCGTCATCCGCATCGCGCTGTCGTTCGCGGCCTTCTTTCTGGCTGGCATCCTGCGCATTGGCATCGCGACGAAGTGCTTCCTTCACGCGCTCGAGGCGTTGGTTAATGGATTTCTGTTCGGCGAGAAGTTCTTTGGTTTCAGCCGGCTTGGCCTCGGCATCTTTGGCGACGGCTTCGGTGACTTCGTTGGTTTGTTCCTCCAACCGTTTGACGGCTTCGGCAAGGTTGCCGAGGCGCTCGGAAAGTTTGGGGGCTGCTATTTGAAGGGCCTTGCGGGCGGCGGCCAATTCCTCGGCGGCCTGGGTGCGGGCTGCCTTCAGGTTGCCTTGAAGTTGATCGAGCGGATCGGCGACCGGCACGAGTGTGCGGGGCGGCTCCGCCAGTGCGGAAGGCATCAATACGCTCAGCGCGAGCACAGCCAAAGATGGGGACAGGCCTAATTTCATGGCGTTCGTTATTTTGGGGGGGAGGTTGAATCGGGCTCAACAAAAAAGCCCGCTTGTTGGGTGCGTGATTTCATCTCGCGAGCGACGGCTTGTGCGGCCGGGCCTTCCATAAGGTCGTTCAACTTTGCGTCTCCCGCAAGTCCCACCGCACGAAGTTTTTCGGGGGACAGGGCCAAACGCCGGGAAAGCCACTGCCAATCGCGGGGCCGCAGGGAATTTGCGTCGGTGGCCAAATGCTCCCAACGTTCGCGATTGGCCAGGTTTTTGAGGGCATTTTCCAACAGGGCGAGTTCATGAGCGGCTTCCAAGGTTTCCAACGCCTCGGCAATACCCACGAGCTGGGCTTCCACTTCGCGCCGGTCGCGGCCGGCCTCGAGCCCGTCTTTGACCGCGCCCAAGGCGGCGGCGGCTTGGGCGGTGTCACTCACAAACAAGGCGTTACTGGCCTTGCCGGATTCCTCCATGCGCGCGCGGCCACGAAGCAGTTGCGGAGCAATGTGCCACTCCAATGCAAGCTGTTCCTTGGCAACATTCAGTTTGGCTTGGGCGGTGAGGATATTTTCCCCATCGGCTTTGGCCTGACCGAGTTGTTCCTCGGCCTGCTTCACGGCTTTGAGCTGGGTGCTCACACGGCGGACCGTGGCGGCGGTGGTGCTCATGGATTGCTCGAGCTGGATGCGGGCCTGGATCGCGGCTGCGTTCACTTCACCCACTAAGGGCCGGAAAATATCACGTGCGCCTGTAATGGCGGCTGTCCAGCGCCGGCCTTCGGTGAGCAATTGCGCATCGGGATCGCCTTCAGCATCCTGGGTGGCGCTGAGGGCGGCTTGCACCTTGAGCAAATCCGTGTGCAATGCCTGGACTATCGTGGCCTGCTCATCGGGCAAACGGCCGCCGAGTGTTTCCAGTATCCCAAGCGCCACATCGAGTTCGCGGCCGGCACTCTTTTGGCGACGCATCAAGCGGGACCAAACTTGGGGATCCGTATCGCGATCAGCCGCAGCCACACGATGCATGCTCTCGGCCGCGCGTTGAATGTAATCGAGTAAATCCAATGCAATAGCCGCCTCATCGGCGGCAAGCCAAGCGCTTCCGGTGGTGTCCATTCCCGTCGCGGCAGCGCGCACCGATTTCAACACATCGGGCAATTGCTTGGAATGCGCGGTGACACGGGGATCGACCACAATTCCTTCCATGGGTCTCAAGTGCAGTCGTGCGCGCTCGAGCCAGTCCGATTCCATTTGGACGCCCAGCCGGCCGATCATACTGTAACCGGTGGCTTCGCGTCCCGGCCGGGCTTTGCGGATGAGTGCGGGTAACGTGCCCCCGGCTTGCCGCCAAGCCGTTTGTGAGGTCGCCAAGGCCTTGAGGGCTTCGGTGGCTTTTCCCCGCCGTTCGGCGTCGTTGCCCGGTTGGATCAAATCTTCCAAATCATCGGGCACAACTTGATGAAACTCCAATGTTTGTTTCGCCGCGGCCAAAAGATTTGTGGTCCATTGGCGTTGCTCCTGCAATGCGGCGATGCGTTGTGACTCGAACAGGGTCGAATCGAGTTTCAACCGAACGGGGCGGGATTCAGTTCGACTGCCTTTGAGATCCACCGCGGCAAGTTTGGTGAGCACAATGTCGCCGGGCTTGGCTTGAATCTTGAGGAGATCCCATTCCACGGCAATCACCACATTGGTGGAAAGCGGTTGACGAAGATTCAGCTCCGTGGGTTGCCAGTCCTTGTCGTTGATCTTGATGAGCTGTTCGATCTTGGCGAGCCCGATGTCATCTTCGGCTTCGCCTTCCAGTTTCAAAATCACTTCGGGGGCCACTGTGATTTCCGACCCGGGCGCTGTGAGTTCAATCGTGGGCACGAGGTCTGGCTCCGCTTTGATAGAATACTCAATGGGCGACTTGTTGCCCAAGCCTTCGGCGGTCGCCAAATGAATTTTGTATGCCCCATTTTCATTTAATGTCAGATCGAGGCTCCAGCGGGCGGGATCTTCGCCGGGAGCAAAGTTGATGCGGTTGGTGGCGGACTGTGTCACATGGGCCATCACGGCGCTCTCGACTGCCTGATTCAGTTCCAACTCAAGATTGACCTGAGTGCCCATCAGCCCGATCAGATTCCCGTCATCGTCCGTTTGGGTTTCCATTGGACGCGCTGTATATTCCGGCAGGGTATACGTTTTGATAAACTGCAACACCTGCGGCCGTTGCCGGCTTTCCAAGGTGTACCGCCGGCTCACCGCGTCGCCCGCATGCACTCGATATTGGATGTCCTGAGATTCCACGGCGATTGAGGTGGTAAATTCCCCCACGGCATCCGGCTCGTTCACCGGCACAAACACGGCCGTTTGTGTTGGCTCATCGGCCCGCTCGGCGATGAGCATTGGCGGATCTTCCAGCTTGGGACCGCGCACTTGGATACGGATTTCAATCTCGTCATTCTCCGGGACAGCCGTGTTGCCGCCTTCCGGACTGAGAATCACGATGGAATTTCGCGACACCCGATCAATGTTCATCATCGGCATCAACACCCGCACCATCAGCGTTCGTCCCGAATCAAAGGTCGCCATCAACCCCGTGCCCAAGACCACCACTCCCGCCGCGATGAGCCACGTCTGCACAAGACGAGTCGGCAACAAGCGACTCAAATCCACCGCGCGCAGGGAGTCCACCACCTCGGCCTGAGCCTGTTTTCGAAAATGGGCCGATTCATGTTCGCGTTCTTCCTCCGCCAATTCCACCGCCGAAAGCAACCGTGATTTCAAGGTCGGCTCCTCGCGCTCCATCATGGCCGCTAGTTCCCGCTCATCCAGCACCCTTAACAGCGGCCGAATGCAGGCCAGCCACGTAATGATCAGTGCTGAGAAATACATACCGGCGCTGAGCACATAGCGGGTACGATCCTCCATCACCACCAGCCAATCGGCCAACGATAGAATCAGGATTCCTCCCAAAAAAGCCAGCAACCCGCAGCTGATCCCCCGCAAAAAAACCAACCACCGAAATCGGCCCCGAAACGCGAGCAGCTTGGTGCGAATATAGGGATCAAGCGCGGACAATCAACAGTCTCCTTCAGGGGCAACATACACCCGGATGTGCTTCTTGAAAAGACGCGAACCAGACGAGGGCATGGTCATGTTACAGATCGTACAACCCATCATCACGGGTGTACGGCGTGCCGCCACCGGCCATGCCGCCGGGGCCGCCCTCGGCGTCCGGGCCCATGAATTGATCAAACAGTTCGCCCATATCCTCCTCGATCTTGTCGGGATCTTCCCCGGCTTCCAGGCGACGGATAGCATCGTTCATTTCCTTGGGCATCAAGTCAGCCGGCAGCACATCCTGCATTTTGCGCATCATGTGCGCCATGTGCTTGGGATTATTTTCATCAAGATGCGCCATGTCGCGTTCCATATCGCGCATGGCCCGTTGGATTCGAGGATCATCAAAATCCGGCATGCCCTCCATATCGCCAGTTCCTTCATCACCCGCCTGAGGTTCGGTCGCGCCTTTGAGCATGGCGAACCGGCTGACTTCCTTGATTAACTTCCGGCTACCGCATTGTGGGCAGACCGGCTGGCGATCTGTTTTCAAACGACGGGAGAGAAACTGAAAAATCTTCCGGCAATCGGGACAGGCATATTCAAAGATGGGCATCGGTCGCGATTATTTTTTCTCGGTCGATCATCGAGTGTCAAGGGGTGTCCATTGACAATGGCCTATTTCCGCGCGTAGGTTTGGCCATGCAGCGGAACCACTGGATTGCATTGGGCACGGTGGCGGTGTTGATCGTAGTGGCCCTGCTCTGGAAAGGCCGGGCCCAACCGGACTCTCCGAGCTTTCGCAACTCCAACCAACTCCTCACTGAATCCGGCCGCCTTTTTGCCGTGGGCGATTCCACGCCCTACAACGGCCCGGTGATTGATTATCATCCCAACGGCTCCAAAGCCTACTCCGTCACCATTGTGGATGGCATTGCGCAGGGGCTCGCCACTGAGTGGCACGAGAACGGCCAGAAAAAAACTGAAGCAACGCTGCAGGACGGCGAAGCCGTCGGCGTCCTTCGCGGCTGGTACGACAATGGCCAAAAGGAATACGAGGTGCCGTTGCAGAACGGCGATGCCGAAGGCGTCACCACCGAATATTATCCCGGCGGCCAACGCCGCAATGAAACGATGTATGTGCGCGGCCATCGGCATGGCGAGGAAACCGGCTATTCGGAGAGCGGCGTTTTAAAATGGAAAACCCAATGGCGGCACGACCGGTTGCACGGCGAGTACACGGAATTTTATCCGAACGGCCGGAAACGCAGTGTTACGGCATATCAAGATGGCATAACTGATGGCACTGCCGCCGGCTGGTTTGAAAGCGGCGAAAAATCATGGACGGCTCAATGGGCCCAGGACATCCCCTCAGGCACGCACATGGAATGGTATCCGGACGGTCAACTCATGCGGCAAAAACAGTTTTCGACCGGGCAACTCACCGTATTGCACGAATGGCATCGCAACGGCGAACCGATGGTGGAAGCGGCTTACAATAATGGTCAATTAATTTCCCAAAAACGTTGGGACGACAATGGCACCCTGTTGTTGACCATGGGCGAGGCGAATCCGCCCCGACCCAATACTCCGAAGCCTGTGGTGGAGGAAAACCCAGATGAAAAGCCCAACCCCAACGCGCCCGGCCGGCGCACGGCTTGGGTGACCACGCGGCTCAACGCCGTGTATCGAGGCAAACCCGCCACCACCGTCAAAGCCGCATTTGGGGCACCGGATCAAAAACTGGGAGACACGTGGGTGTATCGCGGGCTCACGATTATTGATCCTCTCACGCGCCGCCGGTTGAGTACGGCCCAGTTTTTGATCAAAGATGACAAGGTACTGGAAGTGGTCGCCAACTAACGTTGGTGTTTCAGAAACCACTGGTACAACTCGGGATTGTCGTAGGTCTTGCTCCACGAATCATGCCGAGCCTCGGGATAGACCGTCAGTTTTGGATTGGGGTGCCCGAACTTCTTGAGCGCGCCAATCATCTTTTCACTTTCACTTAACGGGACCACCGTGTCTTTGGCCCCATGAAATGCCCACACGCCGAGGCTGCGCAGCGCCTTGCCGCGCGCGCCGCTGGCCACGTAGGTATCAATAAAACTGCCCCCACCGCAGATGGGCGCAATGGCCGCAAACCGGTCACACAATTTCAGCCCCAGACTCCAGGAACCATACCCGCCCATACTCAGGCCGGTGAGATACAGGCGGCGGGTGTCCACGCGCAGCTCTTTGCAGGCGTGGTCCAGCAACGCGGTGAGAGCATCATCGTTCCAGCGCTGGTTGCGCGGGCATTGCGGGGAGATGATGATGAAGGGAAATTTCTGGCCTTGCTCCGCCAATTTGGGCGGGCCGTGCACCTTAACCCGATTCAAGTCATCCCCTCGTTCCCCGGCACCGTGCAGGAAGATCATCAGCGGCCATTTTGCATCGGCCTTTTCCTTGTAACCCTCCGGAAGGTACAGGAGATAATTAACAGTGCTTTTTTTGCGGCCTTCGACGGTGATGGATTCTTGAGTTTGCACGGAGGCCCCCAAGGTGAGGCCGGCCGAGGCCAGCAGTAAAGTCAAACCAGTTCGGATAACGGAGAACATGCGGGTAGCTTTCCTGCGCCCAGGCCAATCGTCAAGGTTTCCCGCCGTTAAGGCAGGCGGCGCTTGAACACGTATCCGCCCACACCGGCCTGCACCATCTCCCAGCCGTCATTGCCCAGCTGATTCAGGAGCTTGGCCTGCAGTAGACGCGGCCCGCGCCCGGCGGCATTTCGATCGCGCAGTTCAAACTGCACGCCGGCCTGTTCGATATAGAGGTATTCCCAGCGCGGCCCGTTGGGAGCCTGCGCCTGGGCCATGCCAAAAATCACCACAGCGGTCAGCGCGGTGCCCACAAGATAAGGTCGAATCTGTTCCATCACGCCGCCCAACCTAAACAACCACGCGCCTGTGGCAAGTGGGGGTTATGCCAAGCCCCGTTTTGTTTCTTATAATCTTAGTTGGTTATTGTAGTGGGAAACACACAGTCATTAACGGTATAATCGGGGCGGATGAAATCCGCGCTTATAGCTTTACTGGCGTTTTGTCTGTGTCTGCCGTTGATGGGCGATGACACTGCCAAGAAGAACTTCGAGAGGACGAAGGCTTTGGCTGAGCAGGGAAATGCATCTTTTCAAACCCACCTTGGATGGATGTACCAATTTGGCAAAGGAGTGCAGAAGGACGAAAAGGAAGCGCTGAAGTGGTATCGCAAAGCGGCTGAGCAGGGATTTGTAAGGGCGCAATACAGCCTTGCTGCGTGTTACTTCCATGGCCAAGGAGTGCTGAAGGACAATATGACCGCCTATGCGTGGATCAACATTGCAGAGGCCAATGGGCATGCGATTGCCAAGAAAAACAAAGGCGTTGTCGCCAAGAAAATGACCCCCGACCAAATCGCCAAAGCCCAAGAACTCTCCAAAGAGATGATCAAAAAGAATCCGAAGCTGATTAACGAGTAGCTTAATTCCGCGAATCACCCGCCACACCCCCCTCAACTTTGGTACAGAGTTGGTACAAGAAGGTAAGAAGGAAACTTTTTCTGCGATTCCTCTAGGGAAACTGAATATGTTCTCGCCCTATGCCAGCTTCAGCTTGGGGAGATCCTGTGTGTCGATCAGGCCCACGGGTTCGCGCTTGGCATTGACCACGATCAGGTCGTCGATCTTGCGGGTGTGGAAAATCTTGAGGGCTTCCACGGCCAGCGCCGTGTCGCGCAGCGTGGCGGGTTTGGCGGTCATCACTTTGCTGAGCGTCATTTCCAAAACGGCATCGCCCTGCTCGGCCATCCAGCGGCGAAGGTCCCCATCGGTAAAGACCCCGACCAGTTTGCCGGATTTACCCACCACACAGACACTGCCACTCTTGGCTTTGGTCATAACCAGAAGGGCTTCCCGCACACTAGCTGTGCGCGAGGCAACAGCAAGACGCCTGCCGGAGCGCATGATATCCGTAGCTCGCAGGAGCAAGGCACGGCCTATCGCGCCGGATGGGTGGTATTTGGCAAAATCTTTTTTCTTAAAGCCACGGGCCTGAAGCAGAGCCATTGCCAAAGCATCGCCGAGCGCAAGCATGGCCGTAGTGCTGGCCGTAGGTGCCAAGTTAAAAGGGCAAGCCTCCTTCGGGACAGCGGCATTGAGCAACACATCACTGAAGCGTCCAAGGGCGGATTTAGGCGAGCCAGTCAGGCCGATGATTTGAACGGGAAATTTTTTAAGCACCCCCAGTAAATTGACCAATTCATCCGATTCGCCAGAGTAACTCAGTGCCAACACCACATCGCCGTCATCCAGCAACCCGATATCCCCGTGCAGCGCATTGGCGGGATCGAGCAACACACTGGTGGCCCCGGTACTGTTGAAGGTGGCGGCCATCTTCTGGCCGATGTTGCCGCTCTTGCCGATCCCCACAACCACCAATTTGTTTCGGCGGGCGAGTGCCTTGGTCAGAATCTCAACGGCGGCAGTAAATTGATCGTCCAATTGCGATCGCACGGCCTTGAGTCCGGCCAACTCGATATCGAGCACCTGCCGCGCCAGCGCCAACGGAGTCTTGGATTTGCCTGCCATGCCGGTTTGCCTAATCGCCGTACGGATACGAGCCCAGGATTTTTACAAAGGAACATTTCTCGCCGAGCTGACGAATCGCTTTGGCGAGCTTGGCGTCATCGGCATGGCCGTCGACGTCGACAAAGAAAATGTACTCCCACGCCTTGCGTTTGCTGGGGCGTGATTCGATTTTGGTCATGTTCAATCGGTGCGTCCGGAAAGGCTGCACTGCATCGTGCAGGGCGCCGACCTTGTCGTTCACCGTGAACATCAGGCTGGTGCGGTCGTGCCCGGTGGATGCGCCGCATTCCCGGCCCAGCACAAGAAATCGCGTGGCGTTGCCACTGTGATCCTGCACGCCCGCCTCGAGGATGTTCAGCTTGTATTGTTCGGCGGCCAGCGCGCTGGAGATGGCGGCCGTGGTCTTGGCCTTGGCGGCCAGCGCAGCCGCAGCCGTCGTCGAGGAACTTTCGATGAATTCCACGCGCGGTAAATTTTCGCGCACCCAGTTGCGGCACTGGGCGTAGGCCTGCGGGTGCGAGTACAGTTTCTTAATCCCCGCCACCGGGCCTTTGCCTACCAGACAATGTTCAATGGGCATGACGATCTGGGCGACGATTTTGAGTTCGCTGTCCACAAACATGTCCAGTGTGTGGGTGACCACGCCTTCGGTGGTGTTCTCCACGGGCACTACGCCGTAGGCGGCCCGGTTTTTCTCTACCTCACTGAAGACTTCGGCGATCGTTTTCTGCGGCACATAGGCCAAGCTTGTACCGAAGCGGCGCACGGCCGCCTGATGGGTGTAAGTGGATTCCGGCCCCAGAAAGGCGATCTTGAATCCCTGTTGGAGCGCGATGGAGGCACTCATCACCTCTCGGTAAATGTGGCGGAGGGATTCGTCTGGCAACACGCCTTCGGAATTTTTGCAGATGCGCCGGAGCAATGCCTGTTCGCGGTCCGGTTGATAGATAGCCTTGCCGGAGGCGAGCTTGGCCTGCCCAATGCCGAGCACGTGTTTCGTGCGGCGGTTCAGCAGCTTGACGATCTGGGCGTCAATTTTGTCAATCGCGCCGCGATGTTTCTGGATGCTCATGAGGTTTGCGACGCCTCTTCTACCGCTTCATCTTCGTCATCGTCAAACTCCTCGTCATCGTCCTCGTCATCCTCGTCGAAATCGTCATCATCATAATCCTCCTCTTCCTCGTCCTCCTCAGTGCCTTGGTCGGCCTGTTCGGTGGCGGCTTCGGCAAGTTGACCGGCGTCATTGTCCTTGGCCCCGGTGACGTCTTCCAGTGCCATTTGCTCGGGTTTTTCCTCGTCATCATCGTCGCCCGTGGTGACGGGAGCCTCGGGCCTGGAGATGGGGACCTGCCGCAATTCCTCGGCATCGGGCAACTCTTCCAGGCCTCGCAGACCAAAGTATTCGAGAAACATCTGGGTGGTCCCGTAGGTTTGCGGCCGACCGGGACCGTCGGCACGCCCCACCACTTCGGCCAATTCGCGCTCCACCAATGTCCCGATCACGCCGTCGACGGACACCCCGCGAATCTCCTCCATCTGCGCCCGGGTAATCGGCTGGCGATAGGCGATGATGGCGAGGGTTTCCAGAGCCGGCTTGGACAGTCGTGTGGGGCGATTCTTCACGCCCACCAGAGCTCGGACCCACGGCGCGTATTCGGTCTGGGTGACAAACTGCCAGGATCCCGCCACGCATACGAGGCGGTGGCTGCGGTTCAATTCGTCCACTTCGCCGGCGAGTGTTTCCAATGCCTTGGTAATGGCCGGAGCCTTGGTCTTGGCAAATTCCTTGGACTCACCCTCGCCCACTTCGCCGGCCTGCTTCAGGATGTCCTGCAGCTCTTTGGCGCTCAGGGGTTTTTGGGAGGAGAACAGGATCGCCTCGAGGATGTCCTTCAATTCCATGGTTTAGTCGGCCATTGGCGCGGCCGCGGTTTCGTCTACGGGTTGGGCAGGATCAAATTCGTCCTGGCCTTCGCCCTGGGTAATCATGATGTCGCCAAAATTTTCGGCCTGCTCAATCTTCAATTGTTTGAGGCGGATCATCTCCAGCAAGGCCAGAAAAGTGGCTACCACTTCATTACGGCTGGCCGCGTCCGCAAACAATTCGGTGAATCCAAAACTCGACTGTAAGGCGATGCGTTCGCGCAGCACGTTGATTTTGTCCGCCACCGTGAAGTGCTCGTCCTCGATATGCCGGACATCGGCCGTACGGGCCTCGACGCGCTTGATCACGTCGTTCACCGCGTTGATCAGGTCGAAGATGCTCACTTTCAAGCCCGGACCGCGGTCTTCGGGCATTTCAAATTCCTGCTTGGCGGGCAGGCGGGGGTATACGTCCTCCTGCTCATGCTCCAGTGTCTCCAGCTTGTCGGCGGCATCCTTAAATTTTTTGTACTCCACCAGTTTGCGGATGAGTTCCCAGCGAGGATCCTCGCCTTCCTCCTCTTCCTCGGCCTGCACCTGTTGCTCCACGGGCAACAGCTCCTTGCTCTTGATGTACATGAGCGTGCTGGCCATCACGAGGAATTCGCCGGCGATCTCAATATCGAATTCGCGCATGAGATCGACGTACTCAATAAATTCGCGCGCAATCTTGGTGAGGTTCACCTCGTAGATGTCCACCTCCTCCTTCTTCACCAAGTAAAGCAGGAGATCCATCGGCCCCTCAAACACCTCGAATTTGACTTTATATTCCGGCATGTACGCGCGCCGCAGAATAGGCCTGCGCTTGCATTGCGGGAAACCAGAGGTTGTTCACAGTGGACGCCGGCCGCGCCCTGCCCCACACTGGCCGAATGCACGTGATTACCGATGAACGTTGCCTCGATTATTCGCAGGAATTTCATCCCGAACGCCCTCAACGCGTGGCCAGCACCCTCAAACTCCTGCGCGATCAGGAGGAGCTGAAGATTGCCTGGGAAAAGCCCGCTCAGGTGACCGACGAGCTCATTATTCGCGCCCACGAAAAAGCGCACGTCCGGCTGGTCGCCCGGCCCGAAGGCCCCTTTGATGGGGATACCCCGAATTACCCGGATATCGACGCACACGCCCGACGTTCCATCGGGGGTGCCTTGCGGGCGCTGGAACTGGCTCAGGCCGGTAAGCCAAACTTTTCACTGCTTCGCCCGCCCGGTCACCATGCCACGCGCGAACGTGCCATGGGCTTTTGTTTTTTCAACAGTATCGCCGTCGCCGCCCTGCACGCCCGCGCGCAGGGCACCAAAAAAGTGGCCGTGTTTGATTTCGACGTGCACCATGGCAACGGCACGGAGGATATCCTGCACCGCGTCGAGGGCACGCAGTTCATCTCCATCCATCAACATCCCGCCTATCCGGGGACCGGCCAGAAGAGTTTTGATAACTGCCACAATTTTACCGTGGCCCCGGACAGCCCCAACACCACCTGGCGTAATACCGCCACCAAGGCTCTGGTGGCCCTCAAGGAATTTGATCCGGACCTCATCTGCGTCTCCGCCGGATTCGATGCCTACAAACGCGATCCGCTCTGCCAGCAAAAACTGGAAATTGAGGACTACACTTGGATGGCCCAACAACTCCGCGCTCTGAAAAAACCGCAGGCCAACATCCTGGAAGGCGGCTACAGCACCGACCTGCCGAAGTTGATCTTGGCATACTTAAAAGGACTCCAATAATGATACGCCCCCGGGGAGGGCGAAGCTTCCGCTGAGCCGAAAACCCATGTGCGTCAAAAATCCTAATTAGAGGGCGAATCGCCCTTCGGCTCAGCAGAAGCTTCGCCCTCCCATCTCCAGCAGCACCGTTTCCGAGGCACGCTCGAATCCCCCGGTTGCGTTGTATTCAATTCCCCTGCCATATTACAAACTTACGTAACATTGGGTATTGCATAATTGTATTTGCACCAATTGAAAACTAAGGTGTTTTTTTGGAAACAAAAAAACGGGCCCGCAGGCCCGCTGATCAAATGGTTTTCTAGAATCCCTAGCCGGACACCGGCCGCACAAGAATCATCTTCTTGTTGGTATCCTCCACTTCGATGGATTCAGTCGACACATCCTCCATCTCGCGCAAGGCTTCATGAACCACACGACGGTCGAAGGCGTTCATCGGCTCCATCTCCACGGTCTCGCCCCAGCGGCGCGCCTTCTCGGCAGCGGCCTTGGCTTTCTCGATCAGGCCATCCCGGTTTTCCGTGCGGTAGTTGCCAACATCCACGGTGACTTTCGGGGCTTCCTTGTCCTGCACAATCAGCAGGCGGTTGGTGAGATATTGAAGATCACTCAGGGTGCGACCCTGACGGCCGATCAGGCGGCCAGGATCATCCTCAGTCCGCACGTTTAACAGACTGCCGCTATCGTGGGCGGTTTCCTCCACCGTGGCATCAAAGCCAAGATGATTCAGCATGCTTTCCAGAATGGTTTTCGGTTTGCTCGACATAGTCATAATCAGGTTCGTTTTGTTTTCTTGTCCGGCGGAAGTACTTCCACCTTGTTCTCCTCTTCCGGATCCACCTTGGTCATCTTGGTTTGAATGATGGACAGGACGTTTTGCACGGTCCAGTATAGGCAGAGGCCGGACGAGGCGGAGTAAAAGAACACCACAAACATGAGCGGCATGTATTTCATGAGTGCCTGCTGGGTGGGGTCCATACCGGGCGAGGGCGGCTGGAGCTTCATTTGCAGGAACATGGTGCCGGTCATGAGCAGCGGTAAAATGTTAATCGGAAAACCGGCGATCTCCATGATGGTATCGGGCGCGGATAAATCGGCTGCCCACAAGAACTCCGATCCGCGCAACTCCACTGCGCTGCGCAGCATGGTGAAGAAGCCGAAGAACACTGGAATCTGAATCAACATCGGCAGGCAGCCGCCGATTTGAGACAATGGATTCACTCCGTACTTTTGGTACGTCTCCATCATCTTCATGTTCATCTTTTGGTAATCATTTTTGTACCGCTCCCGGATCTTCTGGATCTCGGGCATCATCTTGGCATTCACCTGCGCCATCTTCTTCATGGCACGCGTGCTCTTGGCGGTGATCGGCCAAAAGATCAGTTTAATCACCAGCGTGATGACAATGATGGCCAGCGCCCAGCTGCTGATTTTCAGCGTTTGCAGGAAACCCAGTTTCGGCTCCATCCACTTCATCAGTCGCAACAACCCTTCGGCCACCCAGCCAAACCATTTGCCGAAGTCCATGAGCAGATGGAACTGATTTCCGCCATTGGCCGCGCCGATGGCCTTGAGCCGATCGTACTCGCGCGGGCCGGTATAGAGGGTGTAGCTAAAGGTCTTTTCTGTGCCCGGTGCGAGCGAAGGCACCTTGATGGCCATGGCGGTTTCCCAGGCCATTTGGTTATTCTTCACCTTGGCGCCGACCGCCGCCGCCTCGGCATTGCTCAAGGGGGCCAGCCGAAATTCATGAACGCTGGCTGAGGCCCCCGGTTCTGCGGGGATGACGGCCTGAAGGAAGAATCGGCTGTAGGCCCCCAGCCATTCCACATTACCCTGACCGGCCGCATAGTTGTTGCGCGGCTCCCCGCCCGGCAGGCACATGCAGCCCAGCGGTTTGTTGTCGAACCAGCCTTGATCGACCTTGGTTTCTTCATCGCCATTAAACCACATGGTGCCGAAATTCAGGCCCATCATGCGTGAGGCGTTCAACGGTTCATTGGCCGTGCCGCTGAGCAGGTAAAAATCTGCCTCCCCCAGTGAATTGGTTGAGATATTGCTCACCGTCACCTGGGTTTGCAGTTGATAATCTTCAGCCAAGGCAAACACCTTGCGCACCTGCCAAGCGCCGAACTTAGCCGTCATCACCACGTTACTGTGCGTATGGGTCAGCGTGTACTCTGAACCCGCCGCCGGGTATGGCCGATCGGCATCGGGGGAGGCATCCGCCTTTTCCACAATCTTCGGCTCAAACGCCATCAAGGGCAAACGCCCGCGATCCAGGTTTATCTCCACCGGTCCGCTATCCGCCAACGCTTCACCCACCTCTTTGGGATATTGCTTCATTTCCACCCGCTTCACCCCGCCGCCGCGGCTGGTGAAGGTGAATTTCACGAAATCGTTTTCCAGCGTCGCCGTTGTTTCTTCCACCACGGGCTTGGGTGTTTGCGGAGTGCTCGGGGTCACCGGCGCGGCGTTGGTCGTGCCGGTGGGGTTGTTGGTGATGTCGGTTGTGCCGGCGGGTTGGTTGGTTGCCGTCCCATTTTCTTCCGGGGCCGGGCCAATCACGGGTGGGGTGTGGGTGAAGGGAGTACTGGCATTTTGGTCCGCGACAATCGCCAACTGACGCTTTGCCTCCATCTTGGCATTAAAGACAGCCCCGCCGATCAGCAGCAGCACGGAGGCAATCAGGATGAGTTTTCCGGTACGATCCATTATGAAAGTTTCTGTTCGGGCGACGGCACGGGATCATGCCCGCAACCGCCCCAGGGATGACAACGGCCCAACCGCTTGAGTGTGAGCCACGTGCCCTGTAAGGCGCCGTGTTGGGTTACCGCCTCCATCGCGTATTGGGAGCAGCTGGGCTCAAACCGGCAGATCGCCCCGCCAGCCAAGACAGTGAGCACGGGTGACACGGCCCCACGATAAATCCGCAGCAACAGAAGTAGGATGTGTTGCAGGAGATTCATTTATTTGATTAACCTCGCTTCGCGCAGGAGTCGAAGGTAATCCCGCTCCACTACGGCAAATGATTGGCCCACCATCGAGGCGCGAGCAATCAATACCATGTCCACCGGCACGCGCAGGGCGTGTTGATGCAGACGCACGCATTCGCGCACGAGCCGACGGCAACGGTTACGCACAACGGCCTTGCCGAGTTTGCGGGTGGTAATCACAGCGAATCGAGTGGAGCCGGTTGACGGCAGTTCCTGCCAGTTTAAAACCAAACACCCCTTGGCCAGCCGTTGGCCCTGTTGCTTGAGGCGCGCGAAATCGGCCCGATGCCGGAGCCGCATGGCGCGCGTCAGCCTCAGCCGGCCTGGCGGCTTCATGGTTAAGCCGGAGTGAGACGGGCTCGGCCTTTTTGCCGCCGACGCTTGAGGATGGCCCGGCCACCGGCGGTGGCCATCCGGCTGCGAAAGCCGTGCTTGCGGGCGCGCTTCAGATTCGAAGGTTGGAATGTGCGTTTCATGAAATCAGCCTAAAAACGGTAAAAAATGTCAATTAACCCCATTTTTCCGCGGGGAACGGCGCAGCATGCCAGCAACTGAAGACCGTGTCAATGGGCGATTTAATCAACTGAAACCGAGTCAATTTCGCCTAAATCCTCGAATTCTGACCCAATAATCACGGATTCACGAATGCGAACCACGGCGGCTTCGGCAGAAGGTTCATCATGCGCGTGCACTCGGGCCAGCAACTCGCCCGTGGTCCGTTCTTCGCCCGGTTTGGCCAATTGATCGATCCCCACGGACGGATCAATGGCGTCTTCCTTGGTTTGCCGGCCGCCCCCCAAGTCTCGGACGGCTTCGCCAATGGCCCGGGCATCGCACGCAACAATCACACCCGATTGGGCTGCGGTGACTTCACGTACGACCGGTGCCAGGGTTTCCTGCTTCAATTGTTGCACAAATGCCGTCTCATCCGCGCCTTGGGCCGTCAGGAGTTCAGTGAATTTTTCGCGCGGTCGGCCACTGGCCAATTCCGCCAAGGCGCGCCCGGCATCGATGTCCGGCAGATTGGCTGCCAGTGACACGGTCAATGTCTCCAAATCTGTCGGACCATTGCCCTCAAGACAGTCCACGGCCTCCTTGACTTCCAGCCAGTTACCCGCCGTCCGGCCCAGAGGGGTGTTCATGTCGCTCAAGACCGCGCGGCACGTGACACCGCATTCTTCGGCCAAGCCGGTGATCGATTGCGCCAACGTCTGGGCGGCTTTGCGGTCCGGCATAAAGGCGGCCTGGCCAAATTTCACATCCATCACCAGCGCCCCCAATCCTTCGGCCAGTTTCTTCGACAGGATGCTGGCGGTGATCAGGGGAATCGACGGTACGGTGCCGGTGGCATCCCGCAACGCGTAGAGTCGGCGGTCGGCCGGAGCAATCTCCTCGGTCTGACCGCCCAGCGCCACTCCGATTGATTGCACTTGGTCCACTAATTGCGCAGCGGACAATCGCGTGTTGAATCCGGGAATGCTCTCCAGTTTATCGAGGGTCCCCCCGGTGATGCCTAGTCCGCGACCGGAGATCATTGGCACACGGCAGCCCAAACACGCGAGTAACGGGGCCAACACCAGTGACACCTTGTCACCGACGCCGCCGGTGGAATGTTTGTCAACCACCGGCCGGTCATCCGACGGGAATTCCAGCACGGTACCACTGTCCCGCATGGCGAGTGTGAGAGCCCGGGTTTCAGCGGGACTCATGCCGCGACAATTCACCGCCATCAGAAAAGCCGCCATCTGGTAATCAGGGATGCGCCCGGCCATGTACTCGGCGATGAGTTCGCATACCGCTTCAGGCGACAACTCGCCGCCATCGCGTTTGCGCTCGATGAGTTTGAGGAAGTTCACGGCTCTAGTGCTGCCGGCGCCTCGCCGGCAGGCCTTTGGTGTTCGGGGGCACAAAATATGCCCGGGGGACCCCGGCCGCCCGAT
>JAYQQG010000072.1:0-17334 GCA_038145765.1 Verrucomicrobiales bacterium
GCTACAGACTCTAAGACAATACGTCTTGAATTCGTGGCATTAACATCAGCCCAAGACGAATTGCGGTCATATATCACTTTGCCTGAAATTATAATTTGAGACCCGTCTGCTGCAAATGTGATACCTGATGGAGGCACAGCAGGGTTGATATCCGAAACTTTAAAAGAAAGATTCGAAGCATTATCTTCAAAATATATAGTTTTCACCCCGAGGAAGTTTTGGCCATTGATAACCAGCGGCAGGAGATTATCCGGTGCCGTCCCAGTGGTGGCATTAATGTCGTAAGTATCAACCCCATTGAACCCACTGCCATTGCCCGCAAAGGTGAGTGCTGTGGTGGTGGGGAACGTTGGGGTCGCGCTCACGGTGAAGGCGCCTGAGGCATTATCATCACTGAGCACTACACCCCATGGAGTCGTTACACGAACGCGCCGGTTCAATGCGGTAACGGTATCCAAAACACCCGGCGTGATGGAGAATGCGGTACCGTTGATTTCCAATGACGTATCACTAGTGGTGGTCACATTCGCATTTGGCAAGAGCACTCCGGTATTTGCCAGAATCGTCAGACCGTTTTTATCGACGATTTCCA
Organism: Verrucomicrobiales bacterium; assembly: GCA_038145765.1. Lineage (GTDB taxonomy): Bacteria > Verrucomicrobiota > Verrucomicrobiia > Limisphaerales > UBA1100 > UBA1100. The sequence goes on from JAYQQG010000072.1 coordinate 593, forward strand.
CGCTATCCACCAGCTTGAGACTAGTACCGGTCAATGTGGCATTCCCATCATCACGGCGCCAATGATTACCACCACCTGTCAAAGCCAAGCTCGTGACCTTTGGGGGACGCCCCACTAGGAACCGCTCGGTCACGCCTCCTCCGCTATTCACGCTGTTCCGGGCGCTCTCAAGCCGAAACCGCATGAACTGTGTTTTGGTCAAGGCATCGGAGTAATTAGCGTCGGCAAACTGTGCGACACTGGTATCGATTTGAATGAGCGAATCGGTCACGGTAACTCCAGGTGTCCCTTTGGGATCGAGCGTGATTAATGGTTGAGTGCTCAGGGCAGTGCCATTGGCGTTTTCGATATAAATTCGCTCAACGGCTTTTAGGCCCGTACCCACAAAACTGAGATCCTCGCCGGTATCAGCATCGCGGTTCCAAAGTTTGCCGTTGATATTAAACGCGGCGGCCGGTTGCGGCATGCCCCCTAACACCACCAGTTCGTTGGCCGCCTGTGTGCCGTCATTCGGCTGAACATTGACATTGAAGGCCGGGGTGTAGATCGCTTCGCCAAAGGGGTTGATCACCCGAAGCTTCGAACGGATTGTTCCGTGTCCATCCGCATCCGAACTGGCAAACGAGAATTTGCTCAACCGAATCAAAGTACCATTTTCTTCCAAGTTCGAAGGTTCTTGAAAAGCGATCAACGGCGTGGGATAGGATAGCCCGTTTTCCTGCACCAACTCGATGCTCGTCACCGTATTCAATCCGGTGCCACGTATGAAGATGGCTTCATCCCGCCGAAGTGCGCTGGTGGCATTGATATCCGTTTCCGCATTGCTCCCCAAGTTTACCCAGTCCACTGAAGTCACGGTCGGTTCAGTGGTGATGGCAGCGAAGGACACAACGCCCACGTCGCTTTCACGATTCGCTGTGATGGTAAAGGTATTCCCTCGCGATAACCGAATAACTCGTTCATAGCCGTCAGCCGAACTGGGAAAGGTGTTGCCCAACAGGATTGCCCGACTGTCACTCAACACGTTTAATCGGGCACTGACATCTGCGCCGGATCCATTGCCGTCGGTGGGATACAACCCGTTGCCCAGCACATCATCCAACCGAACGTGGGTAATCGTCGCATTTCCATCATTCGCGCCAATCTGTTTGGACTTGAATCCGACCCCGTTAATCGTGAGCGGCTCGTCACGGTTGTAGATCACGCCGTCATGCGATGTGGAGGAAATCGAGGGCGGCCCGGTTTCGATGCTGAATTTTTCCTCGCTCAATGAGCTCGGCCCAATGGTGTTCCAGACACGCACCTGCCGCGCTGTGCCTTCTGAATCATACCCGATCACGCCCACTGGAATTTCGATGAGTGAATCATTGATCACATATTGGCTGACCGGATAGATTAACTGCACCACTTCCGAATTGGGCCCGACCAGTTCAATGGCGGTGGCGGTCCGGAAATGTTTCCCTTCCAATGTCAGAGCTTCCTGCGTTCGCGTCAGGGAATTGGGCGAGATAGCCGAGAGTCCGCCATTATCGGAGACGAGATCGATGATGGGCGCACTGGTCACCGGAAGAATGGAGTTTTGTAAAATGGTGGTGAAACTGCCATCCGGAAATTTCACATAATCATCCGGACCCGGCCCTTTAATATAAGCCCACTGCTGAGCCGCCACAGGCGGCGAGGCAAGATCACCCACCACACTGGTTTCGCCGTTCCACACCACTTCATATCCGCCCAAGGCAAAGGCATTATTGAATGTCACGTTAAAACCGGGTGAACCGAATGCGGGCATACTCCCAAGCGTCCCCGGCCCGGCCGCCCCGACCGGCGTGTTGGCGGTAATATTCATGGAACTCCCGTTCCAACGCGCTGCGGGATTGGCGGTCACCGCGGCTTGGGGTGATGCCGCCGCCAAATCGGTCCAAGGATCCCGCTGCCAAGCCTGAGGCAAACCGTTGGTCGTGGGAGCCAAGGTCGCCGCAGTGAACAGAAAATCCGGAGCCGGCACATCGCGCCCTAATGTTTGCGTGAAAAACTGAGCCCCGGCCGCTTGCAACGCGACCGATGCCCCAGGCGTCGTGTTCAACGCGGTGGACCTTATCTGCGTCTGGATTTGAGCATTGGTCATGAATGTATCCGACCAGATATAGTTGGTCGGCATGTGATTCATCGCGAGCAATGAATCGTATGACAACATGTCAAACTGCAATTGATCCACCCCACCGCGATAAGCCCATGCCATCTTCCCCACATTGGTCCCGAAAAAGCCGGACCCGTTCATAAAGTTCGTAATGGCAGTCGGATTGGCAAATTGAGTCAGCGGATGTGTCGAAGCAAACGACGAAGCCAACAAACCGGCATTGCGTACCGGGAACGGGGAGAGATTATTTAAACTCCGGTTAAAAGCTTCACTGCCGGTCGGCGGCAGATGCCGGTTACCGGTTGCGCCCGTGAAGATCGCCGGCTGGACCAGCGTGTATGGGTTGTACTCCATCGCAATGGTGTTGGTGCTGTAGAGATATTTCAACCCGCCCGCATCATCATAGGTGAGTGCGTGCCTGGGTCGATACATGCCGCCCATGGCATTGATCCCATCGTAATAAACACCAAAACCGAACACACTCGGAACATCCGTCCAGACAATATCCGAGTTCCCGTAAAACGCATCGGTGATCGCCGACACGGCACTAAAGGCATTCCCACTGGTGTCGGCCGTAAACTCCTCCAAATCCATGGTCATCGCCCCGACAGTCGCCGCATCCGCCACCGATCCCGGCGGTTGATCATGGATCAAACGGTAGGAGAACTGAACGCCGTTAATCATGTCCGTTTCCACCAACGTTCTCGGATCATAATTCTTCAAGGCCACCGAGAAGATCGCTCCGGACAATGCTGCATTTGGGATGATCGCATTGGTCGCCGTAAAGGCATAACGATACGGATTACCCAAACCCAGATAGTTCACCATAATGCCTAATGTGAGGCTTTTAATATCAATTAAGTTTTCCTGCTGGGCCGAACCATTGACCCATGCGGTATTGTAATTGCCCCCGAACCCCTGTTTGGTCAGGTTCATATCCGAGACCCCCACATAACTCCCATCCTGCGGCCTGAAATAATCATTCAACACATTCATCGCATCCGTTACCGCCAAAATACCCTGCTCCCCAAAGAACTGCACAAACGACGCATCAAAACCATAAGTCAGATTCGGCGTATTCCAGCGGTAGAACTCATCAATTCGCTTGGGCGTCCCCATATCATCCACAAGATTCGCACTGAAAACCGCTTGATTGGGCGCACCCCAACCGAGGGTATTTTCAAGGGCACCCGCATCGGTCGGTCCGACGAGGACGAAGGCATCGGCGTGGGAAGCCATGAGGCCTAACAGGATGAGGAACGTCTTTTTCATCATGCAGTGTTATTGAGATTGGGTTAGTTGCGTTCGACGACGCGGTAATAGCGGTAGCTGCGGTCGACTGCGGCGGTGTTGGCTCCGGTTCCACTGCGGATCCCGCCGTGGTTTTGCCAGCTGACCTGGTCATTGGAGCCCTGCACCTGGTAGCGTGTGCCGCTGCGGCCTTGCCATTGCAGGTTCATTTGGCTGCCTTGCAGCTGTAAACTGGCCGAGACCTGCCGGGTTTGGGTGAGTTGGTTGGCTGCGTTCTGCGCCTGTTGGCGCATCAGTTCAAATCGGTTTTGGGCGCTCCCACTCCGAATCGCTGACGATGGACTGGCCATCGAACGAACCGCCCCAATGCCGGTGCTGTTGCGGCTGGCAAAGGCGGAAGAAGCCCCGTAGCTGCCGCTGCGGATGCCTGGACGTTGGAAGGTATTGGCCGAAGCCGTGCGCAACTCCGGGTTCATCATCGCGGCCCGGCTGGGGGAAGCGGGATGGCTGCTATAGCTGCCGCTGCGGATGCGGCCGGACAGGGCGGTTGCCCCACCCCCGCGCAGTTGTTGGCGGGCAGCCGCCATTTGCTGCAGCGCATTGCTGGCCGCTTGCCCCGGTGTGGTCAGCCCCGAACGCAAGCTGGCGCGGCTCTGAAAACGGTTCATGCTAAACCCGCTGGCACTCGGCTGGGCAGCGGCTGGGGCGGCCGCAGCCATGCCCGGGGTGGTATTGCCACTGCGCAGGCTGGCCTGGGCGGCCACCGCCCGCGAGGCCGCGCTGGCGGTGGGCGGTTGCGGGAAGGCTGGAGCGGCCACTGCCGGAGTCACCGGAGTGGGCGTCACGTTGTTGCTGGCCACCACTGCGGTGGGGGCAGGCGTCTGCGCGGGGGGCACCACGTTGGGGGCCGCAGGCGTGCTGGGCACTGCCTGCAACGGCGGGGCCGCACTGGCAACCGTCGGCGTGAGGCTGCCCGCACCAATACGGAAGTGTTGGGCTGAAAGGATGGAGCTGGTGGCGCTGATGGTGTTGGCCCAGGCCACAATCACTTTACCTTGGTCATCCGCGGCGATGGCCGGATCGTATTGGTCCAGATTACGCTGGCTGTTGATTACAAACTCTTCGCCATTGGGGTAACTGCGCCCCACGATGCCGTGGCCGCCCAGGTCTTGACCCACTGACTCCCACACATACACCACTTCCCCGCCTTGACTCACAATCTGCGGGTTCAGCTGTTCCCCGCTGCTAAACTGGTTGATCTGGGCCGGGTTCCCGGCGGGAACCCCGCTGGCGGCATCGAGACTGACTCCCCAGATATCGAACTTATCCTGGCTGTTGATCTCCGTACGTTGCATCCAACCCACGTGCAGGCGGCCGTCGGATCCCAGATGCGTGGCCGGCGACTGGACAATCACGTCGGTGCCGCTAATCTTGAACTCGTTGCGCTGGGCGCTGCCTCCCTGATAAAACCGGCCCATCACCTGACTGCGCAACTTCAGCCCGCCCACCGAGTTGCGGCCGGCAATGACTCCGCTGACCCAGGACACCATAAAACGGTCCGCACTCAATCCCTGAACAACCGGCTGGCTTTGGTTCCCCGCTGTCGTTTGGTTCAGGGGCAGTTCTCCCCCTTGCGAGACGCCCGTGCTACTGTAGATACGCCCGTAAACACCACTGCCATCCCCATCCTGATGATCGCTCTCCCAAGCCACCATGATCGTGCCATCCGCCGAAACTCCCACAGAAGGTTCACCCTGGTTCCGCCCCGTTTGCTGGTTGACCTGTTGAATCTCCCCCAATCGCGCGCCATTGCGCCCGACCAAAGCCATATACACATCGCTGTTGCCTCGTGGACCCGAGCTCCACACCACTACCGCTGTGCTTTCATCCACTCGTGCGATCACCGGATCGGTGTCATTCACCCGGTCCACGTTCTGACTGACCACCTGCACACTCCCTGTGCCTCTCCCCTGTCCATCCAACGCCTGAACCGCAATCCGCTTCGTGCCCGTATTACTGCTGTTCTCCCACGCAACCAAACCTCCCCCGCTCCATAACGCCAGGCTCGGTCCACTCTGGTGCCCCCCACTACCAACCACCATCCCGTGCTCCCCTCCATCTGGGATCACTCCCGCTGGGAGCGATGCCCGACTCAAGATCAGTGCGGTGGCCAATAGTGTTAAAAATTTTTTTTCCATAGTCGTTTAGTTCACCTGAATCACTCTAAAATAACGTGCGCTTACATTACTAATGTTCAGTGCATCCACGCCACTGGTGCTGGTGCGGGGTGTGCCGACGTTATTCCATGAATATCGATCGTTAGAGGATTGCACCTGATAACGGGCACCGTATTGCGACACCCAGCGCAAATTGGTTCCGCGGCCTGTACGCACAATGCCTGCAGGCACGGCTTGTTGACTGGTATTATTGGCGGTCGCCGCACTGGCGGTCGCACCGGCCAGCACCGCTTGAGCCCGGGCGCTGGCCGTGTTTGCGGCAGCCTGTTGACTGGCTGGAGCCGCAGACGCCGCCTGGGCCGCAACCGATGTTCTCGGCTGCCCCAACCCGACATCGGACCCAGCAGAGGTGATCCGGAGAGCACTGGGGCGAGTCCGCGAAAACGTGCTGCCCAACAGCATACTGGACCGGGAAGGGGCACTTCCCAAAGTGACCCCTGCAGCAGCGTACTGGCGTACGGGAGCAATATACGAACGAGTAGATCCCAATTGCTGACGGGCCTGGCCGCCCGCTTGATATTGTTGTGTCAATCCTCCCAAGGCATTGAGCGCCGCGGTGGAAGCGGTCGGTAACGGATTCGATTCGATGGATACCTGGGCCCGGGGCGCCGATGCCACCGAGCTCACTTGCGGCGCAGGATCAACCGGCTGTGGCTGTGGAGACACAGTGGTTTCAGCCACCTGCGACACTTGAGGCACAGGCACAAGAACCGGTTGTGGAGCCACCGATTCCACGACGGGTGGAGGCGGTGGAACTGTTGCCTCATTCAATGGCTGCGATGCGGCTGCCACTTGCAGGGTCGCGGTGCCAGCAATATTTTCCGATTGCTGCAACTTCAGGGCAGCTGCCTGTTCGCGCTCGGCAACCACACTCGGATTGGTTTGGCGTTGTACCGCTTCATCCCCCACCACCTCAACCTGCCCCGCACTCAAATCCGTAGCCGATGGCAAGCCATTGCCATCATGCAGGACATAACGCTGAGCCGATAGTATTGAGTGATCAGCACGAATCGTATTTGCCCAAACAGCGAGCAATTGATGGCTGCCATCCGAGGCGATCGCCGGCGTGGATTGGTCCAAATTTTCCTGAGCATTGACGCCAAATTCGGTGCCGCCGGACAATAAACGCCCTCGCACCCCCAATCCACCGGCATCCTGCCCAAAGCTGCTCCAGACCAACAGGGTTCCTGTATTCACGGAGGCCAATGCAGGGCTGTCCTGTGCGCCCGGCAGAAAGGTGTTGATCCGTTGACCCGCACCCTTCGGCAATCCGTTGGCGGCAAATTGGCGGGCATGCACTTCGGTAATATTTCGTGTGCTCGCCTCATCGCGCTGCGTCCAAGCCCCCACAAACCCACCTGAGGCTAACGTTGCCAATGAAACCTCAGTCGCCACGACGCTGCCTTCATTGAGTTGAAATTCGTTTCCTGAAAGGTCCGTTGCCCCCACGAACCGAGCCAAGACGTTGCGGCGCAGATTGGGCGCGCCGGAACTGTTTCGACCCGCCACCGATTCACCCACCCAAGCCACCACAAATTGCCCGTTCCCCAACGCCACCACGGCCGGGCGGGATTGATTTTGCTGAGTAGTTTGGCTCACTCGAAATTCACCGCCCACTTTCGCACCTGTCGCGTTCCAGCGTTGTCCATAAATTCCCTCACCAGACCCATCCTGACCATCACTCGCCCAAACCACGAGCACTGTGCCATCAGGCATAGTTGCCACCGCGGCATCGGATTGCACACCGGATTGATAGGAGTTGACCGCTTGTATTTCGCTCAAGAAATGCCCTTGAGCATTCAGAAAGCGGATAAACACATCCTTTGAAGCGCGCGGACCTGATTCCCACACCACGACCGAATGGCCCTCCGGCAGGGCCGCCACGGCCGGATTTAAATCATTTTGACCGTTGATATTCTGGCTGATTACCCGAGGCGCGCCCACTCCTCGAAGGTCGGCCCCCAGCGGCTGAACCACAATCCGCTCCCCACCGCTGTCGGCCGTTGCATTTTGCCAAGCCACCAGTCCGCCTGTTGAATGCAACATGACCGTGGGATGCTGTTGATGCCCGGCAATATCACCGATAAGTGGATATTCTCCCCCTTGCGGCGTAATCGCCCCGTGGAAATTCACCACCCCAACACACAACCCAACTAGTATATTAAATATAGGAAAAGACCTCATGTCCCCCCAGCTTAGGACTCACCTCCCAAAAACCACATCCCCCCGGCGTGATTTTAGTGTTATTCCTAAACCTCCTCAGAAGCGACACTACTATTTATTTTCCTGATGTCAACAGAATATTCTGTTTGCGGAATTATCTACAACCCAACCTGCGCCCTAATCAATGGAAGAATTGGTGTCGAATGCAGGGGTCACGGCGTTACGGCCACCGACGGTGTAGAGCCTGATTTGACGTCGTTCCGTGGAATTCGAATCCGCCCAAGTGGCGTTATTATCAAATACGCCTCCGGTAATTGTAATTGTCTGGCCATCTTGAGCGAACGAAATCTGACCTCCCCCTACAGCCACTGTGTACGGCCATGGGGCTTGCGGCTCTAATCCGGTGAAGTTCAAATTGCCGAAGGCGTTGCTCCCGTTGTCCTCAAATTGAATGCGGTTGACCCCGAGAAAATTATTGCCACTGATCACCAAGGTTTGAGTGGCCCCTCCGGTCGTATTGCGATCGTAACCCGTGCCGGCAACGTAAGTATCACCAATCGTGTTGTCACCAGTTCCGGAGAACGTATTCACTGCAGTCGGACCCGCCAAAGGCAGATAAGTCGGAGTGGCACTGAGGGTGAACGAGCCCGTTGTGGTCGCCGGGCTAGACAAGCCACCGGTGGCCCATGGATTGAAGATCCGAATCCTTCGGAAATCATCTCGCACTGAGTCCAGTTGGGGCACATTGGCTCCAAAGCCGGAACCGTTCACTTCCAGATTGGTATAGGCCGTGTTCCAACTGACACTTGTTCCGCTGCTGGCGATATAACTCCCGCCACCTGTGATGGCGATCGAGGAATTTACATCCAATGCATTCCCATCCACGATGTCCACCCGGCCGATTAGGCGCAATCCGGTACCGGTAATCGTCATATTATCTTCATCACGCCGCCAATCCGTAACCCCGCTCGGGCTGACCGACGTGATGGTCGGGGGCACCCCCACCAAGAAACGGCTGGTGGCATTATTGATCGATCGAATCGACGTACGATTTGAGTCCAAGCGGAACACCATGAAGTCGGTTGAGTTGCTTGCGTCCGAGTAATTGGCATCCGTAAACTGAGCCACGGATGTATCAATGATGATGGATGTATCAGTCACCGTCACGCCCGGGGTAGCGGTGGGCGGCGCATTGATCGTCAGAACCGGTTCCGGGCTGAGCGTGGTATTATCGGAACGCTCAATGTAGATAGCGGAGACAGCCCGCAACCCCACACCGGTTAACGTAATATCCTGCCCCGACCCGACGGAACGATCCCATATATCTCCGTTGATGTTGGGCAGCGATGGGGTCAATACACTCAAGGTGGAACCATCGGCTGGACCGGCAATATTGACCTGCTGCACACCACTGCCATCCTCGGGCTGGATATTAACATTGAAGGACTCACTGTAAGTCACCGCCCCAAATCCGTTGTGAATTTTCAATTTGACCAGGAATGTTCCAAACCCGTCCGCCCGCGAATCGTTGAAACCGCCGATCGCCTGCAAAGCAGTAGTCGGCGCCTTGGTCAGCTGAATCATAGTGCCATCCGGATCCACAAAGGCTCCGGTAAAACTTGCCGTCAACGCCGGCACAAACGACGTCCCGCTATCATTTACCAATTCAATCGTGCTCACCGTGCTCAATCCGGTGCCGCGAATCACCACCGGCCGGTCCCGGCGGAGTGGGCTGGTAGAATTAATATCCACCTCGGCATTCGCATTGTCCGTATCGATGTAGCGTAATTGAGTGATTGTCGGAAGACCGGTGACAAACTCCATCGTCTTGCCATTCGCATGGCTCAAGGTATTCGCCGTGCCGCGACCGGCCCGAACTACAATGCCGGTGGCATCGTTGACGCCGTTAAAAACCGATGCCTGAATCATCGCCTGAGTGTCACTCATAACAGTGATCCTGCTGGATAGCTCCTCGCCTGCTCCGCTACTGGCACCAGTCGGATAAAATGCATCGCCGTTTGACAAATCCAGCCGAACATTGCTCAGAGTCTTGTTATCATCCAATAAACCAATCTGCTTGGATTGGAAACCTCGGCCATACAAAATCAACGGCTCATCCTTGCTGTAGTAGATCCCATCATGTGAGGTTCCTGTGAGGACCACACGGCCGGTGTTGATGCTAAACTTATCCTCACTCGCCGCACTCACCCCTACCGTGTTCCATACCCGCACCTGCCGCGCTGTGCCTTCTGCGTCATACCCAATCTTGCCTTCGATCACATTGATCTGCCGATCGCTCACGACCTCAAAATCCGTCCCTTCGTAGAGTAACTGCACGACCGCGCCATTCGCATTCACAATTTCGATCGCCGTGGCATTGCGCAGATGCTGGCCCATGATCGTCAACGTCTCAGTTGTTCGCGTTAATGAATTGGGATCAATTGCAGTCAAGCCGCCATCATCCGATACCAACGTGATCATCGGCACCGAGGTCACGGGGTAGATTGAATTTTCAAACAGATTTTTATAGGAAGTCTCGCTGGGAAATTTCACGATATCCAATGGTCCAGGCCCTTTGATATATGCCCACTGCTGCTGCGCCAACGGAACGGACTGATCGCCCACCACACTGATTTCACCACTCCAGACCACTTCAAACCCTCCGTATCCGATGGTATCATTGAAGGTCATGGTCATTCCCGGCGTCGCCGCTGCCGGTGCCAACGACCAGATGCCCGGACCATTCAATCCCACTTTGCGTTTGAATGAACGGTTATGATAAATCGTTCCGGTTGCCGTGATGGCCTCACCTGCCCAGATGCGTTCCACAGCGCCCGCAGTAGTCGCCGGCGTGGCTGTAGTGTTGGGGGTATCCACCGAGGGCACCGTCCGGTTAAAGGCCACGGGCATCCCAGCTGTCGTGGGTGCGATGGCTCCCGCCGAGAACAGAAAATCCGGAGCCGCCACTGTGCGACCCACTTGCTGTTGGAAAAACTGCGAGGTTGCCCCCACAAAGGATACGGAAGCCCCCGGAGTGGTGTCTGCCATCGTGGCACTGTCCGGCAGATTTGCCTGCACATTGGTCATGAATGTATCCCACCAGATATAGTTCGTGGCGATATGGTTCATGTTGAGCAGGGAGTCAAATGATGTTTGATATAATTGAATGGTGTCGATGCCGCCGCGGTAAGCCCAAGCCATTTTACCGACGTTCACCCCCGTGAATGTTGGCGCTGCGCCTGTCATAAATGGGGTCATGGTAGCCGCCGCCGGGCTGCCGAACTGGGCCAATGGATGCGTGGACGAAAACTGAGCCGGCAAGCCTGCTGCATTGCGTGCCGGAAAAATCCCTTGGCTACGATTATATAATTCCGATCCAGACGGCAGCATGGCCCCCTTGTGCTGACTTAATTGGGAATGCCCCTGCAACCACCAAGTGTAGTCGGCCGGGATAGATAATGTATAGGGATTAAACTCCATCGCCACCGTATTGGTGTCGTACATATATTTCAACCCGCCGGCATCGTCATACGTCAATGCATGGCGCGGCTGGTACATGCCGCCCATCGCGTTCATCCCGTCATAAAACACCCCGAAGCTGTAAGTACTGGGCACATCCGTCCACACCAAATCCGTGTTGCCATAAAACGCATCCACAATTGCCGCCACCGCCGAGTAGGCGTTCCCACTCGTGTCAGAGGTAAATTCCTCCAAATCCATGTTGATCGTATTCAATGCAGCGGGATCCCGTGCACCCGTACCCAGCACACCGGCCGGAATTGTGAAGCCCGGAATTTGATCATGCACCAATCGGTAAGAATATTGCACATTATTGATTCGATCTGTTTCCGCATAGGTTGTCGGGTCGTAGTTTTTCAGTGCCACCGAAAATGTCGCTGTCCCCCCGGCTGCTTCAACCAGACAGTTGGTTGCAGTGAACGCATAACGATAGGGATTCCCCAGCCCCAAATAGTTCACCATCATTCCAAGCGCCAGGCTCTTGATGTCCATCAGATTTTCGTTTTGCGCCGTCAGATTTAACCATGTTGTATTGTAATTCCCGCCAAAACCGTGCCGGGCCAAATTCAATTGTGACATCCCCTTATAACTTCCATCTTGTGGAACAAAAAAATCGTTCAACACATTCATGGCATTGGTCACCGCCATGATCCCTTCCTCTCCAAAAAACTGCACAAACGATGCATCAAAGCCGTAGGTCAAATAGGGTGTATTCCAGCGATAAAACTCATCAATCCGCTTGGGGCCACCTAAATCATCCTGCAAATTTGCACTGGCCACCGGGTTGCTCTGTAACGTGCCTCCCGTGTCATTGAATGTCAGAGTATTCTCGTTCGCATGACGCGGTCCGACGAGAACGAAGGCATCGGCGTGGGAAGCCATGAGGCCTAACAGGATGAGGAACGTCTTTTTCATCATGCAGTGTTATTGAGATTGGGTTAGTTGCGTTCGACGACGCGGTAATAGCGGTAGCTGCGGTCGACTGCGGCGGTGTTGGCTCCGGTTCCACTGCGGATCCCGCCGTGGTTTTGCCAGCTGACCTGGTCATTGGAGCCCTGCACCTGGTAGCGTGTGCCGCTGCGGCCTTGCCATTGCAGGTTCATTTGGCTGCCTTGCAGCTGTAAACTGGCCGAGACCTGCCGGGTTTGGGTGAGTTGGTTGGCTGCGTTCTGCGCCTGTTGGCGCATCAGTTCAAATCGGTTTTGGGCGCTCCCACTCCGAATCGCTGACGATGGACTGGCCATCGAACGAACCGCCCCAATGCCGGTGCTGTTGCGGCTGGCAAAGGCGGAAGAAGCCCCGTAGCTGCCGCTGCGGATGCCTGGACGTTGGAAGGTATTGGCCGAAGCCGTGCGCAACTCCGGGTTCATCATCGCGGCCCGGCTGGGGGAAGCGGGATGGCTGCTATAGCTGCCGCTGCGGATGCGGCCGGACAGGGCGGTTGCCCCACCCCCGCGCAGTTGTTGGCGGGCAGCCGCCATTTGCTGCAGCGCATTGCTGGCCGCTTGCCCCGGTGTGGTCAGCCCCGAACGCAAGCTGGCGCGGCTCTGAAAACGGTTCATGCTAAACCCGCTGGCACTCGGCTGGGCAGCGGCTGGGGCGGCCGCAGCCATGCCCGGGGTGGTATTGCCACTGCGCAGGCTGGCCTGGGCGGCCACCGCCCGCGAGGCCGCGCTGGCGGTGGGCGGTTGCGGGAAGGCTGGAGCGGCCACTGCCGGAGTCACCGGAGTGGGCGTCACGTTGTTGCTGGCCACCACTGCGGTGGGGGCAGGCGTCTGCGCGGGGGGCACCACGTTGGGGGCCGCAGGCGTGCTGGGCACTGCCTGCAACGGCGGGGCCGCACTGGCAACCGTCGGCGTGAGGCTGCCCGCACCAATACGGAAGTGTTGGGCTGAAAGGATGGAGCTGGTGGCGCTGATGGTGTTGGCCCAGGCCACAATCACTTTACCTTGGTCATCCGCGGCGATGGCCGGATCGTATTGGTCCAGATTACGCTGGCTGTTGATTACAAACTCTTCGCCATTGGGGTAACTGCGCCCCACGATGCCGTGGCCGCCCAGGTCTTGACCCACTGACTCCCACACATACACCACTTCCCCGCCTTGACTCACAATCTGCGGGTTCAGCTGTTCCCCGCTGCTAAACTGGTTGATCTGGGCCGGGTTCCCGGCGGGAACCCCGCTGGCGGCATCGAGACTGACTCCCCAGATATCGAACTTATCCTGGCTGTTGATCTCCGTACGTTGCATCCAACCCACGTGCAGGCGGCCGTCGGATCCCAGATGCGTGGCCGGCGACTGGACAATCACGTCGGTGCCGCTAATCTTGAACTCGTTGCGCTGGGCGCTGCCTCCCTGATAAAACCGGCCCATCACCTGACTGCGCAACTTCAGCCCGCCCACCGAGTTGCGGCCGGCAATGACTCCGCTGACCCAGGACACCATAAAACGGTCCGCACTCAATCCCTGAACAACCGGCTGGCTTTGGTTCCCCGCTGTCGTTTGGTTCAGGGGCAGTTCTCCCCCTTGCGAGACGCCCGTGCTACTGTAGATACGCCCGTAAACACCACTGCCATCCCCATCCTGATGATCGCTCTCCCAAGCCACCATGATCGTGCCATCCGCCGAAACTCCCACAGAAGGTTCACCCTGGTTCCGCCCCGTTTGCTGGTTGACCTGTTGAATCTCCCCCAATCGCGCGCCATTGCGCCCGACCAAAGCCATATACACATCGCTGTTGCCTCGTGGACCCGAGCTCCACACCACTACCGCTGTGCTTTCATCCACTCGTGCGATCACCGGATCGGTGTCATTCACCCGGTCCACGTTCTGACTGACCACCTGCACACTCCCTGTGCCTCTCCCCTGTCCATCCAACGCCTGAACCGCAATCCGCTTCGTGCCCGTATTACTGCTGTTCTCCCACGCAACCAAACCTCCCCCGCTCCATAACGCCAGGCTCGGTCCACTCTGGTGCCCCCCACTACCAACCACCATCCCGTGCTCCCCTCCATCTGGGATCACTCCCGCTGGGAGCGATGCCCGACTCAAGATCAGTGCGGTGGCCAATAGTGTTAAAAATTTTTTTTCCATAGTCGTTTAGTTCACCTGAATCACTCTAAAATAACGTGCGCTTACATTACTAATGTTCAGTGCATCCACGCCACTGGTGCTGGTGCGGGGTGTGCCGACGTTATTCCATGAATATCGATCGTTAGAGGATTGCACCTGATAACGGGCACCGTATTGCGACACCCAGCGCAAATTGGTTCCGCGGCCTGTACGCACAATGCCTGCAGGCACGGCTTGTTGACTGGTATTATTGGCGGTCGCCGCACTGGCGGTCGCACCGGCCAGCACCGCTTGAGCCCGGGCGCTGGCCGTGTTTGCGGCAGCCTGTTGACTGGCTGGAGCCGCAGACGCCGCCTGGGCCGCAACCGATGTTCTCGGCTGCCCCAACCCGACATCGGACCCAGCAGAGGTGATCCGGAGAGCACTGGGGCGAGTCCGCGAAAACGTGCTGCCCAACAGCATACTGGACCGGGAAGGGGCACTTCCCAAAGTGACCCCTGCAGCAGCGTACTGGCGTACGGGAGCAATATACGAACGAGTAGATCCCAATTGCTGACGGGCCTGGCCGCCCGCTTGATATTGTTGTGTCAATCCTCCCAAGGCATTGAGCGCCGCGGTGGAAGCGGTCGGTAACGGATTCGATTCGATGGATACCTGGGCCCGGGGCGCCGATGCCACCGAGCTCACTTGCGGCGCAGGATCAACCGGCTGTGGCTGTGGAGACACAGTGGTTTCAGCCACCTGCGACACTTGAGGCACAGGCACAAGAACCGGTTGTGGAGCCACCGATTCCACGACGGGTGGAGGCGGTGGAACTGTTGCCTCATTCAATGGCTGCGATGCGGCTGCCACTTGCAGGGTCGCGGTGCCAGCAATATTTTCCGATTGCTGCAACTTCAGGGCAGCTGCCTGTTCGCGCTCGGCAACCACACTCGGATTGGTTTGGCGTTGTACCGCTTCATCCCCCACCACCTCAACCTGCCCCGCACTCAAATCCGTAGCCGATGGCAAGCCATTGCCATCATGCAGGACATAACGCTGAGCCGATAGTATTGAGTGATCAGCACGAATCGTATTTGCCCAAACAGCGAGCAATTGATGGCTGCCATCCGAGGCGATCGCCGGCGTGGATTGGTCCAAATTTTCCTGAGCATTGACGCCAAATTCGGTGCCGCCGGACAATAAACGCCCTCGCACCCCCAATCCACCGGCATCCTGCCCAAAGCTGCTCCAGACCAACAGGGTTCCTGTATTCACGGAGGCCAATGCAGGGCTGTCCTGTGCGCCCGGCAGAAAGGTGTTGATCCGTTGACCCGCACCCTTCGGCAATCCGTTGGCGGCAAATTGGCGGGCATGCACTTCGGTAATATTTCGTGTGCTCGCCTCATCGCGCTGCGTCCAAGCCCCCACAAACCCACCTGAGGCTAACGTTGCCAATGAAACCTCAGTCGCCACGACGCTGCCTTCATTGAGTTGAAATTCGTTTCCTGAAAGGTCCGTTGCCCCCACGAACCGAGCCAAGACGTTGCGGCGCAGATTGGGCGCGCCGGAACTGTTTCGACCCGCCACCGATTCACCCACCCAAGCCACCACAAATTGCCCGTTCCCCAACGCCACCACGGCCGGGCGGGATTGATTTTGCTGAGTAGTTTGGCTCACTCGAAATTCACCGCCCACTTTCGCACCTGTCGCGTTCCAGCGTTGTCCATAAATTCCCTCACCAGACCCATCCTGACCATCACTCGCCCAAACCACGAGCACTGTGCCATCAGGCATAGTTGCCACCGCGGCATCGGATTGCACACCGGATTGATAGGAGTTGACCGCTTGTATTTCGCTCAAGAAATGCCCTTGAGCATTCAGAAAGCGGATAAACACATCCTTTGAAGCGCGCGGACCTGATTCCCACACCACGACCGAATGGCCCTCCGGCAGGGCCGCCACGGCCGGATTTAAATCATTTTGACCGTTGATATTCTGGCTGATTACCCGAGGCGCGCCCACTCCTCGAAGGTCGGCCCCCAGCGGCTGAACCACAATCCGCTCCCCACCGCTGTCGGCCGTTGCATTTTGCCAAGCCACCAGTCCGCCTGTTGAATGCAACATGACCGTGGGATGCTGTTGATGCCCGGCAATATCACCGATAAGTGGATATTCTCCCCCTTGCGGCGTAATCGCCCCGTGGAAATTCACCACCCCAACACACAACCCAACTAGTATATTAAATATAGGAAAAGACCTCATGTCCCCCCAGCTTAGGACTCACCTCCCAAAAACCACATCCCCCCGGCGTGATTTTAGTGTTATTCCTAAACCTCCTCAGAAGCGACACTACTATTTATTTTCCTGATGTCAACAGAATAT